>NZ_JABWDV010000109.1 GCF_013362995.1 Streptomyces sp. TRM64462 | reverse complement strand
CCGCTGTGCCCACCCTCCCCCAAGCTCTCGGCTTCGCTCGAGCAGGGGGGACCCCCATCGCCCCTGGCGGAACGCATGCCCACAGCGAAACCGGCGGTCCCGGCCAGTGCGCCGCCCCGCAGCGGAAGCGGCGGTGCCGGCCAGTGCGCCGAACCGGCGGTTCCGGGCGGTGTGCCGTTCCGCAGCGGGAGCGGGGGAGGGCGCCACTGTGCCGCAGGACTGCCCGAGTCGCTGACCGTACGACCGACCCGAGGAGTGACCGATCATGATGCTTGAACAGGCCCTGACCATCCTCGACATGGAATCCGAGCCCGCGCCGCCGCCCGGTGGGGCGGTGACCGTGCGGGGGACCGTCACCGTCGATGCCGACGATCCGTTCCTGGACGGGCACTACCCGGGGTTCCCCCTCGTCCCCGGGTTCAGCCTCGTCCAGTACGTGCACGAGCTGGTCACCGGTGCCACCGGAGCGCCCGCGCACCAGCCCGCCGTGCTGGAGCGGGCACGGTTCCTGAGCCCGGTGCGGCCGGGTGAGGAGGTCCTGGTCGAGGCGCGTGTCCTGCACGACGAGGACGGGGTGCGCACCGACGCCGACGTCTCCGCCGGCGGCCGGCCCGCCGCCCGTATCCGCCTCCGCCTCCCGGCCGCCTTACCCGACACCACCCAGGAGCAGCACTGATGAGCACCTCCCGCGTCATGGCGGTCATCCCCCACCGTCGCCCCGCCCTCCTCGTCGACCGGGTCGTCGAGGTGGAGCCGCGCCGCCGGCTGGTCGCGCACAAGGCGGTCACCGTCGCCGAACCCGGCTACGGCGCGCTCAGCCGGAACCCGACCGACGAGGACTGCGCGTACCCGCTGGGGCTGCTCCTCGAGTCGTGGGCGCAGTGTGCCGTCGCGCTGGCCTGCTGGGAGGAGCCCAACCCGGACGTACGGCTGGGCAAGGTCGCGCTGCTCACGCAGGTCCGGGACGCCCGCACCCTCGCGCCGGTCCACCCCGGGTCGGTGCTCGCCCACGAGGTCACGGTGGTCCGCGACCTGGGCGACACGTACCTCGTGACGGGGCGCAGCACCGTCGACGGCACACCCGTCATGGAGATCGGCCAGGTCACGCTGGCGCTGCGCGACATGGAGGTCCTGACGGGCGCCGTCGCGGAATCTCCCGTACCCGAAACCACCACCCACGAGAGGGCATGATGTCCGCAGAGGAACACAACCGGCCGGTCGCGCTGGTGACCGGAGGCTCGCGGGGCATCGGCCGCGCCGTGGTGACCCGGCTCGCCGCCGACGGCTACGACGTGGCGTTCTGCTACCGCTCCGACCACGCGGCCGCCGAGGCCGTCGCCAAGGAGGCCGAGGCGGCCGGTGCCGCCGTGCTGACGCGGCGGGTCGACGTGGCCCGGCAGGCCGAGGCGGAGGCGTTCGTCCGCGCCGCCGAGAAGGAGCTGGGTCCCGTCCACGCGGTCGTCTCGTCCGCCGGGATCGTCCGGGACAACCCGCTGATCCTGCTGAACGAGGAGTCCTGGCAGGAGGTCCTGCGGGTCAACCTCGACGGCACGTACCACGTGTGCCGGGCCGCCGTGTTCGCCATGATGAAGCGCCGCACGGGCACGCTCGTCACCATGTCGTCCGTCGCCGGCGTGTACGGCAACGCCACCCAGACCAACTACTCGGCGTCCAAGGCCGGGATCATCGGCTTCTCCAAGGCGCTCGCCAAGGAGGTCGCGCCGCGCGGCATCCGCGTCAACGCCGTCGCGCCCGGCTTCATCGAGACCGACATGACGGCCGCGCTGTCCGACGGCGCGGGTCACGCGCTCGCACAGCGCATCCCGATGGGCCGCTTCGGCCGCCCCGACGAGGTCGCGGACCTCGTGTCGTTCCTGGTGTCGGACCGCGCCTCGTACATCACCGGGCAGGTGTTCGGCGTCGACGGCGGGCTGGTGCTGTGATGGCCCCGGCAGCCGCCCGCACGCCGCGCTTCTACTTCTCGCTGCGCAGCCCGTACTCCTGGCTGGCCTACCGCGAACTGACCGACCGCCACCCCGACGTGGCCGCCGCCGTCGAGTGGCGGCCCTTCTTCGAACCCGACGCGACGAGCGAGCGGCTCCTGACGGAGGCCGGCGGCTCGTTCCCGTACACGCCGATGTCCCGGGCGAAGCACCTGTACATCCTCCAGGACGTGGGGCGGCTGGTGAAGGAGCGCGGCCTCGCCATGACGTGGCCGGTCGACCGGAACCCCGTGTGGGAGGTGCCGCACCTCGCCTACCTGGTCGCCCGGGACGCGGGCCCCGAGTACGGCGCCCGGTACGTCGCGGCCGCCTACCGCACCCGCTGGGAGGAGGGCCGCGACATCTGCGACCGCGCGGTGATCGCCGGGCTCGGCGCCGAACTGGGCCTGGACCCGGACGCCCTGGCGGGCGCGAGCGACGACCCGGAGCTGCGCCGCCGCGGCGTGCGGGCGCTCCAGGACGTCTGCGCCGACGGGGTGTTCGGCGTCCCGTTCTTCACGCACGGCTTCAGCCGCTACTGGGGCCTGGACCGGCTGCCCGCGTTCGCCGCGCACCTGCGCGCCGCCGGGACACCCGCGGGGACGCCCGCCCGCGCCCTGCCGGAGCCGGTGCCCTCCGCCGTCGGCCTCGGCGCCGTCGGCCTCGGCGCGCACGCCACCGACGACGGGCACGCGGGCGGCTGCGGATGACGCGGATGACGTGGATGACGTGGATGACGCGGATGACCGCGACCACCGACGGCCGACCCGGCCGCGTCCAGGGGAGGGACGACCGATGAACGGAATCGACGACCGGCTGCACGCCCTGCGCCGCCAGTTCCAGGAGTGGGGGCACGACTTCCGCAAGCACGCCCTGGAGATCGACGCCGACCCGGAGGCGATCCGCCGCCACTTCGACCTGCCCGCCGTGCGCTACCTCGCCACGATGGGCGTTCCCGCGGAGTACGGCAACGAGCCCGAGCCCATCGCCGGCCACCGCTTCCTCGGCGAACGCGCCCTGGAGCGCGCCGTCATCATGGAGGAACTGGCCTGCGCCGACGCCGGAATGATGGTCGCGTCGCCGGGCCCGCTGCTCGCCGGGGTCCTCGTCGACATCCTCGCCGACCGGCGGCAGAAGGAGTGGTTCTACGGGCGGATGCTCGCCGAGCCGCTGTGGACCTGCTTCGCGCTCACCGAACCCGAGCGCGGCTCCGACGCCGCCGGCCTGACGACCGCGCTCACCCCGGCACCCGGTCCCGGCGGGGGACACGTCCTGAACGGCGCCAAACGGTACGTCGGCAACGCCGTACGGGCCCAGCTCGCCGTCGTGTTCGCCCGCACCCGCCCGGGGCCGCTGGGCGTGACCGCGGCGCTCGTCGACACCGCGCGGGCCCCCGGCTGGCGGGCCCGGGCCCTGCCGATGATCGGCCTGCGCGGCGCCATGATCAGCCACATCGACCTCGACGGCGTGGAGATCCCGGAGGAGAACCTGCTCGGCCGCCACCTGTCGCCCAGCCGGCGCGGCACCTGGGCGTTCGTGCAGACCTTCAACCGGCTGCGGCCCGGCGTCGCCGCCATCGCGGTCGGCATCGCACGCGCCGCCCACACGTACGTCCTCGCCAACCGCCGCGCCCTCAGCCGCGCCGACCGCGACCGGCTCGACGCGCTCGGCCGCCGTATCACCGCCACACGCGCCCTCGTGCACCAGGCGGCCGCGGCCGTGGACCTGCGCAGCACCAACGGGCACCTCGCGTCCGCCGCCAAGGTGCGGGCGGCGCAGCTCGCCGAGGACGCCACCCGCGAGGCCTGCACGTTCTTCGGGCCGGGCGCGCGGCTCGACCACCCGCTCCTCGACAAGCTGGCGCGGGACGCCCGGGCGATGGAGTTCCTGGAGGGCACCGGGCACATGCAGCGGCTCACCCTCTTCCAGGGGTACACGTCCGGCAAGTTCGACCGGGACGCGCCCTTCCCGGCAGCGCCGCCGGCCGCTGCCTGAAGGACGCGCCCGCCGGCGGCACACACGGGTCGACCCAGCCACGGGTCAGCCCAGCATCGCGTCCTGCGTGAGGATCGACTGGTAGACCTTCGACAGATCACGACCCGGCTCCAGACCGAGCTCCTTGACGAGCCACTGCCGCGTGCGGTGGAACACGTCGAGGGCCTCGGTCTGCCGGCCGTCCCGGTACAGCGCCAGCATCAGCAGCTGGCTCAGCCGCTCCCGCCCCGGGTACTGGGCGATGAGCTGCCGCAGCTCCGGGATGACGCCGCGTCCCTCGCCGATCCGCAGCCGCGCCGCGACCAGGTCCTCGCGGGCGCACAGCCGCTGCTCCTCCAGGTGCCCCGCCTCCAGATGGAGGCGGGGCCCTTCGTACAGGTCGAACAGGGCGGGGCCGCGCCACAGGCCGAGCGCCTCGTCGAGGAGCCGTACGGCCTTGTCGGGGT
The DNA here is from genome assembly GCF_013362995.1 of Streptomyces sp. TRM64462. Taxonomy (GTDB): domain Bacteria; phylum Actinomycetota; class Actinomycetes; order Streptomycetales; family Streptomycetaceae; genus Streptomyces. The sequence continues at coordinate 46,303 of NZ_JABWDV010000109.1, read as the reverse complement.
CGCGCTCCGCGGAGCCGCGGGCGGCGAGCGACAGGAAGCGCTGGGCGTCCACGGCGTCCGGCGGCAGGTCGAGCAGGTAGCCGCCGCTGACGGTGCGCAGCACCTCGTCACCGCGCCGGCCGGTCAGCGAGCCCAGGATGCGGCGCAGCCGCAGGACGTTGGCCTGGAGCGCGTTGCGCATGTTCTCCAGCTCGCGCTCGCCCCACAGTTCCGCCATGAGCTGCTCGTACAGGATGGGTGTGCCGGGCGGCAGGGACAGCAGCGCGAGGACGGTGCGTACGCGTTTGGAGACGACGTGGCGGTGCACGTCGCCGTGGATGACGGTCACTGATCCGAGCAGCTGCACTTCCATGGTGTCTCCCCGTTGCGGGCTCCGCGGCGGGTGGGGCGGAGCGGCGGCTCCGGCCATTGAGCCACCTGCTGCTCGGCCGCCACTCGGGCCGCCCTCGGCCGGACACGTGAACGATTCACGAGTGGCCCGCACGAAGGTCCCCGGCCGGGCGCTCGGGGCGCTCCGGCCGGGGACCGGGGTGGTGCGGTACGGCTGTGGGTCGTGCGTGGTGCGTGCGGCTCCGGGCCGGTGCGTACGGCTCTGGGGGGTGCCGTCGCGGTCAGGGGACCGGCTGGGTGGCCGGGACGCGGTACGGGGAGTCCGCGCCGTGCCGGTCGCCGCCGGCCGCCCGCGCCGCGGGGCGGGACGGCCACCACAGGACCGGGGTCAGCAGCTTCAGCGCGGCCGGCAGGATCACGATGCGGATGACCACGACGTCCAGGATGACGGCGACGCAGAGCCCGAAGCCGAGCTGCTTCATCTCCAGCAGGTCCGTGAACATGAAGCTGACGAAGACCGACACCATCACCACGGCGCCGCCGGTGACCACGCCCGCCGAGCGGGTGATGCCCTCCAGGACCGCCTCCGTCGTCGAACGGCCCTGCTGCACGGCCTCCTTGATGCGGCTGACCATGAACACGTTGTAGTCGGTGGACAGGCCGAAGAGGATCACGAAGAGGAACAGCGGCACACGCGACACGATGAACCCGTCGGTGTCGTAGTCGAGCTGGCGCTGCACCCAGTCGGACTGGAAGACCAGCACGAGCAGGCCGAGCGCGCCGCCGGCCGACGCCACGTTCAGGACGGTGGAGACGATGGCGACCGGTACGGAGCGGAACGCCACCAGCATCACGGTCAGGCTGAGCGCGAGGACCGCGCCGATCACCCAGGGCAGGGCCGACATCTGGTGGTCGAGTACGTCGGCGTTGCGGGCGACGTCACCGGAGACGGCCGCCTCGGTGCCGGCCAGCTTGCCGACCGTTTCCGGCACCAGCTCGCCACGCAGCAGCCGCAGCGCGTCCTGCGCCTCCCCGGAGTCGATCTGGTGCGGGGCGTGCAGCAGGACCGTGCCGGTCAGCCCGTCGTCGGACGTGCGGATGCGGGCGGCGTCGGCCCCGCCGTCGGCGGCGCGCAGCAGCGGCTGCTCACCGGCGGCCTTCACCAGGTCCCGCATGGCCTGCGGCAGTTCGGCGCGGTGCGCCTCGTCGGTGCGGACGGCCACCAGGTACGCGGCGCGCTCGGACGGGAACTCCTCCACCACCCGGTCGCGGGCCTGGACGGCGGCGACCTTCGGCAGGGTGCTGACCTCGGTGGAGGACAGTTCGATGCCGAGCGCGGGCAGCGACAGGGCGCCGACGAGGGCCAGTCCGGCGACGAGCGCGGCGACCGGGCGGCGCAGCACCGGGGCGAGCAGCCGCTCCCACGTACGGCCGGGGGAGCCGGGGGAGCCGGGGGAGCCGGGTGCGGCGGAGTGCGCGGAGTGCGCGGCGCGGTCGGCGAGCCGGCCGAGCAGCGGGAGGCGGGGGCGGTCCAGGGCGCGGCCCAGCTTGACGAGCAGCGCGGGCAGCACGGTCAGGGCGGCGCCGACGACGATCGCGACGACGGTGATGGAGCTGACGGCGAGCGACGAGAAGACGACGTCACCGACGACGAACAGGGCGGCGAGCGACACCATCACGGCGCACCCGGAGATGACGACCGTGCGGCCGGCGGTGGCGGCGGCGATCCGGACGGCGGACTCCTGGTCGAGGCGGCCGCCGGAGCGGGCGCGCTCCTCGCGTACCCGCTTGATGAACAGCAGCGAGTAGTCGACGCCGACGGCCATGCCCATCAGCAGGATCAGGCTGTTGTTGGCGCCGACGCTCGGGAAGACGTGCGAGAAGAGCTGCGACAGGCCCATCGCGGCGGCGACCGCCGACAGGGCGAGGAGCACCGGGACACCGGCCGCGACGACCGCGCCGAACACCACCATCAGGATCAGCAGGGTGAGCGGCAGCGTGATCCGCTCGGCGGTGGCGAGGTCCTCGCCCATGTTCGCGGAGACGCCCTGGCCCATCGAGAAGTGGCCGGTCTGCGCCACCTTCAGGCCCGGGTGGCTCTCCTGGACCGCGGCGGTGCGCTCCAGGAGGGCCGGGATGTCGGCGGAGACCTCGGCGTCCTTGCCCTTGGTGATGAGCGGTACGAGGACGGCCTGCCCGCTGGGCGCCCACACCGGGCTGCCGACCTCGGCGACCGAGGGGGCGCCGGTCATCCGGCGGACCACGTCCTGCGCGGCGGCGGTGGCGGCCTCGCGATCCAGCTTCTCGCCGGCGCGGGGCGTGATCAGGACCTTCTCCTGCAACGGGTCGAGGATGCCGCCCGCTTCGGCGATCTCCTCGGCGCGGCCGGCCTCGCCGACCCGGTAGTCGACGCTGTCGGCCACCCGGGTCCCGGCCAGGGATCCGAGGGCCAGGCACACGACCACGAGCACCAGCCAGCCGGCCAGCGCCCGCCAGGGGTGACGGGCGCTCCATGTGGCCATCCGGACCGTTAACCGCTGTTCCATCGCAGACTCCCCATCTCCGGGTTCGGGGCTATGACAACCCGCGCTTTGATGTGTAAGTCAAAGCTGACAGGTGACTTGTCGGGCCGTCAACTGTAGGTAGGGGATCGGTCAAAGCTGTCCGGAAGTGTTCGCTCCGGTGAGCGGGCGAAGAAAAGGGCCGGAGTGCGACCCACGCACCCCGGCCCGACGTACCCGTACCGGTGCCTACCAGCATCTCCCTCCGGCCACGCCGGCTTGTGCCGCCGCGGTCTCCTCCTTCTTCGGGGCCATTGCGTACGCCTCGGCCAGCACCTCCGAGACATACGCCACCTGGCCGGGACCGTCCGCCAGATATCCACTCGCGCCCAGCAGCCTGACCTGCCCGCGGTCGGCGTCCGTCAGCCGCCGCTGGAGATCCTCCAGGGCGGCAGGGGACAGTTGCCCCTCCGGTACGCCCGTGAGCACCGCACGGACCTCCAGATGCTCCACGAGCGCGTCCGCCACGGCCACCTTCACCAGTTGCTGCTGCAACAGCGGTGTTCCCTCGGGCCCTGCCGTACGGCTCCCGAGATGCGCCACCACCGCCTCGCGGAGCGCCTCCGACAACCCGAGCCGCAGCCACACCAGGCCCAGCGACCAGCCGGCCCGCCGGTCGGGCGGCCCGTATTCGGCCGTTGCCGCGATCTCCTGGCGGACCATCACCACCTCGCCGCCCGGCAGCTCGGCCGAGCCCAGCACCTCGGGCCCGCCCGGCGGCAGCTCGGCGGGCCGGCCCGCGCACCAGGCGCGCCCGGCCTTCAGCAGCGTCCGCGGCGTCACCACGGCGTGCCCGTGCGGCCCGCACGGCAGCAGCCCCGGCAGCATGTCCTCGCACAGCGCGTCCAGCGCGGGAGCCAGCCCCTCGTCGCGCGCGATCCGGTGGTACTCCTCCCAGGCCCGGCTCACCGCACGGCCTCCCAGCCCTGGAGGGGCACCGGCGCGGCCTCGGGCTCCACCACGCACACCCCGAAGTCGGCGCCCACCGGGTCGTACTCGGCCAGCACGAGGGGCCGCCCCGCCGGAAGCCCGGCCGACAGCCCGGCCGGTTCGCCCGCCGGGCCTTCGCCGGCCGGCCGCCCGGCCGTGAGCCGCGCAGGCAGCCCCGCCGGGCCTTCGCCCGCCAGGTGCGCCCACAAGGCCGTGCACGGGAAGCCTTTGCCGGTCTCCCGCACCTCCGCCAGACCCGCCGGCAGATCGCGCCCCGGCTCGATCCCGGCGCCCGCCACCACCGTCACGTCCCCGCCGTACGGGCGCAGCTCCTCCGCCAGCAGGTCCCGCACCTCGCCCGGCGCGACCCCGGGCAGCTGCCGCACCCGCGGCCGCACCCCCGGCGCCTCGTCCGCCGACAGGAGCAGCGCCACACCCGCGTCACCGGCCGGTACGGCGCCCTCCGTGTCGTACGGGAGCGTCCCCTGGTCCAGGATCAGGACCAGCGCCTGCCGCAGCCCGTGCCGCCGTACGTACTCGGTCGCCACGCGCAGCGCCGTGAACGGCGTCGCCCCGCCCTGCTCCGACAGCCCGAACGCGAGCGGGCCGTGCGGCCACGCCTCCGACAGGTAGGTGGTCGCCGCGTACCGGCAGTCCAGGTCCGGCGCGGCGTGCGCGACCACCGCCACGCCCACCTCCGCCGCGTCCGGGCCCAGCGACTCCACCAGCGCCCGCGCCATCGACGCGAACGTGTTGCCCGCGCCCGCCGCCGCCAGATCGGGCCGGTACGCGCGCCCGTACTCCCCGGCGATGTCCGTGAAGTGCCGTACGGAGAACGCGTCGTCGATCCGGCTCGTACCGGCCGGGAACACCCGGTGCACCACCCGCTCCAGGCGCAGCGCGGGCGCGGCCCGGGGGACGCGCGCCGCGGGCGCCGCCGATGTGCGGTACACGGTCAGCCGCCCATCTCGGCGAGCAGGAAGTCGGCGAGGGAGCGCACCGACTCGAAGTGGCTCATCTCCAGCTGGTCGGTGTCCAGTTCGATGCCGAGCGCGTCCTCAAGACCCATCAGCAGCTCGAACACGCCGCTGGAGTCGAGGCCGACCTGGTCGAACAGCCGGGAGTCCTCGGTCAGCTCCGGCAGCTCGTGGCCGAGCACCTCGGCCAGCGAGGACGAGATGGCCGCCACGACCTTCGTACGGCCGGCGGTGTCCTGCGCGAGGGAGGCGGTGTCAGTCATGGCACAACGGTCCTTTCGATACACGGATCGGTACACGGAATCTGAGGCGGGGCGGCGGCCCGGAGGGCGGACGGAGTCAGCCGGCGGCCGAGCCGGTCCGGTTCAGCAGGGCGGGCCCGGGCAGCCGCTGGTTGCGCAGCAGGTCGTCCGGGCGGTCCCGGTCGCGCACCAGGTGCGCCTCCCCGTCGAGCACGAGCACCTCGGCCGGGTGGCCGTGGCTGAGGAACAGCACGGGCGACGCGCTCGGCCCGTACGCGCCCGAGCACTCCACGCCGATCAGGTCGCCGGGCCGGACGTCCGGCAGCGGCACCTTCTTGCCGAGCGTGTCGTTCGGGGTGCACAGCGGGCCCGTGATGTTCCAGTCGCCGGTGGCGGGCTCGTCGAGCCGGTTGAGGACCTTCATCGGGAAGTTCCGCTTGACGAACGAGCCGATGCCGACGGCCGCCATGTGGTGGTTGGTTCCCCCGTCCGCCACGGCGAAGTTCTCGCCCATGGACGTCTTCACATAGCGGACGCGGGTCGTGTACGTACCGAACGGCGCGGTCAGGTACCGGCCCAGCTCCATCACCATGCGGGTCGCCGGGTGCCGCCGCGCGAACGCGTCGAGCGGCGGGTTGACCAGCTCCGCGAGGCGGTCGAAGTCCAGGTCCTTCTCGTTCTCGAAGTACGCGACGCCGAGCCCGCCGCCGACGTCCACCAGGTCCAGCGGGAAGTCCAGCTCCGCCGACAGGCCCTCGGCCAGGTCCAGGATGCGCCGGGTGTTCTCGGCGACGGCGTCCTCGCTGAGGATGCGGGTCCCCATGTACACCTGCACGCCCATGACCGCGACGTTCGTCAGGCCGCAGAGCAGCTCGCGCGCCGACGGGTCGCGGAGCTGCGCCTCGTCGATGCCGAACTGGCGCGGCTTGCCGCCCATCGTCAGGCCCGAGCCCTTGACGGCGAACTCCGGGTTGACGCGCAGCGCGACGCGGGCCGTGACCGAGCGTTCGCGGGCCAGCCGGTCGATCAGCTCCAGCTCGCCGAACGACTCGCAGATGATGACCGCGACGCCTTCGTCCAGGCAGGCCGCCAGCTCGGTGCGGCTCTTGCCGGGGCCCAGGAAGATGATGTCGTGCGGCGCGACGCCGGCGCGGCGCGCGGTGGCCAGCTCCGTCATCGACGAGACCTCGGCGCGGGCGCCGTGCGCGTGCAGCAGCGCGCACACCGCGATGTTCGGATTGGACTTCAGCGAGAAGAAGACCTCCAGTCGCGGGTGCAGCCGCTCCCGGACGGTGGTGATCCGGTCCCGCAGCCCGTTGCCGTCGTAGACGTACAGCGGGGTCCCGAACCGGTCGGCCAGCTCGGTGATCCCGATGTCCTGCACGGTGTGTTCAACGGGCATGGCCCACTCCTCCTGCCAGCAGCCGGGCGGTGACGCCCTCGTCGAGTGCGGTGAGCTCGTCGGGCGACGAGGCGACCGCGATTCCGTAGAGGCGCCCGTCGAACGGCTCACCGGGCGCTGCGGCCTCGGCGCCCGCGTTGACGGTCGCGAAGTTGTTCACGAGCAGCCCGGAGCGGCCGGCTCCGGGACAGACGAGATCACCGAGAAGGCCCCGGATCTCACCGAAGGAGCGTGGGCGGTCGAGCCGTACCGGGTAGTGCCGGGCGAGAGCGACCTGCCCCGGCCCGACGAACTTCTCCTGGAGCCGCACCTGGTACGTCGACATGTTGTTGCGGGCGTTGATCTCGATGACCGGCCACACCGCGTCGTCCCCGTCGAGCAGCGCGTCGACGCCGACCACGCCCGCGTAGCCGTCGGCGGCCAGCCGCTTGCCCAGCAGCTCGGCGGTCTCGCGCAGCGTCGCGTCCTGGGCGGGGGAGAGGTGCGCGGGGAAGCGGTGGCCCTTGTGGACACCGCCCTCGGTGACGGCGCGCTTGACGAAGTCGAAGTGGACGGAGCCGTCGCGGGAGACGGTGAACTGGTAGTTGAGATCCCCCTGATGAGGAACCCACTCCTCGACCACGAACGCGATACGGGACTCTCCCGAGCGCTCGACGCGCTGCCGGACCATGCGCAGCGCCCTGTCCATCCAGCGCTCGCTCTCCAGCACCACGATGCCCTTGCCGGAGACCCCGAACGCCTCCTTCACGACCGTACGGCGCCCCTGGGCGAGCAGCTCACGGGCCCGGTCCAGGGCGTCGGCCAGCTCGTCGACGCTCTCGCAGGTCCAGCCGGCGGGCTGGCGCACGCCCAGCTCGTCCGCGACCCGGCGGCTGTAGATCTTGCTGTTGACGTCCTTGCAGAGCGCGGCGCCCGGGGCGGCGAGCGGCATGCCCGTACGAGCGGACAGCTCCTCTTCGAGTACGGACACCCCGTGCGGCGAGAGCCGGGCACCGTCGGCGGCGAGAGCACGCAGGGTGTCGAGGAGAGCGGGGTCGGCGAGAACGTCCTCGGTGACCTTGCGCTGGGAGTCCTGCCCGGCCACGACGTGAATGTCGGGCAGCCCGAGTCCCAGCTCGGTGAGGTACTCCAGATAGGCGGGGTCCGGCGCGGTCTTGAGCACGACGTGGTCGCCCTCGCCGGCGAGCAGCAGCGCGAACTCGTCCATGCGGTTGACGACGGCGTTGCCGGAGGAGGCGGAGAAGCGCGGCAGCGTGTGCTCGCCGCGCGCCCACACCTCCTCCACCTCGAAGTTGCCCAGGAACACCAGGGGGGTGTCGTCGGCGCCGGTCACGGCGCTCTTGAGCCGGCGGCCGAAGCCGGCGAGCGGGCCATCCATGGGGGATCCTCCCTAGTGCTGGAAGACGGCGGCGGCGAAGGACTGGCCGAGCCCGGCCGAGGTCATCAGGTAGTGGTCGCCCGGCTTGAGCAGCCCCAGGTCGCGCACCGACCGGTAGTTGATGAACGGGTCGGCGCAGAAGCAGTGGGCGGTGGCCGCGATGTTGTCCAGGAACATGGCGCCGGCCGGGATGCCGAGGTTCTTCGCGGCGACGGTCCAGGAGACGCGGTTGACGTTGTGCGGCAGCACCAGCGCGAGATCGCCCACGCCGATACCGGCCTCACCGAGCGCGGCGGTGACGACCTCTTCCAGGGCGTCCTGGTAGATCCGGACGGCCTCCTTGGCGAGGTCGCCGACGAGGTCGATCAGCCCGTCGTCGCGGCCGTGGATACGGGCGGCGTAGCCGAGCATCCGGTCGCGGCCGCCGCCCGGGCCGACGAGGACGGCGGCGGTGGCCTCGCTCATGATCGACACGTCGGCGACCCACTGCGAGAACGGCGTGAGCGTCTTGTCGCCCGCGAGGATCAGCGCGAGCGCGTCGGGGTCGCCGTCGGCCTCCAGCAGCGTCCCCGCGAGATCCAGGGCCAGCAGCCCGGTGGCGCACCCGTGATCGGCGACGGCGAACGTCCGGGCATGCCGCAGCCCGAGCGCGTCCCGTACGTCCCGCAGCGGATTGACGGGATAAGGCGCGGTGGTGCGAAGCCCCTTGGCCCGGATCACATACCGGACCCGGTCCTCCTGCCCGGCCAGCCCCTCCAGCTTGCCGGCCGCGGCGAGCAGCAGCTCGCTCTCCGGCCGCTCGGGTGCCTTGCAGATCCGGTCCAGCCCGTACAGCCGGGTGAACCTCTTCACCTGCTGGTCGCTGAGACCCAGCGCATCCTTCAACGCGTCCACCGGCACGGTCTCCGGCAGATGACTCGACACCGCCACCAATGAGGTCATGCGCCGCACGCTAGGCAGCCGGCCTGACACCCCACTGACACCGGGCTGACGGACGAGGGGGGCTCCCCGGGCGATGCCCGGTGGCGGCGGCCGGACTAGGCGGTCCTGTCCTGCTCCCTGAGCCGCTCCAGCTCGATGCCGTGCTCGCTCATCCGCACGCTGACGACTCCGGCCGTGACGAGAGCGGTGCCGGCCAGCGCGAACGGCAGAGACGCGGCGAGGAGGGTGACCGCGACGGGCCAGTCACGTTCGCCGGTGGCGCACAGGCCGTCGTACACGACACGGTGACGGTCGAAGGGCGCCGAGCAGTCGGTCTGCCTCTGGTAGCCCTCGATGCTGTACGAGGTGAACAGCAGCACCGCGAGCCAGAGCCACAGCGCACCCGCCGCCGACAGCAGGACGACACCCCAGGTACGCAGCCGCCTGGACCGCTCACGGAAGCCGAGATCGTGTGTGGAGGCGCGCATGGGCGTCACTCTACGCACGTACCGGTCACTGGTGACTGACGCCCTGGTGGTTTGAGCACGCGTACTCATATGGGCGGTCGTCAGCAGCCCGCATGTTACGGACATGCGATCAACTTTCCTCCCGAAGTCCCTGCTGGCGGCCGCGCTCGGCGGCGGCGTCTCGTCCTGTCCGGCTTCGGCACGCAGAACGCCACCGCCGATCAGACCCCCATGGTGATGACCGCCGCGTCGACCGACGACGACGAACCGGAGGCGCGGTTCCTGGAGATGACGGACCTCATCTCGCAGAGCTGCGCCTCCGACGTCTCCGTCAGCGCCGATGAGTTGGCGTCGCCCTCCGCGGCCGGCACCACGGCGGCGGAGCCGACCCCCGACTCCACCCTGCCCGTCCTGGTCGACCCGGTGCCGCTGACCTCGACAGAGGAGTGCGCCGCCCAGAGGCACCAACTGCGCATCAACAGGGCGTTCTCGGGAACGGACACGGCCACGTACGAGGAGCTGCGGCACAAGCTGACGACCCTGAACTACCCGGCGGCGCGCATCCACCGCATGCCGAACTCCTCGGGCGAGCCCGTGGCAAGACTCGACCTGCGCGTCGGGGCCGAGCACTTGGCTCTGGAGGTCGCCGACATCAACAACGGCGTGATGGCGGAGGAGTTCGGCGCTCCGGAGGGCGTGAACGTGACCGAGGTGCGTCTGGAGCCGCAGCTCGACCCGCCCACATCCTGAGGCACCGCACCGTGATCAGGCCCCCGGGGCGCCGGTGGCCTTCGTAGGGGGCCGGTGTGCAGCAGCAGCCCTTGCGCCGCCAGGGCATGCTGCGGGCGCGCCGAAGGCCCCGACGCCATCGCTGCCGGGCTCCTCAAGGGCGGCCCCGCGCGGAGATCGGTTCAGCAACTACCGGTGGCAGTGAGCCTGCTCGACCTGCTGGAGGATGCGGGGAGGCCGGCGAGGGGATCGGCCGGTCCCGCTGCGGCTCGCGCTCCTGACAGGGGCGCTCGGGCCGGACGCTTCACCAGTAACAACTCGTCGTGGGCCATCGAGATTCCCGCTCGCGCTGTGACATTCCCCCAACGCTCCGCGCCTTCCAGCCAGCCGGTCACCAGCGCATACTCCAGAGCCGCCACGCCTTGAACTGAGGCTGGACGATGGCCTACCGGATGGAGCTGATGGAGAAGATGACATCGCACACGGTCTCGGCGGCGGCCGCCGGCACATGGATGCTCGGTGACCTCCAGGTCAACCGGATCGGTTTCGGGGCCATGCGCCTGACCGGCAGCAGCGCCTTTCACCAGGGCACGCCCCGCGACCGCAGCCAGGCGATCCACGTGCTCCGCCGCGCAGTCGAACTCGGCGTCAACCACATCGACACCGCCGCCTTCTACTTCTCCCGGCTACGCTCCGCCAACGAACTGATCAACTCGGCGCTGGCGCCCTACCCGGACGATCTCGTCATCGCCACCAAGGTGGGCCCGGCCAGGGATGCCAGCGGCGAGTGGGCCACCTCGGCGCGCCCCGAACAACTGCGTGGCCAGGTCGAAGAGAACCTGCGCCAACTCGGCCGCGACCACCTCGACTTGGTCAACCTGCGCCTCATGGGCCAGGACGACATCAGCGAGCACTTCGGAGCCCTCGCCGAACTGCGCGACACCGGACTCGTCCGCCACCTCGGCATCTCCGGAGCCCGACCGGAGCACCTGGCCCAGGCCCGAGCAATCGCACCGGTGGTCTGCGTCCAGAACCGCTACGGCATCGACACACCCCATGGGGAGGAGATGCTCCACGAATGCGCAGCACGCGGCATCGCGTTCGTGCCCTTCTTCTCCATCGCCGGCAAGGGCCGCGAGGCCGGAGCCGTCCAGGCCGAGCACGATGAAGTCCGCGCCGTCGCCCGCGCGCACGGAGTCTCACCGGCACAGGTTCGCCTGGCATGGACCCTGCAGCAAGGCGCACACGTGCTGGCCATCCCCGGGACGGGCAACCCCGAGCACCTCGTCGCCAATGTGGCAGCGGGCGCGCTACGGCTGGCCGAGGAAGAACTCCGACTGCTCAACTCGATCGACCGCACTGCAACCTGATTTCGGCCCCGTTGCCCGTGCTTGAGCAGGCCCCGTACCGGCCCGTGATCGGGGAGACAGACCCTAGGCGCCGCGCGACAAGTGGACGGCGCGGTGCGGGTGTCCCGTTCCAGGAACTCATTACTGAAGCGGAACCTTCCCCGCCATCGCGTCGAGGAACGTCACCTCGACACCGGCAAGGTACTGCTCACGCTCGACAAGGAAGCGCCTGGTGTGCGGCTGTGCCTCGTGGGCGTCGAAGGCCGCGCGGTCCGCATAGAGCTCGTAGAACACGCGCACCAGCGGCTCGCCCTCGGGCTGGTGGATGACGTAGGTCAGCGTGCCCGGTTCGCTCGACTTGACCCCGTCCAGGGTGCGCGCGCACAACGCGTCGAACGCCTCCGCCGCCAGATCGTCGCGCAGCGCGAAGCGGACGACCAGACCGAACCCCTCGCTCATGTGCACTCCTCTCTTCTTGACTCACACGGCAGCATCTCGCCCTGCCAGGCCGGCTCTCGGACCTCTCTGCGGGGACTTCGGTGGCACACGCTCAAAGTTTGCTGTCACAGGACACCATCTCCTTCGGGAGCCGAGGAAACCGGTGGCCAGTTCGGACGCTGGTGGTTCCGGTGGGCGCCCATGGCTCTCCTGGGATCTCGCGGCTCGCTGGGGGCTTTCGGTGCGTAGCAGGGTGAACACGCCCGAAGTGCTGTGCTGCCGGTCAGGTCACGGTCACTGACCAGGCGCCGCGCGACAGGCGGACGGTGCCGTCGGGGTCGATTCGCACCCGGGCGCCGTACACCGGTAGTGCGCCTTCGCGGTTGAGGCGGTGCCGGATGCGTTCCAGCTCGTCCCACAGCCGTCGCGGGCCGGCCTGGTGGACGGTGGGGGAGTCCAGGAAGCCGGGGGCCTCGGCGCGGGCCCAGGAGCCGTCTTCGTGGAGCATCCATACCGTACGGCGGTCGCCTTCCGCGGCCTTGCGGTAGTCGATGCCGGGGATCGTGAGCTCCAGCATCGACCAGACGTCCCAGGCGTCCGGTGGGTACAGCAGCGGGTAGCGGCTGGTCGTCACCTCCTCGCCGTCCGCTTCCTTGGTCTTCTCCCACAGTGCGTCCGTCGCACGCGGTGCGTAGTCGTCGCCGTGGCGGGTGCGCATGAACCCCGCCCGGTCCTGCGGGACGTGGCCGACCGCGCTGCCGTCGGCGGTCTTGTCGGCGACGACGATCAGACCGGTTCCGGCGAGGGTGGTCACCAGCCGTCCGCCGGGCCGCAGAGCGGCGAGCATGGCGGCCGGTACGGGGCGTACGGACACCGTGGACACGATCCGGTCGAACTCGCCGGGGAGGATGTCGGTGATGTCGCCGACGCCCATGTGCGGGCGCAAGCCCATTGCGTCGAGCCGGTTCCCCGCGGCCTCGACGAGGTAGGGGTCGACGTCGATGCTCGTCACGCGGTCCGCGCCCAACCGCCTGCACAGCAGTGCCGTGCCGTAGCCGGACCCGGTGGTGACCAGGACCCGCGAGGTGTCCGTGACCATCGCGTGCCGGTACATGCCCACGACCAGGACGGGGAGAGTGGAGGACGAGGTCGGCCGCCCCTCGGTGGTCTGCCCCGGTTCGGCGTGGTCGGCGTGCAGCGGCCCCACCCGGGTCACCAGGGTGTCGTTCGCGTACGTGGCGTGCATCCACGCCTCCGGGTCCGCCGCGCCGTCCCGCGCTACGTACCGGCCGTCGCCGGCGGACTCCCACCAGCGGGGCACCAGGAGGTGACGGGCCGTCGTCGCGAGCGGCGAACGCCACCGCGACTCGGGCCGGACCAGTTCCGTGGCCAGCCGCTCAGCGTGTGTCAGCCAGTCCATGCGTACGCGCCTCCTAGGTGTATTTCGGGTTGCAGGCCGGAGTGCGGGACGGGTCGCAGTCGTTGGAGTCCGCCGGTGTACAGGCCCCGGCCGCGCCCGGCGACGGCATGCACGAGTCCTCGTCGGGCGTGCACCCGCGTCCCGTACGGCGTGGCGGGATCGTCGCCGCGATCTCTGCCCACGGGGAGGACGCGAACACTTCCGCCAGGCCCTGAGTCCGCACGTTCCCGGCTGGAAGGAACCGCCCCAGCACGCAGGGGGTCACCTGTCCGTCCGGCATGATCGCGGCCCGGCCGCGTGCGCAGTTGCCGCACAGCTCCGACGTGCTCGGGAGCAGGGTCTTCGACGCGTTGCCGACCCCGCGCACGCGGTCGGTGTTGATGTCCTTCACACCGAGCGATTCGAGGTCTGCGCGGGCCTGGTCGACGCGCTGTCCGTCGAGGACGTCCACGATGCCCACCTGCACGTGGATGCCCCGGCGCAGGGCCTCGATGATGTTCGCGCGGGTCGCGGTATGGCTGCCCTTGCGGCCGGTCACGCGCTCGTGGTCCGCGGCCTGATCGCTGTAGTACGACGTGGCCAGGCTCACGCGCGGGTGCTCGAAGAGGGCCCAGTGCTCCAGCTTCACGCGGTACAGATTGCTGTAGACCTGTACCCCGAGCCCCTCGCCGAGAGCGTGCCGTACGAGCCCCGCGAAGTGCGGGTGCAGGGTGGGTTCGCCACCGATCATCTGGATCTTTTCCACACCGATGGCGGCGGCATCGGAGATCACGCGCCGCCAGTCGTCGGCGGTCATGGCGCCATGGCTCTTCGTGGGTCCCGCCTCGGCGTAACAGTGGCTCGGGCAGGTGAGCTGACACCGGCCGGTGATCTCCAGCTCAAGAAACGTCGGGGTCGCGGGCTTTGCGAGTGCTTCAGGAGCGATCGTCACTGAGTTTTCCTTCTCGGTCTGTGTCGAGGTGACCTGCCGGGGCCTCGCCGCTCACAGTCGGATCTCTTCCGGCTGCATGGCCAGCGGCGCCCAGGAGAACCGGACGACCACGGTGTCCGCGGCCAGGGCGGCGATCTCCTCGTAGCGCCGCTCGTGCAGCGACTCGGGTGCGATGCAGGCGGGCCATCGAGTGACGACGACATCGATCTCGTCATTGGCGGCCATGGCGCGGACCTGCCGCCATCCGTCGCGCTTCGCGGGGTCGGCCTCGCCGTACGGGTCGGTGATCTCGGCTACGACGGCCAGGCCGTGAGAGCGGGCGAACTCCCGCCCCTCGGTGAGGGCCCGTCCGACCGCGTCAGACTCGCCGGTGGGCCGCGCAACGCACACGTACGTCGCCGCACGGGCCGTGCCCTTGGCGATCGCTGGTGCGTATTCAGCAACGGGGACACTCATCGAGCCGGCCTCCAGTCCGAGCCGTACGCAGCGTCGGCAAGGCCCTGCCGACGGACCCTCTGCGCCGGTGTCCGGCGCGGCGGGGCCTCCGGGGCGAGGTCGGGCCTCCGGGTTGCGGCGAGGAAGGCGCCCTGCTCGCTCAGCAGCGCGCGGACCGCGTCGTATCCGCCCTCGATCGCGGCGAGCATGGCGGGGCTGTAGGTGACCACGCCACGCACCGTGCCGGTCGCCAGGAGCGACAGGACGCGGGCCCAGCCGGGACGGGACACCAACGGGATCAGCCGGTCGGTGTCTGTCACGGCCTCGACAGCGTCCCAGTCGCGGGCCGTGGCGTACTGCCTGCAGTAGTCGGAGAGCAGATCGACAGTGGGTGCGTCACCGGCCGCGACGTAGAGGGCGACGGGCACGCGGCCCGGGGTATCAGGGTTCATGTGCGTAACCATGGCGCCACGGACGGCGAGCATGAAGAAACGGGGCGGACGGGTTCGATGATCTGTCAGATTCGAAGCCGCCTGCCCCGTACGACTGTTGGGCGTTCAACGGGCCGCAGTCGTCCGCCCCGTACCAGTCACAGGGCTGTCCTGGCTGTCGCGGGCGGGAACCCGTCCGCACCGCTCGCCGGCACCCCGATCAGCTCCGACACCCGCCTCAGCCGTGCCGTCGACGCCTTCCCGACCTTCTGCACGATCACACCCGGCAACGTCTGGTGCCGCCCCCACTCCGGCGCCGCCCGCAGTGCCGTCTCCAGAGTGTCGAGGGAGGCGTCCCACATCTTCGCGTCGGCCTGGGCCATGGCCTTGTCCATGGCGTACCGGTTGCGCGCCGCCTGACTGAGCTGCGAGACGTCACGAATCGAGTCGGCGAGCGCGAGGGCCTTACCGGCCTGCCCGAGGGCGACGTTGATGCCGACGGCCTGGGTCGTCGCCGTCACCGGACCGAACAGCGTGCCGTGCGCCCGGTACTCTCGCCCCATCCGCGCACCGGCGGCGTGGGACTGCGACAGGAAGTCGGCTGCCCGCTCTTTGTCACCCATGCGAGACGCCACCACAGCGGCGAAGTTCACGTGAGACCCGTACACGGTCATGTCGTCCGGGGTCGCCGTGGAGAACCGCGGCTCGGTGTCCACGGCCGCCCTCTCCGCCAACCGCAGTGCCTCCGGCAGCCGTGCGTCCCGCAGGTACACCCACGCCCGCCCGGAGGCCACCAGGGCGCCGCGCAGGTCGTCCGCCGCCTGCTGGGCGTACCCCTGGGCGTGCCCGATCGCCGCGTACGCCAGGTCCCGGTTCCCCATCAGGTTCGCGACGTACCCGGCGATCCGGTACGCGTCCGACAGGACCCCCAGGGCGGGCGCCCGCTCGCCGTCCGGCCGCGTGTGGACGAGCGCGGCGGCCGAGGTGAGGAACGGCGCCGCGACCGCGCCCGCTTCGGTGTAGTGGCCCTTCCAGTACAGGTCCCAGCAGCGGGCCGTGATCTTCGTCAGCTCGTCCAGCGTGGGCGCCTCCTCGATGTCGCCCAGGACGCCGGCGGCCGTGTCGTGCACTGCCCGGGACAGGGCCCTCATGACCGTCCGGTCCGTCCGGTCCATCGCCCGGCGCGGGGCCTGCTGACCCAGGATCACCGACGTATCCACCCGAAGGGCGTCCGCGATGGAGAGAAGGGTGGGCAGCGTCAGCGCCTTGTCCTGCTCGGCCTTCTGGATCGTGACGACGGAAAGGCCGGTCATCTCCGCTAAGTCCGTCTGCCGGATCTCCTTCCCCCGGAGAATCTTGATTCGCTCACCTGTCGTGTAATCGGACCACTGAGCCATGATCGCGGTGCCCCTTCCGGTCGTTTCCGCCTACATCGGAAGGTACCCGCGTCCCGGCTCCTGGGGACACGCTTCGCCCGCCATCGTCGGGTACGCCCGCCACCGCGCCCTGATCAGGCCCCGGGCGTCAGTCGCAGCAGGCGCAGGGGGCAGGGGTCTTCGTGGGGGCCGGTGCGCAGCAGCCCTTGCCGTGCCAGGCGTCGCGGCCCTCCTTGACCGCGACCGCCGCGATGACCAGGGCGGCGAGCGGGTCCGCCCAGGACCAGCCGAGCGTGGCGTTGAGGGCCAGGCCGATCAGGAGCACCGCGGACAGGTACGTGCACAGCAGGGTCTGCCGGGAGTCCGCCACCGCGCTCGCGGAGCCCAGTGCGCGGCCGGCGCGGCGCTGGGCGGTGGACAGGAACGGCATCACCGCCAGGGAGAGGGCCGCCAGCACGATGCCGGTGAGGGAGGACCGTGCCTCCCCGGTGCCGGACAGGGCGCGGGCCGCGTCGACCGTGACGTACGCCGCCAGGGCGAAGAACGAGACCGAGATGATGCGCAGTGTGGTCTTCTCCCGTGCCTCGCGCACGGCGTGGTCGGTGGCCGAGAACTGCCAGGCGACCGCGGCGGCGGACGAGACCTCGATGACCGAGTCCAGGCCGAAGCCGATCAGGGCCGTGGAGGAGGCGATCGTGCCTGCGGTGATCGCGACGACCGCCTCGACGACGTTGTACGCGATGGTGGCGGCGACCAGCAGGCGTATCCGCTTCGCCAGCGCGTCGCGCCGGGCCGGGGCGGCGGGGCCTATGGAGATGTCTGCGGCCATGTCAGCAGCAGCCCTTCTCCTCGGCGTCCGCGCAGGTGCGGTCGGCCTCCACCGCCACGATCGCGGTGCGCAGGTCGTCCAGCGCGTGCCCCAGCCGGGCGTCGGCCAGCTCGTAGCGGGTGCGGCGGCCGACCGGCACCGCGACCACCAGGCCGCAGTCGCGCAGGCACGCCAGATGGTTCGACAGCCGCGTGCGGGAGATCCCGAGCCGGTCGGCCAGGTCGGAGGGGTGCGCCGGGGCCTCGCGGAGTGCGAGCAGCAGGCGGCAGCGGATCGGGTCGGCGAGCGCGCGGCCGAACCGCGCCAGCACCTCGATGTCGGAAGCGAGAGTCAGCACGGGAGCTGACTATACAGGTTCTGCTGAATTCAGCGGAGCCTGGATTCAGGGTGCGTGGGTCTCGGTCAGTTGGGTGTCAGCCGGCCGTCAGTGGCGTTTCCGAGCATGTGCGGTGTCCGTATTCGCCGTGTCAGGGAGCGTGGAACACATGCCGGTGTCGCAGTCGGGGCCGGGGCCGGTGGCCCGGCCGACGTTCGCCGTGATTCCGGGGGCGCAGGTCAATGGCGTGCTCCGCGGGCGGGAGAAGCAGGTCATCGACCTGGTGGAGGCGGCCTACCGGCTGCACGGGGCCGGCGGGACCGTCAACCCCGACTCGTACTTCCTGCGCTTCCCCGACCGTCCGGACGCGCGCATCATCGCCCTCCCCGCCTCGCTCGGCGGCGACGCCGACGGCCGCGGCGCCGTGGACGGCATCAAATGGATCTCCAGCTTCCCCGGCAACGTCGCCTCCGGGCTGCCTCGGGCCTCTGCCGTACTGATCCTGAACGATCCCGCGACCGGCTATCCGTACGCGTGTCTTGAGTCGTCCGTCATCAGCGCTGCCCGGACCGCCGCCTCTGCCGCGCTCGCCGCCGGCGCGCTCAGCCGCGCCCGTGGCGACGCGTCGAGGCCCCGGCGGGTCGGGTTCATCGGCGCCGGGCTCATCGGGCGGTTCATCCATACGTATCTGGACGCTGCCGGGTGGGAGTTCGACGAGATCGGCGTGCATGACCTGAAGGCCGAGCATGCTCAGCAGTTCCAGGGGTATCTGGAGCGGGGGCGCGGCGGCGGCGTCGGCCGTGTCGTCGTGCACGACACGGCCGAGGGGCTCATCCGCAGCAGTGATCTCGTTGTTCTCGCCACCGTCGCGGGCTCCCCCTATCTGCACGACCCCTCCTGGTTCTCGCACGCGCCGCTCGTGCTCAACGTGTCGCTGCGCGACCTCGCCCCCGAAGTCGTGCTGTCCGCCGTGAACGTGGTGGACGATGTCGACCACTGTCTGAAGGCCGACACCTCCGTGCATCTGGCCGAGCAGCTCACCGGGAACAGGGACTTCCTCAGCGGCACGCTCTGTGACGTGCTGACCGGGGCCGTACGGCCCGAAGCCGGGCGGCGGCCGCTGGTGTTCTCGCCGTTCGGGCTCGGCGTCCTCGACCTCGCCGTCGGCAGGTTCGTGTACGACGCGATCGCCCGCAGCGGCGAACTCGCCGTCACCGACGGCTTCTTCGATGAACTCGACCGCTATGGGAAGAGCTGAGCTGCGGCGTAGCGGCCGCGGGTGGGAGTCGTCCTGTGCCTGTCATATCCGCCCCCCAGGAGTTCAACGTCGACGACCTCTACGTCGACCTCCAGTGGATCTCCGGTCGTCCGCTCTACCTCAAGTGCGAGGGCTTCAACTTCGCCGGGTCCATCAAACTCAAGGCCGCCGCCGAAATGATCGCCATGGCCGAGCGCAGCGGCGAACTGCACCCCGGTGACATGCTCGTGGAGAGCTCGTCCGGCAACATGGGCGTCGCCATCAGCCTGCTCGCCAGCAGCAAGGGCTACCGCTTCACCTGCGTGACCGACAGCCGCTGCACCCTCGGCGCCCGCCGTCTCATGGAGGCCCTCGGCACCGAGGTCCACGTCATCACCGAACCGCATCCCCAGGAGGGGCTGCTCGGCGCACGGATCCAGCACGTCCAGCGGCTCGTCGCCGACCGCGCGGGACACGTCTGGCTCAACCAGTACTTCAACCCCGGCAACTGGCTGGCCCACTTCCAGACCACCGGGCCCGAGGTCCTGAAGAGCTTCCCCGAGCTGGACGTGATGTTCGTCGGCGCCGGCACCACCGGCACCCTCATGGGCACCGCCCGCTACCTCCGCCAGGCCAAGCCGTCCGTACGGATCGTCGCCATCGACTCGGTCGGCTCCGTCACCTTCGGCACCCCGCCGGGCCCCCGCTCCATCCCGGGCCTCGGGACCGGCGTACGCCCGCAGATCCTCGACGAGTCGTACGTCGACGACGTCGTGCACGTCGCCGAGACCGACACCCTGCGGGTCTGCCGCAGCCTCGCCGACCGCGGCTTCCTGTTCGGCGGCTCCACCGGGACCGTCGTCAGCGGCGCCCTCCACTGGCTGGACGAACGCGGCGGCGGCGACGGCCTCACCGCGGTGGCGATCGCGCCCGACCTGGGCGACCGCTACCTGGACACCATCTACAACGACCAGTGGGTCGAGGAGATCTACGGCACCGGCGTCCTGGACGCGGGCCCCCACGGCCACGCCCCGGAGCACCCCGGCGCCCCGAGCCTACTGAGCAGGGGAACCCCATGACCGACACCGCCGACCGCACCGAGGCCGCGACGCAGGAACTGCCGCTCACCGCCGGGCAGGCCGACATCTGGTTCGACGAGCAGCTCTCCGGCGCCGGCCTCGCCTACAACACCGCCGGCTACCTCGACATCCGCGGCCCGCTCGACCCCGCCCTCTTCCGCCGCGCCGCCTCCCGGCTCGCCGAGGAGGCGCAGTGCATGCGCTCCCGGTTCGTCCTCGATGACGAGGGTGGGCGACCCGGTCAGCGCGTCGAAACGCTGGCCGAGCTGCCCTACCGCGAGCTTGACTGCCGTGACGCGGCCGATCCTCTCGCCGCTGCGCGCGACTGGATGGGGCGCGACCTCGACACTCCCTTCACGCTCGACGACTTCCCGCTGTTCCGGCTCGCCCTCCTGCACGTCGGTGACGGCCGCGCGCTGTTCTACATGTGCATCCACCACTTCCTGTGCGACGGCTACAGCCAGGTCGTGTTCTGGCGGCGGCTGAGTGAGATCTACGGCGCGCTGCTCACCGGCGAGGACGGCGACGGCCTCGACGCGGGTGTTCTGCCGCCGCTCAGCGCGCTCATCGACGCCGAGCGGGCGTACACCGAGTCCCCCCAGGCCGAGCGCGACGCCGCCTACTGGGACGCCCGGTTCCCCGCCACGCCCGAGCTGGTCAGCCTCTCCGACGGCGAGTCCGAGCCCCGGCCCGGCTTCGTCCGCGACGCGTTCACGCTGCCGCCCGCCACCACCCGCGCCCTGCGCGAACTGGCCCAGCAGTCCTCCGTGACCTGGCCGACCGTCGTCATGGCCGCCGTCGCCGCCTACACGCAGCGCCGCACCGGGCAGCGCGACGTGCTGCTCACGGTCCCCGTCACCACCCGCGTCGGCGCCCTCATGCGCGC
This sequence comes from Streptomyces sp. TRM64462, assembly GCF_013362995.1. GTDB lineage: Bacteria > Actinomycetota > Actinomycetes > Streptomycetales > Streptomycetaceae > Streptomyces. The sequence continues at coordinate 25,639 of NZ_JABWDV010000109.1, read as the reverse complement.
CGTCCCCGGCATGGTCGCCAACACGCTGCCGCTCGCCCTGCGCATCGACCCGTGGACCACGCGCGGCGAGCTGCTGCGGCAGGCGTCCCGCGAGTTCACGCGCGTCCTCAAGCACCAGCGGCACCGCGTCAGCCGCATCCGCCGCGCCATGGGCCTGCACAGCGACGACCGGCGCCCGTTCGGGCCGCTCGTCAACATCCTGCCGCAGCAGACCAGCATGGCCATCGGGCCCTGCGACGTCACCGTCAACAACCTGTCCACCGGACTCATCGACGACCTCGAACTGACCGTCGTCGACTCCGCCGACGGCGGCTCCACCGTGCACCTCAGCGGCAACACCGGGCTCTACGGCCAGGACGAGATCACCGAGCACGCCGCCGAACTCGGCCGGTTCCTCGAAGCGTTCGTCTCCGCCGGCTCCGACACCCCGCTCGGACGGATCAGCACCCTCGACGCGGACACCGTGCGCGCCCTGCTCGCCGCCGGCGCCGGGCCCGTCGACACCACGCCGTTCGAAGGCGTCGTCGTCCGCGTCCGCCGCGCCGCCGACACATACCCGGAGGGCGTCGCCGTCGTCGACCACGACGGCGAACTCACCTACCGGGCACTCGCCGGCCGGGCCAGCGCCCTGTCGCGGCGCCTCGGCACCGGCACCACCGCCGTCCTCGCCACCCCGGGCGCCGGGTTCATCACGGCCGTACTCGCCGCGCTCGGCGCCGGAGGCTCGTACGTCCCGCTCGACCCGTACGCGCCCGAGGCCCGGCTCGCGGACCTGCTGCACGACAGCGGCGCCACCGCCCTCGTCACCGACGACGCGCACCGCGACCTCGCCGCCCGCGTCGCCGAACGCGCCCGCACCGGCGCCCGGATCGTCGGGCTCGACACCGCCGAGGACCCGCGCGACGCCCTCGCGGAGCCCCGCGGCGGCGACATCGACCTCGCCTACACGATCTTCACGTCCGGCTCCACCGGCCGGCCCAAGGGCGCCATGGTGCACCGCGCCGGCATGGCCAACCACCTCCTCGCCAAGATCGAGGACCTGGACCTCACCGAAGCCGACACGCTCGTCCAGAACGCGCCCGTCTCCTTCGACATCTCCGTCTGGCAGATGCTGGCCCCGCTCCTCGTCGGCGGCCGCGTCCGCGTCGTCGACCGGGCCACCGCGGCCGACCCCGAGCGGCTGTTCCCGCTCACCGCCGAGGAGGGCGTCACCGTCCTGGAGGTCGTCCCGTCCCTGCTGCGCGCCGCCCTCGACGCCTGGGACGAGACCGGCGTCACGCCCCGCCTGCCCTCCCTCCGCTGGCTCATGGTCACCGGCGAGGCCCTGCCCGCCGACCTGTGCGACCGCTGGGCCGCCCGCTTCCCCGCGATCCCGCTCGTCAACGCGTACGGGCCGACCGAATGCTCCGACGACGTCACGCACGCCGTCCTCGGCCCCGGCGACGTCCCCGCCGGCCGCGCGTCGGCCCCCATCGGCCGTACGGTGCGGAACACCCGCCTCGTCGTCCTGGACGACGAGCTGCGCCCCGTACCGCTCGGCACGCCCGGTGAGCTGTACGTCGCCGGGGCGGGCGTCGGCCGCGGCTACCTGGGCGACCCGGTGCGCACCGCCTCCGTGTTCGTGGCCGACCCGTACGGGCCGCCCGGCACCCGCATGTACCGCACCGGCGACCGCGTCGTCCTGCACCCCGACGGGCGGTTCGAGTTCCTGGAGCGCCGCGACCACCAGGTCAAGGTGCGCGGCCACCGCATCGAGCTCGGCGAGATCGAGGCAGCGCTGCGCGCCCTCGGGCCCGTCCAGGACGCCGCCGTCACCGTCCACACCGACCCGGCCGGGCGCAAGAGCCTCACCGCGTACGTCGTCGGGTCGCCGGACATGGACCTGCGGGACCTGCTGGCCGAGCGGCTGCCCGCGTACATGGTGCCCGCCCGGTTCGTGGCGCTCGACGCGCTGCCGCTCACACCGCACGGCAAGGTGGACCGCAAGGCGCTGCCCGCGCCCGACTTCCACGCCCCGGAGCGCGAGCAGACCGCGCCGAACGGCCAGGCCGAGGAGATCCTCACGGCCGCCATGGCCGAGGTGCTGGGCCAGGCCGCCGTCGGCCCGGACGACAACTTCTTCGCGCTCGGCGGCGACAGCATCAGCGCCATCCAGGTCGTCGCCCGCGCACGCCGCGCCGGGCTCACGCTCAGCGCCCGCGACGTGTTCGACCACCGCACCCCGGCCGCCATCGCCGCCGCCGTGCCCCCGCCGCGCGCCGCCGCCCGCGCGGCGGCCGCCGCGGACGACGGCACCGGCGAGACCGAGCTGCTGCCCGTCGCGCACCAGCTCCGGGAGACCTTGGAGGCCCCGGAGACGCCCCTCGACGCGGTCCCGGACGCACCGGGCCTCGGCGGCCCCGCCCGCGAGTACAGCCAGTACGTCGCCGTCCAGGTCCCCGCCGGCGCCACGCCCGAGCTGCTCACCGCCGCGCTCCAGGCCGTCCTGGACCGGCACGACGCCCTGCGCCTCCGCCTCACCGTGCCCGTACCGGGCCTGTGGACGCTGGAGGTCCGCCCGGCGGGCGAGGTGCGCGCCGACGCCCTGCTCGTCCACGCCCCGGCGGCCGCCGGCACCCCGCTCGCCGAGCAGCTCACCGCCCACACGGACGCCGCGCGCGCCCTCCTCGACCCCGAGGGCGGCACCGTGCTGCGGGCCGTGCACCTCGACCCGGGGCCCGGGCTGCCCGGCCGGCTCGTCCTGGTCGCCCACCACCTGGCCGTCGACGGCGTGTCGTGGCGGATCCTCGTACCCGACCTCAAGGCCGCGTACGAGGCGGCCGCCGCCGGCCGCGCCCCCGGCCTCGACACCGTACCGACCTCGCTGCGGCGCTGGTCCCGGGAGCTGTCCGAGCACGCCCGCAGCAACCGCCGCGTCGGCGAACTGCCCCTGTGGCGCTCCCAGCTGACCGGCAACGACCCGGCGCTCGGCGCCCGCCCGCTCGACCCGGCACGCGACACGCACACCACCGCGCGCCGCCTCCGCGTCGAACTGCCCGCGGCCGCGACGTCCGCGCTGCTCACCGGCGCCCCCGCCGCGCTGCACGCCGACATCAACGACGTCCTGCTCACCGGCCTCGCCCTGGCCGTCGCCGACTGGCGGCGCCGCCGCGGCGCACCGGACGCCGGGCTGCTCGTGGAGATCGAGGGCCACGGCCGCGAGGAGTTCACCGACGAGCAGGACCTGTCCCGCACCGTCGGCTGGTTCACCAGCAGCTTCCCCGTACGCCTCGAAACCGGGGCGGACACCCGCGGCGACGCCCGCGCCGACGTCGGTGCCGCGCTCAAGCGGGTCAAGGAGCGGCTGCGCGAACTCCCCGACCACGGCATCGGGTTCGGCCTCCTGCGCCACCTCAACCCGCAGACCCAGGGCGTACTCGCCCGCTTCCCCGTCCCGCAGATCGGCTTCAACTACCTCGGCCGCTTCGGCGCCCCGAGCACCGGCACCCCCGGCGACTGGTCACTCGACGGCTCCGACGCCGTCGTCGGCCTCGGCGCACACCCCGACACACCCCTGCGCCACGTCGTGGAGCTGTCGTCCGTCGCCGAGGAACGCGCCGAAGGCCCCGTCCTCGTCGCCGAATGGGCGTACGCGGGCGAGCTGCTCACCGCAGCGGACGCCGAGGAACTCGCCGACGGCTGGTTCCGCGCCCTGGAGGCCCTCACCGCGCACGCCCGCACCGGCGCCGCCCACGGCCGCACCCCCTCCGACTTCCCGCTGGTCCGGCTCGGCCAGCAGGAGATCGAGGAGTTCGAGCGCGCCATCGGCCCGCTCGCGGACGTCCTGCCCGCGTCACCGCTCCAGCAGGGCCTGCTGTTCTCGGCCGAGTACGACACGGACGACGTCGACCCGTACACGCTGCAGATCGGCGTGGACACCGAAGGCCCCCTCGACCCGGCCGCGCTGCGCGCCGCCGCCGACGCGCTGCTGCGCCGCCACCCCAACCTGCGCGCCTGCTTCCCCGACCGCCCCAGCGGCGGCGACCGGGTGCAGGCCGTCCCGGAGACGGCGGCCGTCGGCTGGCGCGAACTCGACCTCACCGGCCTGCCCGACGAGGAGCGCGCCGCCGAACTGGACCGGATCACGGACGCCGAACTCACGCACCGCTTCGACGTGCGGCGCGCCCCGCTCGTCCGGTTCACGGTCGTCCGCACGGGGGAGCGCAGCCACCGGCTGCTGTGGTCCGTGCACCACGCACTCGTCGACGGCTGGTCCATGGCCGTGTTCGCGCAGGAGCTGTTCACGCTGTACGCGCGGTACGCGGACGGCGCCGACGACACCGCCGCCGCTGCGGCGCTGCCCGAGGCCGCCCCGTACCGGACGTACGCGGCCTGGCTGGCCGGGCGTGACGAGAGCGACGCGCGGGCGGCGTGGAAGACCGTGCTCGACGGCGTCGACGAGCCCACGCGGCTCGTCCAGTCCGCCGCGCCCGCCCGCGACACGGGCCGCACCGTCCCCGGCGAACTCCTCACGGACGTCGACGAGGACCTGACGGCCCGGCTCACCGCCTGGGCGCGGGAGCGCGGCCTCACCCTCAACACCGTCGTCCAGGGCGCCTGGGCGGTCCTGCTCGGCCGGCTCACCGGCCGCCGCGACGTGGTGTTCGGTGCCGTCAACTCCGGGCGGCCGGCCGACCTCCCGGGCATCGAGTCGATGGTCGGCTCGTTCCTCAACACCCTGCCCGTACGCGTCGTGCTCGACCCGGCGCGCACGCTCCCGGACATCCTCTCCGGCCTCCAGGAGCAGCAGTTCGCGATGGCCGAGCACCAGCACCTTGGCCTCGCCGAGGTGCAGCGGATCACCGGCGCCGGAGACCTCTTCGACACCGTCGTCACCTACAACAACTACCCGATGGCCGACGTCGGCGCCCTCAGCGGCCTCGTACCCGGGTTCACCTTCCACGGCAGCCACGCCAAGGTCGTCGCCGAGTACCCGTTCGCGCTGTCCGTCTACCCCGGCGACCGGCTGCGCCTCCAGGTCCAGTACGCGCCGGACGCCGTCGGCCGGGACCGCGCCGAGGAGATCACCGCCCGGTTCGTACGGCTCCTGCGCACCGCCGTCGAACGGCCCGACGAACCGGTCGGCCGCCTCGACGTGCTCACCGCCGACGAGCGGCGCACCCTCCTGGGCGACTGGGCGGGCCGGATCACCGCCGCGCCGCGCACCACGGCCACCGCCCTGTTCGAGCAGTGGGCCGCCCGCACACCCGGGGCGCCCGCCGTCCTGTACGACGGTGAGGAGATCCCGTATGAGGAGATCAACGCCCGCGCCAACCGCCTCGCCCGGCTCCTCGCCGCCCGGGGCGTCGGCCCCGAGCAGCTCGTCGCGCTCGCCCTGCCGCGCACCCCCGACATGGTCGTCGGCGCCCTCGCCGTGCTGAAGGCGGGCGCCGCCTACCTGCCGATCGACGCGGCCTACCCGGCCGACCGGATCGCCTACATGCTGGCCGACGCCGCCCCCGCCGCCCTGGTCACGGTCGCCGAACTGGCCCTGGACCTGCCGTCCGGCGACACGGACGGCACGGGCGGTACCGACGGCACGGACGACAGGGGTGACAGGGACGGCACCGACCTGATCGTGCTCGACGGGGACGCCACCGCCGCCGCGCTGGCGGACCTCCCGGCCGGCGACCTCACCGACGCCGACCGCACCGCGCCCCTGCGCCCGGACAACGCCGCGTACACCATCTACACCTCCGGCTCGACCGGCCGGCCCAAGGGCGTGGTCGTGGACCACGCCGGGTTCGCCGCGATGGTCGCGGCGCTCACCGAGCGGTTCGGGCTCAGCGAGGAGACGCGGGTCCTGCAGTTCGCGTCGTTCAGCTTCGACGCCTCCGCGTGGGAACTCGGCCTCGCCCTCTTCAACGGCGGCGCCCTCGTCATCGCGGACGACGAGTGCCGCGACCCCGGGCAGCCGCTCGTGGACCTCATCAACGACTGCGGCGTCACGCTCGCCGGGCTGCCGCCGGTCGTCGCGGGCGCCCTGCCCGAGGGGGCGGCCCTGCCGGCCGGGCTGACCCTGGCCGTCGCGGGCGAGGCCTGCCCGCCGGAGGTCGTGGCCCGCTGGTCGCCGCGCGTACGGATGTTCAACGGCTACGGCCCGACCGAGGCCGTCGTCGCCTCCACCGTCGGCGGGCCGCTGCGCACGGGCGAACGTCCGCCGATCGGCCGCCCCACGGCAGCCCACCGCGTGTACGTGCTCGACCGCGACCTGCGGCCCGCGCCCGTCGGCGTCCTCGGCGAGCTGTACGTCGCCGGGGGCCTCGCCCGCGGCTACCTCGGCCGCCCGGGCCTCACCGCCGCCCGGTTCGTCGCCGACCCGTACGGCGCCCCCGGCAGCCGGATGTACCGCACCGGTGACGTCGTGCGGTGGCTGCCCGACGGGCAGCTCGACTACGCGGGGCGCAGCGACGACCAGATCCAGCTCCGCGGCTACCGCGTCGAACTCGGGGAGATCGAGGCCGCCCTGGCCGCGCACCCCGGGGTCGCCGCGGCGGTCGTCACCGTCCACGAACCGGGCCCGGGCGACAAGCGCCTGGTGGCCTACCTGGTCCCGGAGGGCCCGGGCGACGCCGCGGGCACCGGTTCCGCGGGCACCGGTTCCGCGGGCACCGGCTCCGCGGCCAACGGTTCCGCGGCCAACGGTTCCGCGGGCGCCGGCTCCGCGCTGGTGGACGCGGTGCGCGACGAGGTCGCGGACGTGCTGCCGCAGCACATGGTGCCGTCCGCGTTCCTCGTGCTCGACGCGCTGCCGCTGACCACCCAGGGCAAGGTGGACCGCAAGGCGCTGCCCGTGCCCGAGAGCGCGGGACGCGGCGCCGCCGGCGGCGGGCGGGCGCCGCGGACACCCGTGGAGGAGATACTCGCCGGGCTGTTCGCGGAGATACTCGGCGTCGACCGCGTCGGCACCGACGAGGACTTCTTCGCTGCGGGCGGGCACTCGCTGCTCGCCACCCGCGTGGTGAGCCGGGCCCGCGCCCTGCTCGGCGTCGACCTGCCGATCCGGGCGCTGTTCGAGGCCCGCACGGTCGCGGGGCTCGCGGAACGGGTCGCGGAGGCGGCGGCGGGCGCGTCCGGCGCCGCGGGGGCGCGCTCCGCGCCGCGCCTCGCGCCGCGTGACCGTGCGGGCGACCGGGTGGGCGACCGGGCGGGCGACGTGGCGCCGCTGTCGTACGCGCAGCAGCGGCTGTGGTTCGCCAACCGCCTGGAGCAGGGCAACGGCAACCGCGGCACCTACAACGTGCCGTTCGCGCTCCGCCTCACCGGCACCCTCGACGTCCAGGCGCTCCAGGCCGCCCTGAACGACCTGGCGGCCCGCCACGAGGTGCTCAGGTCCGTGTTCCCGGCGCCCGACGAACTGCCCCTCCAGCACGTCCTGACCGCCCCGGCCGGCGACCCCGTACTGACCGCTCGTCAGGTCGCGCGGGACGCGCTGCCGCAGGCCCTGGCGGACGAGGCGGAGCGCGGCTTCGACCTCACCGCCGAACCCCCGCTGCGCGCCCGCCTGTTCACGACAGCGGAGGACCCGGGGACGTACGTCCTGCTCCTCGTCTTCCACCACATCGCCTTCGACGGCTGGTCCATCGGCCCGCTGCTGCGCGATCTGACCGCCGCCTACCGGGCCCGCGCCGCCGGCGGCAGGGAGCCGTCCTGGGGCCCGCTGCCCGTACAGTACGCGGACTACGCGGTGTGGCAGCGGGAGCTGCTCGGCTCCGCCGACGACCCGGGCTCGCTGCTGTCGGGCCAGCTCGACCACTGGACCCGCGCCCTGGCCGGGCTGCCCGACGAGCTGCCGCTGCCCCGCGACTACGCGCGGCCGCCGGTCGCCACGCACAGCGGCGGCGGCGTCGAGTTCCACCTGGAGCCCGCGCTGCACGCGGCGCTCACCGGCATCGCCCGGGACTCCGGGGCGACCCTGTTCATGGTGCTCCAGGCCGCGTTCGCGACGCTCCTCACGCGGCTCGGCTCCGGCACCGACATCCCGCTGGGCAGCCCCATCGCCGGGCGTACGGACGAGGACCTCACCGACCTCATCGGCACCTTCATCAACACCCTCGTCCTGCGCACCGACACCTCCGGCGACCCCGCCTTCCGCGACCTGGTCGACCGGGTCCGGGAGACCAACCTCGCCGCCTACGCCCACCAGGAGCTCCCCTTCGAGCAGATCGTCGACGCCCTCCGCCCGGCCCGCTCCCTGGCCAGGCACCCGCTGTTCCAGGTGATGCTGGTCCTCCAGAACACGGACTCCGGCGCGCGCCCCGAACTGCCCGGCCTGGAGCTGTCGGCCGAGCCGGTGCCGCAGCGCATGACCAAGTTCGACCTGCGGCTCCAGTTCGACGAACCCGACGGCGCATCCGGGGACAGCGCCAGCTCCAGCTCCAGCTCCCGAGCCGGGCGGCTGCGCGGAGTCCTGGAGTACGCCACCGACCTGTTCAACCGGTCCACGGCCGAAGGCCTCGTCGACCGTCTGCTGCGGGTGCTCCGGGCCGTGGCCGCCGACCCCGGCGTACGCCTCTCGGCCATCGACCTCCTCGACGGAAAGGAACGGCAGCGCGTGCTGACCGACTGGAATCCCACGGAACCCGAAACGGTGACGGACACCCTGCCGGAGCTCTTCGAGGCCGCCGTACGGCGCACCCCCGACGCCCCGGCCCTGGTGGCCGCCGACACCACCCTCACCTACCGCGACCTCGACGACCGGGCCGAGCGTCTCGCCCGGCACCTGCGGGCGCACGGCGCCGCGCCCGAGCGGATCGTGGCGCTCGCGCTGCCCCGAGGCCCCGAACTGGCCGTCGCCCTGCTCGCCGTCCTCAAGTCGGGCGCCGCGTACACCCTGCTGGACCCGGCGCTCCCGGCCGGCCGCATCGAGGCGCTCGCCGCGCAGTCCCGCCCCGCCGCGGTCGTCACCACGCCGGGGGCCGCCGCCAAGATGCCGCCGGGCACGCCCCGGCTGGTGCTCGGCTCACCCGCGCTGGACGAGGAGCCTCAGGCGCCGGAGCGGCCTGCCGACGCCGTCGCTCCCCGGCCCGGGCACCAGGCGGCCGTCGTGTACGCGGCGGACGCCGACGGGCGGCTCCTCGGCACGGTCGTCCAGCACGGCGCGCTCGCCGGGCACGTGGCCCGCGCGGCGGCCGAGGCGGCCGAGGAGGCTCCGGCCGTGCCGCTGCCCGCGCCGCTGAGCTTCACCGGCCTGGTCGCCGGCCTGTTCGCGCCGCTCGTCTCCGGCCGTACGGTACGGATCGACGCGCCCGGCGGGCGGCACCTGGCGCTCGTCGACGGGGCGCACACCGTCGACCCCGACGACCGCGTCCCGGCCGGCGCCTTCGCCGGCGGCCGCCCCGCGGGGCCCACGCGGGCGTACGTCCTGGACGAGCGGCTCGCCCCGGTGCCGCCCGGCGGCATCGGTGAGCTGTACCTCGGCGGCGGGCTGGTGGCCCGCGGCTACCTGGGCCGGCCGGGTCAGACCGCCGCGCACTTCGTGGCCGACCCGTTCGGCCCGGCGGGCGCGCGGATGTTCCGTACGGGCGAGCGGACGCGCTGGACCGAGGACGGCACGCTCGCCCCCGCGGAGCCGACGGAACTCCGCCCCGCGGAGGCCACCGAATCCGGTGCCGAATCCGGTGCCGCGGCCGGTGGCGCGGCTGGTGGCGCGGCTGGTGGCGCGGCCGAGGCTACGGCCCCGCGCACCCGCCGCGAGGAGGTCCTGTCCCGCGTCGTCGCGGAGGTCCTGCGCCGCGAGACCTTCTCCGTCGACGACAACTTCTTCGACAACGGCATGGACTCCATCCGCTCCATGCAGGTCGTCGCCCGCGCCCGCAAGGCCGGCGTCGACATCAGCATCGCGGACGTCTTCGCCCACCAGACGGTCGCCGCGCTCGCGGCCGAGGCCGACCGGCGTGAGGCCCCCGTACGGCAGGACCCGCCGCGCGGCTCGGTCATCGACGAGGTGTTCTCACAGCTCGGCTCACCGGACTCACCCGACGAGAACGACCCGTTCGCGACCGTCGTCACCCTGAAGCCGACCGGCAGCAGGCCCCCGCTGTTCTGCCTGCACAGCGGCGTCGGCTTCGCGCTCCCGTACGTCGGGCTCGCCCGGCACGTCGGGGACGACTACCCGATCTACGGCATCCAGGCGCCCAGCATCACCGAACTCGCCCCGCTGCACGCGACCGTCGAGGAGATGGCGGCCGCGTACGTGAAGCTCATCAAGCAGGTGCGCCCGCAGGGGCCTTACCACCTGCTGGGCTGGTCGTTCGGCGGCTGTCTGGCGTACGAGATCGCCGTGCAGCTGGAGGAGGGCGGCGACGAGGTCGGCCTGGTCGCGGACCTGGACTCGTACCCGCGCACCCCGGAGGAGGAGGTCGGGGACGACCAGACGCTGCTGGGCTGGGTCGTGGAGCTGGTGGGCGAGGACAAGAGCGCGTTCGCGGGCCGCGAGCTGACGGCGGCGGACGTCGTGGACGTCCTGCGGCGCGGCAACAGCCCGATGGCGGGGCTCGGCGAGGACCGCGTCCTGGCGATGCTGGAGACGATGCGCAACAACGGCAAGCTGATCGGCGGTTACGAGCCGCGCACCTTCGGCGGGCGGATGCAGCTCTTCGTGGCGTCGGCCAACCTGACGGACGACGAGGTCGCCGCGCGGACCGCCGTGTGGGCACCGCACGTCGCGGGCGGCATCGACGTCCACCGGGTGCCCTGCGCGCACGACTACATGATGCACCCGGACGCGCTCGCGCTGATCGGCACCGCCGTGGCCGCCGAACTCCAGCGGCTGCACCTGACCGCGGCCATGGGCGCGCCGACAGGAGCAAAGGCATGACGACGGCCGTAGTGCCCACCCTCTCCCACACCGGCCTGGCCGCCGTGGCCGCGGAGACGGCGGCGGTGGCCGGCCGGCGGCTGCGCCATCTGCGCATGGCGCCCGGCCGGTTCCTCGGTATCACGCTCAACCCCCTGCTGACCATGCTGGTCCTGGGCTTCCTCCTGGAACGGTCGCTGACCGTGCCGGGCGGCGGCGCCTACCAGGAGTACCTGTTCGCGGGCGTGGCCGTGCAGGCGGGGCTGGCAGGCATCGGCCCGACGGCGATCGCCGTAGCCGGAGACATGCGCGGCGGGGTGATCGACCGATTCCGCTCGATGCCGGTATCGCGCGGCGCGGTCCTGTTCGGCCACACACTCGCGGACTGGCTGGTCGGCCTCGCGGGCCTGGTCCCGGTAGCCCTGTTCGGCCTCCTACTGGGCTGGCGCCCGCACACCGGCCCCGCCGGGATCGCCGCAGGCTTCGCGCTCCTCGCCGCCTTCTCGTACGTGATGCTGTGGGTGGGCGTCCTGCTGGGCCTGGCCTCGCGCAGCCTGGAGACCATCAGCTCGCTCACACCCCTGGTGGTCACCGTCCTGCCGTTCCTGTCCAGCGCCTTCCTGGCCCCCGAGAACCTGCCGGCCGGGCTGCGCACGGTCGCCGAGTGGAACCCGGTGAGCGCGGTCGCCCAGTCGTGCCGCGACCTGTGGGGCAACCCGGCGGCAACGGGCGCCGGCTTCGCGGCCACCCACCCGGTGGCCGTGGTCGCCCTGACCCTGGCCGCGGTGTTCGTGGTGGCCTGCCCCCTGGCCCTCCACCGCTACCGCACGGCGGGCCACTGACCGGCCCACGTCCCCCCCTGAACCCGGAGCCCGGCCGCCCACATCCCCCGGCGACCGGGCTCCGACCGTCCTTGGATGGCTCGGGCCGTGGCGGACGGAGTCAGTGGGCGCCGTACGGGTCCACAGGGTCACGTCGTACGAACGGGACCGGGCGGGGGCCGCACATGGGGTGCCGGTACGCGTCGGGACGGGCGCCGGAGGCCGAGAAGCCCTCGATCACCTCGTATTCGCCGGTGATCACTCGGTCGCAGACGATGCAGTACTTGTTGACGCTCTCCGTGGTCACGATCGCGGCCTCCTCGCCGCCGAGTTGCTCATGCGCACCGCACTTCTCGGAGTGGCACGCCGTGCGGGAGCGCGGGTACCAGGCCGTAGGGCCAAAGCCGTCGTCGTAGTACCGCTTGCCGAGCTCGACAGCGACGCCTCTGGTCAGCCTCACCCCGCACCAGGCGCAGTCCATGCCGTACCGCTGCAACTCGGTCAGTGTGTCTGGTGGCGGCAGGCTGAGAGGCTGACGGCTCAGTACCGCTCGGCCGTCGCTCGACGACTCGGAGAGATCCGGGCAGTCTGTTGCCGCGTCGGTGAGAATCGCCTCAGCGAGGCGGCTTCTCGTCCGGGCCTCGTTCACGTTGACTCGGCGGCCGTGCTTCTCCGGGTGAAGGGCGAGTCGTCGCTGGTCGCTGTTATCCACATGCTGACGATCTCAACGGCGCTCATTGTCAGGAGATATGACAACCTACGACAGGGAGTCGATCTTGATTCGTGCGGTGACGATCACAGGGACTCGCAGCACCGGCCACAGGAGCCTCGACGCCTACGCGGCCCTCTTCGCCGACTACCTCGGAGCCTTCGCGGAGGGTGCGCACTTCTACATCGGTGGCGCGAAGGGGATCGACTCCCTCTCCCTGCTGTGGCTGGCCGGCAACACCCACGCCGACCTCACCGTCGTCGTGCCTGGCACCGTGGGTGAGCAGCCTGCCGAGGCTCGGCAGGCGATCACCCGCGTCCGTGGTCGCGTCAAAGAGGTCGTCGAACTCGGCGCCACCGAACTCGGCAGCCCGGCCTACCACGCGAGGAACCGGTGGATGGTCGACCGCTCGTCGATGACGATCGGCTTTCCCAAAGGCGATGAGCCGGCCTCAGGTACCTGGCAGACCCTCAACTACACAGCCGAACAGGGCAAGCCGCGCCTGATCGTCCCCGTGTAGCCGCCTGTCTGCTGCACCATAAGCCGTATGGAGGACAGAGCCGCTGGGGCGGCAGTACTGAAGCGGTTGCGGAAGCGGCGCGGTCTGTCCCTCGCCGCCTTCGCCCGTGCCCTCATGGCACTCGCCGACGACCTCCATCAGCCGCCGTTGCCCGCCGTGGCTAGCGTCCAGCGCTCCGTCGCCCGCTGGGAGGCCGCGCGACCCACGATGCCCGACGAGCGGTACCAACTCCTTCTCGGCCATCTCTACGCCCGCACCCCGGCGGGCGACATCGCGCTCGGTACTGGCAGCGACTTCGCCGAGTACCTCGACGCGCTGGGCCTGCTCGGTGAGAGCGAGCGACGCACCGACGAACTGCGCATGCTCGTTCTGTCCGCCGCCACCGATGCCGGTGGTGGCATGCTCGCGCTCCTCGCTCCCCGCGTACACGCCGGCCTCACCGCAGCTCTCGCACGCCCGGCGCAGCTCGACGAGCCGACCATCGCAGGACTGGGTTCCGTCGTCGCCGACGTCAACGCGGCGGTCGGCTCGCTGCCGATGGTGCGTCTCCAGCTGCTGCTCGCCCCCGCCATCGAGGCAGCGCGACGCCTGCTCGCAGGGTCGATGCCCGAGCCGCACGTCGCGCCACTGCGGAGCGTGGCGGTCGCCGGGATGACGCTCGCAGGACGGCTCGCCTTCGAAACACGGGACGACACCGCCTCGCACGCCCTGTACGCCGAAGCCACCCGGGAAGCCGGGCTGCTTGCTCAGCCTTGGCGGCAGGCCGGCGTCCACATGAGCCACGCACTCGTCACGCTCTACTCCACCCGGGGCCTCGACGACGCGCGACGCCTGGTCGACCTGGCAGTGCGTACGACGAGCACCGGGGAGAGCCCACTGCTGCGGGCCCGGGCCCACGCGCTCCAAGCGGAGTTGGCGGCGAGGGCCGGACACGAACGGCATGCGCAGGCCGCATTGGGGCTCGCCTGGTACGACATTGAGGCAGACCACACCGGCGACCCCGCCCCCACGTCGTTCTCCTCCGGCCACCTGCGCGGCTTCGAGGGTGTGTGCGAGTTGTATGTCGGAGACCCGGGTACGGCGCACGACCAGTTCGCCAGGTCGGCGGCGGCGTTGACGACACCTCGGGAGCAGGTGCAGCGGGCGATCGTCACCACGGATCAGGCCCTCGCCCGGATCCGGCTCGGCGAACCCCGCGCCGCTGCGGACCTGCTGCACGAGTGCGTGGCCGCAGCGTCCACCACAGGAGGCCGGGTGCCGGCGCTCCGGCTTCGGCGTGCCCGCCGGGAGCTGCGCCCGTGGCGGCGGGAGGAATGGGTGGCCGACCTCGACGACCACCTGATGGATGTGCTCGGCAGGTGAGGACGTGCCCGAGCTGTCAGGCTCGCTCAACGCGGTGTGTCGATTAGCGGAGGGCTTTCGCCGCATGGCCGAGCCTCCTCTGCCGGTGCGCCGAATCACGCCAAATGGATGTCGAGATCGTAAATCTCTCGTCCACAATGAGTATGTGAACCCTGCTCATTCAAGGCAGGGTGGCTGCCGCAGGGCGCGGCAGCCACCCGTCCTATCGCGGGAATCAGTTGTAGGCGCCGACAAGGTTGGTGGAGCTGTATGCCCAAGCGCCGGGGGCGGATGCCCAGCCGGCTTGGGCCCCGTTGAACAGGGCGTCGGGTCGGGCGGTCCAGGTCCACATCTTCACGACGTTGTCGCTCTGGTGGTTCATGATGGCGAGGTCATCACGTCCGTCGCCGTTGTAGTCACCGACCGCCATCTGCAGGCGCTTGACGTCGAGGCCGCCTGCACTGTTGAGCGTGAGCTTGGCGGAGCCGAACTTGTTCTTCCCGTCGACCTTCTCGAACAGCATGGTGCTGGTCTTGTCGCTGCCGTCGGCGTAGTCGTACCAGATCAGTGTGTCGTCGTGGCCGTCGCCGTTGAAGTCGCCGGCCTGCGGGATGGCTTGGTCCCACTTGAGCGACGTCTCCCACCACGGTGTGGGGCTGGCGAAGGTGCCGTTGGGCTGCGTGGTGAAGACGTAGGTCTTCATCCCGCTGCCACCCTGGTTGTAGTAGACGCCCAGCTCTTCGCGTCCGTCGCCGTTGAAGTCGCCGGTGACGAACTTCGTGCTGGTGCGCAGCCAGGTGCCCTTTGGGGCGGACCAGGAGGCGACCGGGGTGTTGAAGGTGCCGTTGGTCTTGGTGGTGAACGTGTGCAGCTTGGTGGTGCCGTCGGCGCCCGCGTACCAGACGGCCATGTCGTCGCGTCCGTCGCCGTTGAAGTCACCGGCCTGCGGCGTCATGTAGCTGTAGTGGAAGGGACCGCCTGCCGGCGAGCTCCAGGCTGGGATTGGGGTGGCGAAGCCGCCGCCGCTCTGGCCGAGGGCGACGAACGCCTTCACGCTGGCGTCGCTGTAGCCGCGCACCATCGCCATGTCACTGCGGCCGTCACCGTTGAAATCACCGGAGACGAACTTCATGTACCTCGCGTCCCACTCACCCACAGGGGCGGCGTAGGATTTGAACGGTTTGCTGAGGGCCCCGTTGTCGCCTTGGCCAAAGAAGGTGTACGTGGCGTCCGTACCAGCGCTGAAGTCGTACCATGCGCCGATGTCGCTGCGCCCGTCACCGTTGACGTCGTGGCGGACGACAGTATTGCTGGACCACTGGGACTGGTTCTGGGCGTCGTAGACGACGAGGTTACCTCGATCCTGGAGACGCACGTGGCCGCCTGGAGCGGTGGTCTTGGTCTGCCACAGCACGGTGTTGCCGTCGGCTGCCAGCACCTCAAGGTCTCCGGCACTGGTGAAACGTGCACTGGCGCCGGCGTTGCCTGCGGTGCCGCTGGCCCACAGTGTCTGGCCGGCCGCGGATGCCAGGGTGAGATTGCCGTCCGCCTGCATGGCCAGCCGTGCCGAGGCGGAGACGAGCATGTCTCCGGGGAGAAGACGTTGGTCGGCGATGAGACGCGATCGGAGCGTGAAGGTCGCGGTACGGGCCGCTACGGCATCGGTGCGGGTTTCGGTTTCGCCGAAACAGCCGCCCTGCCACGAATGGGTATTGACGCCGACGAGTTCGAGCTTGCCGTTGGCCTCGCGCAGGAGGGGGCCGCCGGTATCACCCTTGCAGATCGCGTCGCCCGTGGTCTTACCGGTAATGCCGAGCTGGACCTCGGTGACTGCGTTGACGGTGAAGGCAGCGGTGTGGAGCCTGTTGGGCACCCAGTTGGCCTTGGTGCGTCCGTAACCGGCGGCCGTGAGTGTGTCGTCGGCCGTGACGGGTGTGGTCGCAATGGTGACCGGGGCGATACCGGTGGCGGGGGCGGCAAGGCGGGCCATGACCAGATCGCGACCGGGCTGGCGTACCAAGTCGACGATCTCTATGACGTGCCCGCCGGTGGTGGCGGTCAGGTCGGCGCGACCGATGGTGGCGACGGTCTTCCACGCGGGCTTGCCCGCCTGGACCTCGGTCGTCCCATCGGTGAAGCAGGAGGCCGCGGTCACAAGCCATTCGGCATCGACCAGGGCACCGGAACAGGCACGCCTTGCATCGCCCTCGCCGATCTCCAGCTTGGCGGTGAACGCGTAGGCGCTGTCGCCAACAGGTGCGCCGGTCACCGCATGGGCAGGAGCGGTGGCGAGCATGCTGGTGGCGACAGCGGTGGCTGCCAGGGCAGCTGTCCACGCGACACGTGGACGTATTGCAGACACGATTGATTCCTTACTGCTGAGTCAGCCGGTGACGCGGAGTTCGACCAGGACGGAGGGCTTGTTGCCGGTGGTGTCGTCGCCTTCGCCGACGGCCGCCATGTCGTTCTTGGGTACGTTGACGACTGTCTCCGCGCCCTCGGCCATGAGCGTGGCGCGCACCGAGTGGTCTTCAGTCCAGATGTTGAAGGTGTTCGGAAGCTCCAGCGTCAGGTAGCCCGACGTGGCGGTGACGTCGAAGCAGAACCCTTCTTTGCTAACCCGTGATTCAACCCATATGTCGTTGGTGGGCCCGCAGTCGGTGAGCACGATGTGCCCATCACCCCTCTTGAGGGTGATGCCGCGCTCCTCGAGGATGCGCGCGGCTCCCGGGTGCTCGTAGTTCTCGATTGCGGAGGGCATGTCCCTGTCAATGGGTGCCTGTGGTGGCGCGGTGCGCGGGC
The DNA here is from genome assembly GCF_013362995.1 of Streptomyces sp. TRM64462. GTDB lineage: Bacteria > Actinomycetota > Actinomycetes > Streptomycetales > Streptomycetaceae > Streptomyces. The sequence continues at coordinate 8,609 of NZ_JABWDV010000109.1, read as the reverse complement.
TTGCCTGCGCGACGGCAAGGGTCGTGATGCCGATTCCTGCAAGAGCCACGCCGACGACGCCGGTCAGCAGAGCCCTACGGGCACGCTTAATCACCAAATTTCCTTCCGGTGGGTGCTGGTGAGCACAACATCTTCGCATATGTATGGGTCATGTAAAGTGATGAACTGTCATGGCGTCAAGCAGACAGTGCATCAGTGTGGTTGCGGAATCTCGAATTTCGCTTCCCGGTCGGGAGCTGCGGCGCCTCTGTCTCACGCCCTGACCCCTCAATGGGACCGGACAAACCACTCAAGTGCGATATGGGTTATGACTCCCATGCGCTTCTGAAGGGACTTACGTGTTGAGAGCACGATGGAGACCGGAAAGAACGACGAAGATCAGTGAAGGCGCTACTATGCCTTCGCATGTCCGCAGGGCGAAGGCAGCCATGCTCTCCGCCACTCTGCTGATCGGTTTGCTAAGCGCAACTCCGGCATACTCTGCCGACCCGGCCGACAGTGACGCGACTTTGCCGCAATTGTCGGCGCGCGGTCAGGTCGTGCAGCTGTGGACCCTCGGCGGCCCTGGCGTGAAGGCTGCGGCCGAGGCCGCGCTGCTTGGGTCGGACGAGGACGTCCAGAAGTTCCTCAGTGTCGAGTACGAAAGCGCCGACAATCACGACGAGCGCATATCGGCAGTCCGGGTCTTCAGTGTCGGTGGTCCCGCTGTGCGAGAGGCGGCCAAGACGGCTCTCGCCACGAACAATGCGGAGACGGTGCGGGCCTTTTTGAGGTCGGGCTGGCAGGCTCCGTTGGAGCAGGACCAGCGTGTCCAGGTCACCCAGATCATCAGCACCGGTGGTCCAGGTGTGAAAGAGAAGGGCATGGCCGCTCTGAAGGACGGCCCTGAGGCCGTGACAAAGTTCCTGGAGGAGGGGCAGTACGACGCGCGTGAGATGGACGAACGTGTGCAGGTCGTGCAGCTCATCAGCGCGGGCGGACCCGCGGTGGAGGCCGCGGGGAAGCTGGCGCTAAGGGGAACGCCGGACGACGTCCGCGAGTTCCTCGACGTCGGTCAGCATGTGGCCCGGGCCCGGGACGATGAGCGCGCCACCATCACACAGTTGGCAGTCCGGGCCGAGCAGGCCGGCGCGCAGGCCGCCGCCTCGAAGAACGCCGCCAAAGAAGCATCCGCTCGCGCGGTACAGGCCTCAAAGCTGGCGAAGGAAGCTGCCCAGAAGGCGGCTGATGAGACGGAAGCCGCCGGCAAGGACTCGGTCCGGGCCGCCAATGCTGCGGGCCGCGCGGCTGAGGCTGCGCGCGGAGCGGCTGCTGCTGCCCGTCAGGCCATCGGTGCGGCGAACGCAGCTAACCACGCGGCCCGCGTCGCGGCCAGCGCTGCCGCAGCCGCCGCGTCCGCCGCGATCGGAGCCGCCAACGCGGCGGCCAATGCGCGCAGCGCGGCCAGTGCTGCCGCATCGGATGCAGGCAAGGCCGGAACCGCCAGGGACGCCGCGGTGAAGGCCCGAGTAGCGGCGCAGGGAGCGAACAAGGCCGCAGCAGCCGCGGGTGCGGCGGGTCAGGCTTCCCTAGCCGCGGGTGAGGCCGCGTTGGCGGCCAAGGCCGCGTCGGGCAACGCCGACGCAGCCGCAGATGAAGCTGAGAGAGCCAGCGGCTTCGCTGACGCTGCGGGTGCGTCCTCCGGGGACGCTCGGGCAGCCGCCGCACAGGCACGCCGCCATGCTCATGAGGCGAGCCGCGCGGCAGCCGCTTCGGAGTCGCTGGCCCGCAAGTCGGCTGCGGCTGCCTTCGAGGCCCGTGACGCCGCCAACTCCGCTGCCGCCCATGCCACCAACGCCGCCGCAGCGGCCGACGAAGCCGCCGCGCACGCGGGCGAAGCCGCCACGGCCGCTGCTGAGTCCACCAAACACGCGGGTGAGGCAAAGAAGGCAGCCGACACCGCAACGAAGGCGGTGGACACCGCCAAGAAGGTGTTCGAGATCGCGCGGGAGACGGAGGCGGAGGACCTCGCCACCCGCACCGCGACGGCGATTGAACGTGCCAGGGACCTGAAGGCCGCCGACGACAAGTTGACCATCGGCCTAGGCCACGCCCTCAAGTACAACCAGGACCTTGACGCGGAGGCGGATCGGCTTGCCGCTGAAGCGGCCCAACCCGGTGTGGATATCCACGCCGTCGCGGTTAAGGGACGCAAGTTCGCCCTGGAGGTGATGAAGAACCGCGGCCCGTGGGGCCAGGAAGCCGCTTCCAGGTCCCTTGGCGGTACCGACGGCGAGATCCTGGAGTACCTGCGTTCGGGCTGGCAGAAGGCAGCTCAGGACGATGCGCGTCAGCGCGTGGCACAACTGGCCACTGAAAGCCCGTACGGTGCCGTCCGCACGGCAGCTGGCGAGGCGCTCAAGGGCGACGCGCAGCAGATCAACGCCTTCCTGGCCAACGGTCAGTACGAAGCAGCGATCTCCGACTATCGCGTCAAGGTCACCCAGGTCAGCAGTACGGGAGGTCCCAGCGTCAAGGAAGAAGCCGAGAAGGCCCTCCGCGACGGCTCGCCCAAGGCACTGCTCACCTTTCTCTACAGTGGCCAGTACACCGCCCGCATCATCGATGAACGCGTCCGTGCCACCCAGTTGAGCAGCAGCGGTGGTCCCGAAGTGGAAGCGGCCGCCAAGACCGCGCTATCCGGACCGCCCGAGAAGCTGCACTTCTTCGTCCAGGCTGGTCAGTATATGGCCGACCGCAAGGACCAGCTCGCGGCCACCCACGTTACTCAGATGCGGCAGCTGATTGCTGAGGCGGCAGGCACCGCCGCCACGGCGCAGAAGAACGCCTGGGAAGCGGCTAAGGCCGCCGCCATTGCCAACAAGGCTGCCGCCGAAGCAGACAACGCCGCCGACGAAGCCCAGAAGTCCGCCGCCCTCGCTGGCAAGTACGCCGAGGATGCCAAGGACTCCGCCAAGGCTGCTGAGGCCTCCGCCGTGCAGGCTGCGAAGTCCGCGGCCACCGCGCGTAGCGCCGCCAGTGCCGCCGACCGCGACGCCGCCGATGCCGAAGCCTCCGCCGCCCGCGCGGAATTCTCCGCCACTTACGCGCGCAACTCCGCCGAAGATGCTCACGACGCGGCCCGCGCGGCCCGCACATCCGCCCTCGCTGCCGGCATGAGCACCACCGTGGCGGACGCGGCTGCTTCTGCCGCATGGAAGCGTGTCGAGGAACTGCGCCGCGCCGAAGCCGCCGAAGCCGCCCGGCTTGCCGAAGAAGCGCGTAAACAGGAGGAGAAGAACAAGGACAAGCGGGCCTGCCCGCCCACGCCCTCCGCTGGCTGGTGCCTCATCAGCTCGGACAACACTTACTTCGACCCCACCCTGGCCATGGAATCGGCCAAGATATACGCAGAGCTGGCTGGGCTCACCGACCTTCAGCAGTGCATCAACGAACCGACCGTGGCGAGGTGCATCGAGTTCGCCATCGCCGTCACGCCTGTTGGTAAGATCAAAAAACTCGACAACGTCGTGGATGCGCTCGAAGAGCTGGCTGCGGTGGAACGAGCCCGCAAAGCAGCGAGTAAGTGCTTCACCTGTTTCCCTGCTGGCACTCGTGTTCTCATGGGGGGAAACACAACGAAGAACATCGAGTCGATAGGAGTCGGCGACCAGGTACTCGCCACTGACCCGGTGAGTGGCAAGACGGTGGAGCGGGCTGTCGTCGACCTCATCGTGACGGAACACGATAAGCGATTCAACGAAATCCGCCTGGCTACGGATGGCGGCATAGATGAGTTGACAGCCACTTACGAGCATCCATTTTGGTCCCCTTCGGAGAATGCGTGGATAGAGGCTGCCGACCTTCGCGTCGGCATGACGCTCCGCACTGATAAGGGTGCAAGTGTAGAGGTGCGAGGCAATCGCCCGTTCAATAAGCGGGCTCGCACTTACAACCTCACGGTAGACGACCTGCACACGTACTATGTATTTGCCGGATCCACTCCGGTTCTGGTCCACAACGCTGAAAAATGCAAGCTGTGGGAGAATTTGGAGCCGGATGATCGCCCCTGGCCCATTGAGCAGGTTCCATTCACGGCACTCGATGAACTGCATGAGGCTACCGGTAGATTCATTTATGTGGTGCTGCCGGGTGGCGAGCTGCGGGTGACCAGGATCGGGAGTATGTTCGGGCACATAGATCTAGCCCAGGGTGCACCTGTAGCAGCGGCCGGTGAGATTAAGCTGTGGCAGGGGCGGCTCAAGTCGATCGACAACAGATCGGGGCACTACCAGCCCAAGGGGGCGGAAGTGCGGGGGATCGCAGAGAATGCGTTCATCAAGGCCGGGTTTGACGTAGGTGAAAAGACATACAAGGAGCGTTGGTAAGTTCAAAGGTGTACCGAACTGGAGCTATAATCGGCCGATGGGATGGAAATGCCTGAAGTAGATGCATATGGGCTGTTGACGGAGGGCTTTCGTGAAGTTTCCAGGATCCTCGACGAAAGTAACTCCACGCTTGCCGTCGATCCGATCCTGGCCGAGCTGGCAGGTTTCGCCGAGCAGCATCCGGAATCGGACGGGTTGAGGCTTGCCATGATGCGACTGCTTGACTCGCGAGCTGTATCGGCGTCCGCTGAAGCGGTCCAATACTTCGCTCACAAATTCAGGTGGGGGTGGCTGGAGGCGGAAGTTCGCAGCCGTTACCTGGAAAGTGTCACGAAGCTTGATCGCAGAATGATTCGGCATTACGAGAGGATGCTGGAATCTTTCCGTGACGATTGGGAAGATCGAGATCTGTTTCCGAGTCTCGGCAATTAGTGGTCGACGGTAAGTCGATGAGTCGCGGTGTGAACCGCTTCGCGATGCAGCATCGAGTCCGCCTCTTGTGATTGCCTCCGTAGAGCCTCACCGACCTGGTCGGTGAGGCTCTACGAGCTCGTAACACGATCTTGTTGAGCGGTCCTGGTTGGCCGTGACCGGTGCGACAATTCGGCCGTTCGGGATGGTGTGAGTACCGGCCGTGGATCGTGGACGATGACCTGTGGGCGCAGATCAAGCCGTTGCTGCCGCCCTGGCCTGAGAGAGCGCCGGGGCCGCGGCCGGTGCCGGACCGGCTGCGCCTGCAGAACACTCTGTACGTGCTGCACAGCGACATCGCCTGGCAACTGCTGCCGTTGGAGTTGGCGTTCGGCTCGGGTCGGACCTGCTGGCGGCGGCTGGAGCGGTGGCAGAAGATCCGGAGTCTTCAACCAGTTGCACGGATCCTGCTCGCCGAGCTGAACGCGGCCGGCGAGCTGGACTGGTCAAGAGCGTGCGTCGACGGCTCCCACGTCCGCGCGAAACAGGGGAGGCCGACACCAGTCCGGCGCCGGTCGACCGGTGGAGGACTGGCAGCAAGCACCATTTGATCTGCGACGGACGCGGTACCCCGTTCAAGATCGTCACCACTGCCGCCAACGTCAACCACGCCACCCAGACCCTTGCCCTGTTCCACCAGTCCAAGAGCCTCGCCGTCCGCTGTAACGCCGCACCGCATGGCCGACGCCGGCCCCGGAGCTGACGAAGTGGCAGTTTCACGCCCGCCTGGGGCTTCCGGGTGCTCTAGCTGATGTATGCGCCGCTCAACGAGACACCGCCGAGCCCGGTCGGGCACTCGGCCCTGGCGGACTCGTAGCCCCTGGCGCTGCGCTTGATGCTGCCGTTGCCGCACGCGACGGTCACCCGCACGTCTCGGCCGCTCCCCACGCAGTTGAGGTGCCCTCGGCTACGGCCGGCGTACCAGTCGATCCAGCCGCTGCACCCGGGCGGGATGGCCATGATGGACACGCCCGACGTCGAGGCGGAGCGCGGGAGGGTCTGTGTCTCGCCGGAAGCGTGCGAAGGTGCGACGGACAGGGCGACGGCGGCACCGGTCGCCAGTGTGCCCACAGCTATGCGCTTGATGTGGCCCATTTCGGGCATCTCCGTCATCGGTCGGATGGTTGGGTTCGGCTCAGGCGTGGCCCCTGCGAGAGGTCACCTACCTCTCGGTCGGCCGGGCCGGTTCAACCCTGCTGACGTGAAGAACGTCGCGGCAAGAACCGTTCGCTGCCCCGGACGGACGTGGGGTTGTCCGGGCTGGTCGAGGCCGTGTTCGTGTCGCGTTCCGGACAACGGGGTGTGCTCGCCCAGGCGGGAGTCGAGCCGTTCATCAGGCGGGTGTCAGTCGCGGGTCAGTACGCCGGGGCAGCATCGGCACGTACCGCCGTAACACCGTCGTGCCCCAACACCCCCGGAAACGGAGCGTGCGCCGTGAGCAACCCCTTCGACGACCAGGACGGCTTCTTCCTCGTGCTGGTCAACAGCGAGGGCCAGTACAGCATCTGGCCCGCCTTCGTCGCCGTGCCCGACGGGTGGACCGTCGCCATGGAGGCCGGGACCCGGGACGCCGCCGTGGCGTTCGTGGAGAGCAACTGGACCGACCTGCGGCCGCTCAGCCTGCGCGAGCAGAGCGCCGCAGGCCGGAGCCGCTGAGCCCCATGAGCGCCGAACCGGCGATCGAGGCGACGGGCCTCCGCAAGCGCCACAAGGGCAGGACGACACTCGACGGCCTCGACCTGGCCGTGCCCGCCGGCACCGTCCTGGGGCTGCTCGGCCCCAACGGTGCCGGCAAGACCACCACCGTCCGTGTCCTGTCGACGCTGCTGCCCCCCGACGGGGGCAGCGCGCGCGTCGCCGGGTACGACGTGGTGCGCGAGCCCCGGCAGGTGCGTGCCCGGATCGCGCTGGCCGGCCAGTACGCCGCCGTCGACGAGCTGCTGACCGGGCGGCAGAACCTCATGCTCATCGGCAGGATGCTGCACCTGGGCCGGGCCGCCGCGCGGCGCCGCGCCGACGAGCTCCTCGGACAGTACGACCTGCAGGACGCCGCCGACCGGCCCGTACGCACCTACTCGGGCGGTATGCGGCGCCGCCTCGACCTGGCGAGCTGCCTCGTCGTACGGCCCGCCGTGCTGTTCTTGGACGAGCCCACTACGGGCCTCGACCCGGCCAGCCGCATCCTGCTGTGGGACGCCGTGCGCGGCCTCGTCGCGGACGGCGTCACCGTCCTGCTGACCACCCAGTACCTGGAGGAGGCCGACCAGCTGGCCGACCGGATCGTGGTCATCGCCGCGGGCGCGGTCATCGCCGAGGGCACCGCGGACCAGCTCAAGAGCAAGGTCGGCGAGGCCCGGCTGGAGTTCACCCTCGCGGACCGTACGCGGCTGCCGGACGCCCTGGCCGCCCTCGCGCCCGTCACCACCGGCGAGGCCCGCGTCGACGAGGAGCGCGGCACCGTCACGCTCCGGGTCGTCGACGGCATGGACGACGTGGCCGCCGCGGCCGCAGCCCTGCGCGACGCCGGGGTCCACGTCGGGGAGTTCGGGCTGCGCCGGCCGACGCTCGACGACGTCTTCCTCCATCTCACCGGGACCGCGGCCACCCCGTAGCGGGGCACCGGTCCGGTCCCGGACCTCATCCACCAGCGGGGGAGCGAGCCATGCTCAGCATTCACCTCACCGCGTCCGACCTGGCCCGTACCCGCCTGCGCAGCACCCTCGGCCCCGTCGCCGAGGGTGCCCTCGCCCTGGGCGTACTGGCACGGTCGGGCCACGCCGACTACGCGCGCTGGCGCAGCGAGGTCCTGGGGCGGCTGCGCCGCAGACCGGCACGCGGCGCGCCGCTGCCGCAGCTGCTGCGGTCGACCGGGGCCCCGGACGGCCTGCTGTACCTGCTCGAACGGACGTCCGCCGCCGAGCGGGCCACCGGCGCGCCCGCCCTGCCGAGGCCCGAGCACGGCCGGCTCGCCCTGGAGGTGTGGCGGGCCGGGGTCGCGCCGTACTGGGACCGCATCGAGGAGCGCCTGCGGGCCGAGTGCGAGGCACGCGGCCGTATCTCCATGACCGGGGGAGTGGAGCGGCTCCTCGCCACGCTGCACCCGCGCATCACCTGGCGGCCCCCCGTCCTGGAGGTCCACGACGGCCAGGGCGCCGACCGTACGGTACGGCTCGACGGGCGCGGGCTGCTGCTGTGCCCGACCGTGTTCCTGCCCGGGCGCGTGGGCCTGGTCGTCGAGTCGGAGCGCGAGACCGGCATGGCCGCCCTGGTGTTCCCGGCGCCCGCCGCCACGACGCGCCCGGCCGAGCTGTGGGGCGGCGCCGACACCAGCGTGCAGGCGCTGAGCGCGCTGGTCGGCCAGACCCGCGCGGCCGCGCTGCGGGAGCTGACCGCGGCCTGCTCCACGAGCCAGCTCGCCGACCGGCTCGGCATCTCGTCGGCCGGCGCCAGCCAGCACACGGCGGTGCTGCGCGAGTCCGGTCTGATCACGACGCGGCGGGTGCGCAACAACGTCGTGCACACCGTGACGCCGCTGGGGATGGCCCTGCTCAACGGGCGGCTCACGGGGCTCGGCCCGCTCGCCGTCGCGGACGGCGGCATCGACGGGCCGCGGCTCGCGGTCGAGCTCGCGACGGACCTCCACGTGGAGCCCGCCGCGAGCTGACGTGCCGTCATGTGCGGCCCTAGGTCGTGTCCGGCGGATCATGTCTGGGCCGCGGGGTCTGGCACGCACTCCCCCAAGCTCTCGGCTCCGCTCGAGCAGGGGGGACC
>NZ_JABWDV010000108.1 GCF_013362995.1 Streptomyces sp. TRM64462 | reverse complement strand
GCGGCGGGCCACCAGGTCGGCGAGCACGGCCGGCACGTCGACGCCCGGCAGCGCGGCCGCGATGTCCCGCGCCGGCCGCACCCCGTCGCACAGCCCCAGCACGGCGGCCGCGTCCTGCCCGACCGTACGCGGCGGCCGCCCCGGCACCGTCACCTCCGTGCCCGCGACCCGCACGAACGGCACCCGCCGCGGCGCCACCCACTCCCGCAGCGCGGGGTCGGCGTCGACGCGCGCCGCCAGCGCGTCCACCGCCCACCCGGCGAAGTACACCTCCGTCGCGGCGATCAGCCCCTCACCCGGGTCGACGGCGACGCCCGGCTCGCTCAGGTCCCAGTGCCCCCAGCCGACGGGCCCGAAGAAGCCGATGGTGTCGTTCTTGACGCAGAAGCGCTGCCAGTAGTGCGCGACGAGCTCCTCGCGCTGGCGCGGCATGCTCGTGCGGCCCGCGGCGCTCGGCGACCACGCCAGGAACGGGGCGATCCCCGAGCTGAGCACCGGCCGGTTCTGCCACGCCACCGCCTCCCGGAACGCGGGCGTCCGCGCGATGTCCTGCAGCGTGTGCGCCGTCTCGACCGCGGCCTCCGCGAACAGCCCCGCGAAGCCGTCCCACCGCTCCCCGGCCAGCTCATCGTCCGGCGCGAACTTGTCGGCCGCCTCCGCGAGACCGTACGGGGCGAGCCGCAGCACCCCGCCGGCCGGGAAGCCGGGCCCGCGCAGCGCGAACTGCTCCCACAGCCTCCACCGCCCGCCGGCCGTCCCCATGCCGTCCACGGCGCTCACCCCTGGAGGAGGTCGGTGTCGACGACGTCACCGAGGTCGGCGGGCGTCGGGTAGGCGAAGACGAGCGCCACCGGCACCTCCACGCCGAGTGCCTCCTCCAGCCGTGCGGTGACCTGGAACGCGGTCAGGGAGTCCCCGCCGTTCTCGTAGAAGTCGCTGTGCTCGTCCAGGTCCGCGATGCCCAGGGCGTCCCGGTAGACGCGGACCAGCAGCTCGGTGGTCGTGGCACGGCCGGTGGCGGTCAGGGTGGTCTCGGTCATCGGATCTCCTCCAGTTCGGAAAGGCGGGAAAATTCAGGCACTTCGGGACGCTCGGAAAAGCCGGGATACCCGGGATACCCGGGAGGGCCGGACAGGCCGGACGGCCCGGAGAGCCCGGAGAGCCCGGACAGGCCGGCGGGCTCGGACAGGGCGGACAGGCCGGGAGGTTCGGACAGGGC
>NZ_JABWDV010000107.1 GCF_013362995.1 Streptomyces sp. TRM64462 | reverse complement strand
GGCGGCGGACTGCGCCGACGACGGGCCGCGCTTCGCGACGTGCCTGTACCTGGAGGTCGACCCGGCGACGGGCACGCTCGACATCGCGCGGGCCGGGCACCCGGACCCGGCGATCCGCATGGCCGACGGCACGGTGCTGCTGCGGGCGACGGACGGCGGGCTGCCGCTGGGCATCGTCCCGGACACGGACTATCCGACGACGCGGCTCACGCTGGAGCCCGGCGAGACCCTGATGATCTGCACGGACGGGCTTCTGGAGACCGGCGGGCACGACATGGAGACGGGCTGGCTGCGGGTCCGCAAGCTCCTGGAGGAGTACGCGCCCGCGTCCGAGCCCCTGGACGTCCTGGCGGACTCCCTGGTCCAGGCGGTGCACGGGCCGAGCTCGCACCACACGACGGGCCCGTTCGCGGACCGCCGCGAGGACGACATCGCGGTGCTGCTGCTGTCCCGTACGGCCGAGCCCGCGAGCCGCCTGGCGCCGCCGCGGCGTACGGCGCTGAGCGTGGCGCAGGCGGAGCCGGAGCGGATCTCGGGCGCCCGGCAGCAGTTGCGGGAGCTGCTGCACGACTGGGCGGACGACGACCAGGTCGACGCGGCGGTCCTGATGGTGTCGGAGATGGTCACGAACGTGCTGGTGCACACCGACGGGGACGCGCTGCTGGTGGCGGAGGCGACCGGGGAGCACGGCGCGCGGCGGCTGCGCGTGGAGGTCGCGGACGCCAGCGACGAGCTGCCGCACCGGCGGCGGCCCGGCGAGATGGCGTCGTCGGGGCGCGGGGTGCTGCTGATGGAGATGCTGGCGCACGCCTGGGGCGTGGACCCGCGGGGCGACGGCAAGTCGATCTGGTTCGAGCTCTACGAGGCGGGGGAACCGGGCGCCTCACCGGCACCGGGCGCCTCACCGGCACCGGGCGGCCCACCCGCACCCGATGCCCCCGGCGGCGCACCCGGCGATGGAGGCGTGCCGCCCGCGTAGTGCTTCCGCAGCTCCCCGGCGATACCGAACGCGGCGGCGGTGAACGGCACGGCGAGCAGCATCCCCAGGATGCCCGCGACGGCCGCGCCCGCCGTGAGCGCGACCAGGACGACCGCCGGGTGGATCCGTACCATCCGGCTCTGGATGACCGGCTGCAGGATGTTGCCCTCCAGGGTCTGCACGGCCACCACCACGCCCAGCGTCCACAGCGCGATGGCGAAGCCGCGGTCGGCGAGCGCGACGAGCACGGCGACGGCACCCGACAGGAAGGCCCCCAGGTACGGGATGTAGGCGCCCACGAACACCAGCGCGCCGAGCCCGATGGCGCCCGGCACCTTGAGGATCAGCAGCCCGATGGTGATGAACGTGGCGTCGATGAGCGCGACCAGCGTGGTCCCGCGCATGAATCCCTCGACGGCCTCGAAGGCCCGCCGCGCGATGGCCTCCAGGAGGTCGGCCCCGGAGGCGGGGGCGAGCGCCCGCATGCCCCGTACGGCGCGCCCGGCGTCCCGCAGGAAGAAGAAGAGCAGCAGCAGCGCGAGCAGGGCGATGGTGAGGATCTGCAGGAGCAGGTTGATCCCGCTGATCACTCCCGTGGCGGCCGCGCCGCCGGCCCGCCGCAGCAGGTCCTGGCCCTGCTCGATGAGGTCGTCGAGGGTGGTGCCGCGGGCGCCCAGGAAGCCGGCCACGTCGCGGACGGCCTGACGGAGGGCGGAGACGATCTGGTCCGCGGTGTCGATGAGCGCGATGGCGATGATGTACCCGGCGCCGCCGGCGACGGCGAGCACGGCGACGCAGGTGAGGGCGGCCGCCAGCGACCGCTGCACCCGCCAGCCGACGAGCCGCCGGTACACCGGCCCGAGCAGCGCGGCCCCGAGCAGCGCCAGCAGCACGGCGGTGAGGGACGTCCGGAAGGTGACGGCGAGCTGGATGACGACGTACGTGACGGCGGTGACGAGCAGCACGACGACGCACCAGGCACCGAGCCTCCGCACGGGCTCGGGCAGCAGCGCGGAGGACGGGCGGGGCGGGCCGTACTGCGGGGGCACCCCTCCACCGCATCACGCCGGGCGCCCGCCCGCCCCCGGGTGCGCGCCACCCGGGTGACGCCCTGTCAGGCGAGCGGTGCCTCGTCCGAGAGCGACACGTCGCCCTCCCCCATGCCGTGCACGGAGGGGATCCGGCCGAGCCGCCCGGCCTGGAAGTCCTCGAAGGCCTGCACCAGCTCCTCGCGGGTGTTCATGACGAAGGGCCCGTAGTGCGCCATGGGCTCGCGGATGGGCTGCCCGCCGAGGAGGACGATCTCCAGGTCGGGGGTGTGCCCGTCCTGCTTCTCGTCGGCCCGTACGGTCAGCGATCCCCCGTCCCCGAACACGGCGGTCTGCCCCATGCCGATGGGCCGCCGCTCGGCGCCGACGGCACCGCGCCCGGCGAGTACGTACGCGAGGCCGTTGAAGTCGCCGCGCCACGGCACCGTGACCTCGGCGCCCGGCTTCAGGGTCGCGTGGACCATGGTGATCGGCGTGTGCGTGATGCCGGGGCCCTCGTGCCCGTCCAGCTCACCCGCGATGACGCGCAGCAGCGCGCCGCCGTCGGGCGAGGTCAGCAGCTTCACGGACCCACCGCGGATGTCCTGGTAGCGGGGGTCCTTCATCTTGTCCTTGGAGGGCAGGTTCACCCAGAGCTGGAGCCCGTGGAAGAGTCCGCCGGACATGACGAGCGCCTCCGGCGGCGCCTCGATGTGCAGCAGCCCGGCGCCGGCGGTCATCCACTGCGTGTCGCCGTCGGTGATGGTGCCGCCACCGCCGTGGGAGTCCTGGTGGACGAAGGTCCCGTCGATGAGATAGGTGACGGTCTCGAACCCCCGGTGCGGGTGCCAGGGCGTTCCCTTCGCCTCCCCGGCCGCGTACTCCACCTCGCCCATCTGGTCCATCATGATGAACGGGTCGAGGTACTGGTAGTTGATCCCGGCGAACGCACGGCGCACCGGGAAGCCCTCCCCCTCGAACCCGCTGGGCGCGGTCGACACGGCGAGCACCTTGCGCCCCGGCACCCCGACGGGCGCGGCGACGCGCGGCAGGGCGAGCGGGTTCTCGACGGTCACGGCAGGCATGGCGAACCTCCAGGCGGTACGGCGTACGTCCAGGTTAGTTGAATCCTGAACTTCCCGCCATGGGAACGTCTGCACACCTGTCAGCATTCCGGGTGAACGCGGCCGACAACTTGCCACCCGAGTTGCTACTCTCCGAGTCATGGGCAACCCAGAGGCATACGAGAGAACGGGCGAGAACTACGCCCAGAAGGTCAGCGTCTCCATGCCGGCGGACCGCATCGCGGCTGTCAGGGCCCGCGTGGGCAAGGGCGGCTTCTCCGCGTACGTGAGCGCGGCGGTCGAGCGCCAACTGGAACGCGACCTCCTGGAAGAGCTGCTTCGGGAGAAGGAGGCGAGGATCGGCCCGGTGTCACCCGAAGTGGACGAGTGGGCTGAGGACGCCTTCCGCCGGGCCGAGGCCAAGGCGGCGGCGGAGCGGGGCGCGCGGTACGAACAGGGTGCGGAGCAGGATCGGGGCGGGGAGTGGCACGACGACAAGGCCGCATGAGCCGTGGAATTGTCCTGCTGGACAGCCAGGGTCTGAGCAAGTTGCTGGACGACGACCCACATGTCGTGAGGCTGGTGCGCAAAGCCCAGGCCAAGGACCACCTTGTGGGGCTCAGCAACCTCACGCTCATCGAGGCTTGGCACCATCGGATGCCACTGAAGCAGTTGCACTACGAGGCGTCCAAGTTGAAGGTGCTGCCGGTCTCGACCGAGATCACCTGGAAAGCCATCGATCTGCTGCGAGACGCCGGGCTGCACGGTCACAAATACGCGATTGACGCCGTCGTCGCCGCGACCGCCCTGGAGCACCCGGCGCCACGGATCGTCGTCACATCGGACGTGGACGACATGTACAAGCTGTGCGGCGACAGGATCGAAGCCGTCCCGGTGTAGGGCGGACCACGGCCACGGGGCGGCCCCGCCAGGGGTCGCCCTAGCCGTACATCCGGCGCATCGCGAAGTCGACCATCTCCTCGACCGCCTTCGCGTCGAAGACGATCCGGTGCTCGCCGTCCATGTCGAGGACGAAGCCGTACCCCGTCGGCAGCAGGTCCAGGACCTCGGCGCCGGTGATCACGAAGTACTTGGACTCCTTGCCGGCGTACCGGCGGAGCTGCTTCAGCGTGGTGAACATCGGGATGACCGGCTGCTGCGTGTTGTGCAGCGCCAGGAACCCGGGGTTGTCGCCGCGCGGGCAGTAGACCTTGGACGTGGCGAAGATCTGCTGGAAGTCCTCGGCGGACAGCGACCCGGTCGTGAACGCCCGTACGGCGTCCGCCAGTGAGGGCGGGGACGGCTCGGGGTACAGCGGCGGCTGCTGCCCGTACCCCTGCTGGGGCGGAGGCGCGTACTGCTGCTGGGCACCCGGGTTCTGCTCGTAGCCGTACATGTACGCAAGCGTACTGAGTACGGCCCGCCCCCGTGACCGCACCCGGCCACCGCCCGGCCACCGCCCACGGGCCCCCGCATGCCGCGAACGCGCCCCGCACGCCGCCCGGGGGCCACGCGCGCCCGGGCCAAGCCCCCATACACCCCCAATCTGGCGATGAATCGCCAATCGTACGATACGCACCCAACCCCGGCAGCTGGCCCCCTAGCGTGATAACGCTCCGCATCGGTCGGTGACCGAGTGCGACAGCAGCAAGTCCGGCATGGCAAGCCTCAGTTCGCCCGATCTGGAGGACCGCACCATGACCTCACGCCGCAGATTCCTGAGCATGGCCGGAGCGACGGCCGCCACCACCACTCTGCTGGACATCATGACGGGGGCCGTGCCCGCCACGGCCGCCCCGGCCACCGACGGCCTGTTCCGCCCCGTCGCGCAGCCGGCCAACGGCAAGACCGTCGCGATCCTCGGCGCCGGCCCCGCCGGCCTCGCGGCCGCGCTCCGCCTCCTGGAGGCGGGCTACACGGTCACCGTCCTGGAGGCCACGGGCCGCGTCGGCGGACGCACCCTCACCGCACGCCCCGGCGACAAGATCACCGAGAGGTGGGCCGACGGCTCCCTCCGCACCCAGGAGTGCAAATTCAGCAGCGGCCTCTACCTCAACCTCGGTGCCGGCCGCATCCCGTACCACCACCGACGGCTCCTCAAGCTCTGCCAGAAGCTCAAGGTCCCCCTGGAGCCGTACATCCACACCACCACGGCCAACCTGTACCAGACCGACAAGGCCTGGCGCGGCGCCCCCAGGCACAACCGCCGCATCGCCAACGACACCCGCGGCTACCTCGCCGAGTACCTCGCCCGCGTCGTCCAGAAACCGCCGGTCGACGACGGCCTGACGCCCGATCAGCGGGCCCGGCTGGTGGAGCTGCTCGTCCAGTTCGGCAAGCTCGACGAGATCGACAAGACCTACCCGGGCTCCACCCGGTCCGGCCTGTCCAAGCGCCCGACCGTGACGCAGATGGAGGAGCCGGCCGACCCCCTCCGGCTCGCCGACCTGCTGTCGGCACGCTTCTGGAAGCACGGGTTCTACCAGGACTCCGACTACCACTGGCACACCACGCTGTTCCAGCCCGTCGGCGGCATGGACACCATCTGGCGCATGCTCGCCAAGGCCCTGCCCGCGGGCGTCCTGACGCTCAACGCCCCCGTCACCGCCATCAAGCTGGACGGCAACAGCGTGATCGTCAACTGGACGGCGGGCGGCCGGAGCACCACCAGGCGGTTCGACTACTGCCTCAGCAACATCCCCGTGCCCGTCCTCAGGGCGGGCGTCACCCTCGAAGGGTTCCCCACCGACTACAAGACGGCCGTCGAGAAAGCCCCCTTCGCTCCCGCCTGCAAGGTCGGCTGGCAGGCCAACCGCCGCTTCTGGGAGTCCGACAAGTACGAGATCTACGGCGGCATCAGCCGCATCGACCACGAGATCGAGCAGGTCTGGTACCCGTCCAACGACTACTTCTCACCGACCGACAAGGGCACCCTCACCGGCGCCTACTGCTCCTACGACAACGCCAGGACGCTCGGCGACCGCCCGCACGAGGACCGGCTGCGCGTCGCCCGCGACGGCGGGACGAAACTGCACGACGAGTTCGCCAGCAAGACCGTCGTCCCCGACGAGCTGGGCATGTCCATCGCCTGGCACAAGGTGCCGTACATGCTGGGCGCCTGGGCCGACTGGAAGCCCGCGATCCCCGACCACAAGGCCTGGTACGCGACGCTGATCTACCCGCAGGGCGACGCGAACCAGTTCCTCGTGATCGGCGACCAGGTCTCCGCCCTGCCCGGCTGGCAGGAGGGCGCGCTCATGTCGGCGGAGTGGGCGTACCAGTGGATCGCGGGCGTCCGCCCCATGGCCAAGCGCCCGGTACGCCGCGTCCCGGACGCCCGGGAACTCACGACGGGCGGGTAGCGGACCGACGACCCGCCGACCCGCCCGGGCGGCGGGTCAGGCGAACAGCGGGTGTTCCGGTGTCAGAGCGGCCGCGATGCGCGACGCCACGGTCTGCGCGTTGTTGCCCTCCGGCGCCTCCGGTCCGGCGGTCACGGCCACGGCGACGGCCAGGCCCTCAGCGGGCAGGTACGCCATCACCCCCGCGTAGCCGCCGAAGCTCGGGTTCTGGAAGATCCACCCGTCCTTGACGACCACCCCCAGCCCGTAGTGGGACGCCTCGGTCTGCGCCCGGCACACCGTCGCCGGGCAGGTGGCGGTCGGCCCGCCCTTGCCGACCGTGCCCGGGTCGAGCAGCGTGCGGTACGCGGCCGGGCTGGTCAGCTCGCCGGTGCCGACGCCCTCCGCGCCACGGGCCAGGTCGCAGATGTCCGAGGTCAGCACCGCGCCGGGCGCGATCGTCCAGGACGGGTTCCAGAACGTCGACTCCTCGTAGCGGCCGCGGTCGTCGCTGAAGGCGTGCAGCACCGGCTGCGGCATCTCGGGTGTGAAGCTGTTGCGGGTCTCCCGCAGGCCCAGCGGGCGGAAGATCCGCTGGTGGAGCAGCCGGTCCAGGCGGGTGCCGGTGATCTTCTCCAGGGCGGCGCCCAGGAGCACGAAGTTGGTGTGGGAGTAGTTCCAGTTGGTGCCCGGCTCGTACCAGAGGGGCTTTCCCGTCGAGATGGCGACCAGCTCGCGCGGCGTCCACTGCCGGAACGGGTCGTCGATGAAGGCCTGCACGAAGCCCGGGTCGGGCACGTAGTCGTACAGGCCCGACGTGGAACTCCCGAGCATCCGCAGGGTGATCCTGTCGCCGTGCGGCAGCCGGGGCAGCCAGCGGGACACCGGCTCGTCGAGACCGACCCGGCCCTCGTCGACGAGTTGCAGCAGCACGTTGGTCAGGTACGGGATGGCCGCCCCGCCGGCGCGGAAGTGCATGTCGGTCGTGGCGGGCACGCCGGTCATGGACTCGCCGGAGGCGGTGGTGGCGACCTCACGGCCGTGGACGGTCACCTTGGCCAGTACGGCGTTCAGCCCGAGGTCCGCGCGGGCCTGCCGCACGATGTCGGCGACCCTCCCACCAGGGGTCGGCGCACAGGCGCGCGGCGGGTGCGCGGCGTGGGCGGCTGCGGCGTGGGCCGCGCCGTGGGCGGGGGCGCCGGGCAGCGCCACGGCGAGGAGCACGGCGAGGACCGGCCAGACTCTGCGGGTACGCGTCATACCTGCACTGTGTGCGCCCCAGGCGCCTCCGCCGGGCCACGCGACACGCCCCCGGCCCGCCGTCCGGCCGAACCCTACGGCCCGATCGTGCGTCCGGGCCGTGTCCGACGAGCCCACGCGGCGGAGCCGGTCAATACCTCGCAGAGGTGCGAAGACCCACGTCGAGCGAGGAGGCCGCCATGCCGACCGTTGCCGTGAACGGGACCGACATCCACTACGAGCTTCGGGGCGCCGGCCCATCGATGCTGTTCATCTCCGGTGCGACCGGCGACGCCGGACACTTCGACCGGGTCGCGGACCTGCTCGCCGACGCGTTCACCGTCGTCACCTACGACCGGCGCGGCAACTCCCGCAGCCCCCGCCCCAGCGGGTGGGAGACCACCTCCGTAGCGGAACAGGCCGACGACGCCGCGGCGCTCCTCACCACCCTCGGCCTCGCTCCCGCCGCGGTGTTCGGCAACAGCTACGGGGCGATCATCGCCCTCGACCTGCTCATCCGCCACCCCGGCGTCGTCCGCGGTGCCGTTCTGCACGACGCCACGCTCTTCTCCGTCCTGGCGAACCCGGGCCAGGCCCAGGCCGATGTGAGGCCGGTCGTCGAAGCGGGGATGGCCGCCGGGGGGCCTCCGGCGGCCGTGGAGCACTTCTTCCGATTCGCCGCGGGCGACGACACCTGGGATGGCCTGGACCCGGACCTGCGCCACCGGATGACCTCGAACGGGGAGACGCTTTTCGGCGTCGAGATGGGGACCTTCGAGTCCTACCACCCTGACGACGCGACGCTCGCCGGCATCACCGCCCCTGTCCGGGTCCTGGTCAGCCAGGAATCACCGGACGTCTTCAACGAAGCCGCCGCCTCGCTCGCCGCCCGTCTCGGGGCCGAGGTGGTACGGACCCCGGGCAGCCACACGCCGCAGTGGGATCACCCCGAGGAACTCGTCGGCATCATCAGGCCGTTCCTGCCGTGACCGCCGCGACGAACGGCGCCCAGGCGCGGGCGCTGACGATGACGACGGGGCCGTCCGGGACCTTGGAGTCCCGGACGGGGACGATGCCGGGGTGGTCGTCGGCGACTTCGAGGCACTCGCCGCCGTTTGTGCTGTAGCTGCTCTTGCGCCAGCGCGCGGCGCCCACGAAGCCTTCGGCCACTTCGAGGCACTCGCCACCACCACCACTGCTGTAGCTACTCTTACGCCAGTACGCAGCGCTCAACTCAACACAGTTGCTTGCCATTTCGGTAGTCCTCAGCCGCTTGCTCGATCATGACGAGGGACGCCTCGGGTGAGAGCGCGGCGGCCCTGAGCCGATCGTATGCCTTGTGGTACTGCTTCACGAGGGCCGGATCGTCCACGATCTGTCCGTGATACGGGCCTTCCGTATAGGTGAGCGGCGGCTCGTCGTCGAACTCCAGGAACATGAGCGACAACTGCATGAGCGGGTTCGTTGCCACGCTCCACGGCAGAACCTGTGGAAAGATCCGCCGCTCCCTCGCCAAGGCTGCGATGCGATCCAGCTGTTCTGCCATTTCCGCCGGCGGCAGTAGCGGATGCCGGATCACCGATTCGTGAAGGATCACCCAGAACTCCGGCCGGTTCGGGACATCAAGGAGCTTGGCCCGCTCCATTCGGGCCTGGACGTAGGCCTCCGTGGCTTCCGGGAGGTCGAGCGGGTGCGTCACATTGTTGACCGCCCGTGCGTACGCCGACGTCTGGAGCAGGCCCGGGATCAGGGCGTTCGCCCAGTGCTCGATCGTGCGCGCCCGCTTCTCCGCCTCCGCGATCGGCGCGAAGTACGACGCGTGCGCGCCCTGCTTGGCCTTGCGTACGTCATCGCAGCGGCGCTCGAAGAACCCGTCCGTCTTGAGGACGCGGTCCACGTGCCGGGCCAGGTCGAGCGGCATCCGCCGCTGGCCCCGTTCGATCTCGCTCAGGTACGTCGCCCCGTAGAAGCTGCCCTCCACCAACTGCCCCAGTGTCAGCCCCGCCCGTTCCCGCTGGAAGCGCAACTCCGTTCCGTAGAAGCACGGAACACTCGTCGACCCGTCGATGTCCTTACGCTGCCCTCGCGCCACAGAAGATCACCCTCCACACCTGCCGCCGTGGTCGCCAAACCCCTTCCACGGTACGCGCGTCAACGCCACTGTGTGACGGGTTCGTCACAGCACGCACAGGAAGGTGTACCCATGAACAAGGCCCTGGAGCTGGAGCTCGACCAGCAGGCGCGGGTTCTCGTGGACGAGTTGCGGATCGTCCTCGGGTCGCACGACATCAAGCTCCCGTCCCTGGGGCGGGACTTCGGCACGCCGCCGCTCATCGCGCTCGGCAACTGCAACCTCGCCACCGCCCGTGCGCTGCTCGCCGTGCTGCGGGAGAGCCCGGGGACGCGTCAGCCCGCGCGCTCGTAGTGGTAGCCGTCTCCGTGGGAGGGGCCGACGTTGTGGCGGATGCCGGTGGGCTCGTCGAGCGCGAAGTACGACGGGTCGGTGTCGGCGCAGTAGCTGCTGGAGCGGGCCCGGTCGACCGTGCGGGTGCCGAGGTTGATGCGCTTGCCGCCGTTCGTCACGGAGACGAGCTTGGCCACGTGTTCGCAGTGGGCCCCGTTGATGTCGGTGACGAGCCGTGCGGCGATCTGGCCGGGGGCGACGCGGTTGATGACCACGCGTTGCGGCTGGTTGACGTTGTACTGGAGGACGAGGTCCCAGGTGCCGACGAAGGCGGACGGCACGCGGTTGTCGGGGGCGGGGGTGGAGCCACCCGTACCGCTTCCCGTACCGCCACCGCTGCTGCTCGTACCGCCCGTACTGCTCGTAGCGCTCGTACTGCTCGTGCCGCCGGTGCCGGGGTCGGCCGGGGGCTTGGGGGGCGTGGCCGCGCCGCCGGATGAGCCTCCCGTCTGGCCTCCCGTCTGGCCGCCGGACGCGCCGCCCGCCGGGCCACCTCCGGGGCCCGCCGCGGTTCCGGTGCCGGGTGAGCCCTGATGGGCGTCCGGGCTCTTCGACGAGGACGAGGAGGGGGACGGGCCGGACGGCGTCGGCGCGGTGCTCGTCGCGGGGGTGGTGGGCGTGGTGGACGCGGCGTCGCTCCGGGACGCCGCGGCCTGCGGGCCGCTCCCGCTCCCGC
>NZ_JABWDV010000106.1 GCF_013362995.1 Streptomyces sp. TRM64462 | reverse complement strand
TGGACGAGGTGAAGCGGCTGCTCGGCGCCGGCCGGATCACGCAGGCCGTGGACATCCTCGGCGCGATCCTCCCGGCCGCGGCCGCCGAGCACGGCGAACAGTCGGCCGTCGTACGGATCCTGCGCAAGCAGTACGCGACGACGCTGATGGACGACGGCCAGTACCGGCGGGCCCTGCCCGAACTGCGCCGGCTCGCGGACGACCGGACGGCCGAGGCGGGCCCGGCGGACCCGCAGACCCTCCAGTTCCGCTACGACGCGGCGCTGTGCCTGGAGCAGCTCGGCGAGGCGGCGGCCGCGCTGGCCGAGTACCGGGCGATCCTCCCGTACCACGAGAGCGCCGGGCAGCAGCAGCCCGGCGCCGACCCGGGCCGCGCCTTCGACATCCGGCATCGCATCGGGCACCTGCTGCTCACCATGGGCGACCACAGCGCCGCCCACCAGCAGCTCCAGAACCTCCTGTACGACACGGAGCGCGCCTACGGGCCGTACCACCCGCTGCCCGCGGAACTGCGCCGCGCGCTCCAGCACCAGCAGCAGGTCCGCCGTCAGTGACGCCCGGAGGCACGGGGTGCACGGGCGGCACGGGGCACACGGGCGGCACGGGGTGCACGGGACACACAGGGCGCACGGGACACACAGGGCGCCCGGGGCGCACGGGGCGCACGGGGCCTCAAGCCGCCTGGAAGTAGCCCGAGTCCGCGACACGGCCCAGGGCGGTGAGCCCGGGGAACGGGGGCGCGACCGGCACGGCGTCCGGGCCGGCCGGGGCGGCATCCGGCGCGGCGGCCAGGACGACGACCGTGCCCGGGCCCGCGAGGTCCCGGAGCGCCTCCGGGTCGTGGGCGCCGTTCACCACGACGACCCCGTACCGCCGGTCCGCGACGCGCTCCCGCACCCCGCCGTCGCTGAGGGCCCCGCGTACGAGCCGCGCGTCCGCGTCCGTGCCCGGGCGGCCGCCGCCCAGCGCCAGGTTGCCGCGCACCACGTCCTCGCGGGTCGGCGCGCCGTCCAGCGGGTCGACGATCGTCAGCCGCGCCTCGACCCCGTCGCGGCGCAGCATCCGCCGCAGCGCCGCCGCGAACAGCCCGTGCAGGGTGCCGATCTCCAGCACCTCCACCACCGCACCGCCAGCACCGGCCGCAGCGCCCGCACCGTCCGCCCCAGCCGCACCGCCAGCACCACCCGCCCCGCCCGCGCGGCGCGCCAGCAGCGGCACCGTGGCAAGCCGACCGCACACGTCGGACACGGTCCCGCCGATCGCGCCGACCCCGAGCGCCTCCAGCGCCACCAGGTGCCGGTAGGCGACCGTGACGTCGCCGCGCGCCCGCTCGCCCGGGGCGCCCGTCACGGCCCCCACCTCGCGGACGAGCGTGTCCACCTGCGTGGGCGTCGGCATCCGGTGGCCGTCCCGCCCGGCGTGGTCGAGCAGCAGCCCGAGCCCGTAACTCTGCCTGCGCAGATCGGCCACCTCGTGGTGGAGGGCGTCGAGATCCTTCTGGAACGCCGTGGTGACACGCTCCATGCGCTGTTCGACCAGGGTGAACGCGGGCCGCAGGACCCGCTTCGCCAGCCGGTTGCTCAGAAGTGAGGGCATGCCGGGCAAGCTACGCCGCGTCGGCCGGTTCACGGGTCACGGCACGGTGGTGTGCGGGTGAAGTCTTGGTGGCGTACAGGCGACGCGCGCGCCGGTGGCGCACCACCCGCCACGCCCACCCCGCCCACACCAGCAGCGCCAGGCCCCCGACGGCCAGGCCCGCCCGCAGCCCCGGCGGCCGGAACACGCAGCTCACCGCCGCCGCGTCCCCGGTCAACTCCACGGCGACCAGGCCCAGATAGCGCCCCGCCGGGCGGCCGTCGCAGCGCCACCCCGCGATGCGCGGCGCGGCCAGCACCGCCGTACCCCGGGCACCGGACGGCAGTTCGGCCCGTACCCCGTCGTCCTCCACCCGTACGGTCACCGCACCGGTCGCCGCCCGCAGCTCCGCCACGGCCGCCGCGAGCCGCGCACGGTCCAGGCAGCCGACGGCCGCATCGGGCACCGCGCCCCGGCCCCGCCACTCCACCCGCGCGCCCGCCTCGCGCTGGGTGCCGAGCGGCACCATGGCGGCCCGCCGCCTGGGCAGCCCGCCGCGCAGCTCGGCCGCCCGGCCCGTACCGCCCAGGCGCACCGTGCCGGTGAAGTCGGGCGCCCAGACGAAGACGTCGCTGCCGACCGGGCACACACCGTCCGCGGGGAGGTCGTAGACCCGTGCCCCGAGCAGCAGCTCCTGATTACGGAACGCGGAAGCCCCGTACCGGAGTTCCCGCCCCTCCGCATCCGGTGGCCGCACCGTCACCAGCGGCAGCACCTCCCTCTTCCGCACCACCCGCCCGTCCCGCCACCGCGCGCCCACGCCGAACAGCGCGTCCGTCACCGGGTTGTCCAGGCTCTGCAGGCTGCGCCCGTGGGACGTCCACCCGCCGCCGAGCGCCGCCAGCGTCCGCGTCCACACCTCCGGCGTATGACTGCTGTAGTACGCCGCGCCCTGCCCGCCCACCAGCAGCGGATCGTTCCCGGTGAGCCGGGGCCGCCCGGGGTCGGTCCGGTAGGCCGGCCACCCGTCGGCGCCCGCCACGGCCCGCGCCCGCACGTCGTGCGCGGCACCCCACGGCGGGTAGTCGTCCAGCCGCGCGACCCGCTCCCGGTCGCCGTACGCGACCGTGCCCGCCGCCTGCACCACCAGCACCGCCGCCAGCAGCCCACCGCCCGCGCCCCGAACAACCCACCGACGGCGCGGCCCATGTCGCCCCAGCAGCCCCACCGCCCCCACGGCCACCACCAGCCCGCCCGCGAACAGCCCGTACGCCGCCCCCGTCACGAGTGCGCTCCCGGCCGCCACCACCCCCACCCCGGCCAGCACGCCCGCACCGCCCAGCAGCGCCCGCCGCCCCGGCCACCCGTACGAGACGGCGGCCCACGCCGCCAGCACCACGAACCCGGCCAGCACGAAGGTCTGCCGGTACGGCGAGCCGTTCGGTGTGGCGAACACATGCCACACCAGGTGCGTCGGCTCCCACTGCGCCGACAGCAGCCCGCCGCCCGCGAGCCCGCACCACACCCACCGCTCCCGTACCGGAACCCCCCGGTGGAAGGCGAGCGCCGCCGCGAGCAGCAGCGTGCCCGTGCCCAGGAACAGCGCGGGCGTGAAGAAGCTGTACGTCGCCGGCAGCGTCCGCGCCGCCAGGTCCGCCACGCCCGCGGCGTCGAACGCGCGCGTCCACCCCGGGTAGGCGTGCCGCGACCCGAGGAACACCGGCGCCAGCACCGGTGCGGCCAGCCCGACGCCCAGCAGCACCGTCCCGGCGGCCCGCCCCCACACCCGTACCGGCATCCGCGGCCCGCCGCGCGCCAGCAGCACCAGCGCCGCGCCCAGCGTCGCCATGTACGCGGTGTAGAAGTTGGCCACCCACACCAGGGCCACCACCAGCGGCCCGGCCAGCGGCCGCCGCCCCTCCCGCACCCACTCGCCGACCAGGCACAGCAGCGGGAACCCGATGAGCCCGTCCAGCCACATCGGGTTGTACGACGCCTCCATCACCGCCCACCCGCACAGCCCGTACGACGCGCCGAGCACGGCCGCCGCCCAGCGGCTGCCGTCCCGCTGCCGCAGCAGCACCAGCGCCATGAGGGCCGCGGCGGCACCCATCTTCGCCACGGTGATCACATGGACGGCGAGATCGATCCGGTCCCGCGGGAACACCACCACGAGCGGCGCGAACGGGCTCGTCAGATACGTCCCCAGATCCGGCAGCAGGCTCGTCCCGTACCCCGACCGCCAGTTCAGCAGCGCCCCGCCGTCCGCCCGTCCGTGCAGCAGGTCCCACAGATACGCGTGGTACGGCACGAACTGGTTGCCGAGGTCGTTGACGGCGCGGGTCCGCGGCCCGAAGGGGAAGGTCCGGGCGACGGCGTCACCGGCGCACACGGCGACAACGGCGAGAAGAGCGGCGAGCGAACAGGCACGGGCGGTACGGCAAGTACGGGACGGAGCCACGTCACGAATATGCCAGCACCGCCGATGAAATCCCTTCCCGGAAGGGCGAATTCACCGAACGTCCGCCTCCCCGCAACGGAACGAATCCGCCCCCGACACGCACCCCCGGTGTTCTGGCGCCGTGCTGATCTCGATTGTGGTGCCCTGCTTCGACGAAGAAGAGATCATCGGCCGTTTCCACGACCGCGTGACCGCGGAAATCTCCGGCTACGGGGTGGATTTCGAGCTGGTCTATGTGGACGACGGCAGCCGCGACCGCACCCTCGCCCTCCTGGAGGAGCGCGCGGCCGCCGACTCCCGCGTCCGCTACGTCTCCTTCAGCCGCAATTTCGGCAAGGAGGCCGCGATCCTCGCCGGCCTGCGGCACGCCGCGGGCGACGCGGTCGTCCTCATGGACGCCGACCTCCAGCACCCGCCCGAGCTGGTCGGCCGCATGCTGGAGCTGCACGCCGACGGCTACGACCAGGTCGTAGCCCGCCGCACCCGCACCGGCGACCGGGTCACCCGCACCCTGCTGGCTCGCGCCTACTACCGGCTGATCAACCGGCTCGTCGACGTCGAGCTCGTCGACGGTGTCGGCGACTTCCGGCTGCTGTCCCGCCGTACCGTCGACGCGCTCCTGGAACTCACCGAGTACAACCGTTTCTCGAAAGGCCTCTTCGCCTGGGTGGGATTCCGCACCGCCACATTCGCGTACGAGAACGCGACCCGCGAGCAGGGCCGCTCGAAATGGACGTTCGGGAAACTCCTGAACTACGGCCTGGACGGTCTGCTCTCCTTCAACAACAAACCCCTGAGGGCCGCCCTCTACCTGGGCCTGCTCCTCGTCTCCGTGGCGTTCCTCTACGCGGCGTGGATCGTCGGCGACGCCCTGCTGAACGGCGTCGACACCCCCGGATACGTCACCCTGCTGGTGGCCGTCACGGCACTCGCCGGGGTCCAGATGGTGATGCTGGGACTGATCGGGGAGTATGTGGGCCGTATCTATTACGAGGTGAAACGGCGCCCGCACTTCCTGGTGCGGGCGACCAACACCACGAGAAACGCGGAGCTCACCCGAAGATGACCGTGTCCGGTGTCAGCGGCCAGATCGTCAGGTTCGCCCTGGTCGGCGTGGTGAACACCGCCACGTACTACGGCCTCTACCTGCTGCTTCTGACCCTCGGCCTGCCGTACGTCGCCGCGCACGTCGTCGCGTTCCTGCTGTCGATGGTGGGCTCGTTCTTCCTGAACAGCTACTTCACGTACCGCACCCGCCCCACCTGGCGGAAGTTCTTCCTCTTCCCCCTCACCAACGCCGCGAACTTCGTGATCACCACGGTCGGCGTCTACCTCCTGGTGGACGTGGCGGGCATGAACAGCCGGTACGCGCCGCTCCTCGCCGCGGCGGCGGCCATCCCCATCACGTTTCTCGTCTCCCGGACGATCATGCTGCGCCCCGAGACCCTGCGAACCCGTGACTCGTTGGCAGAAGTACCTCAGAAGTAGTGGCCTGGGCCACGGCCACTGCTTACCATCGATCACCGCAAGGTCGTTACTGCGTTTCCCGGGGGCCCGCG
>NZ_JABWDV010000105.1 GCF_013362995.1 Streptomyces sp. TRM64462 | reverse complement strand
GGTGGTCGGCCGGCGGTGGGCGGTGGCGGTGGGCCGGCCGGTGGTGGTGGGCGGTTGGGTGGTGAGCCGGGGCCCGGGCGGCTGCTCGTCTGGGCCGGGCTCGCGGGAGCCGCGTCGGCGGCCCTGGCGCTGTTCCTGCCGTCGGGTGGCGCCCCGCCGGGCGGGGCGGACGCGGGTGCGGTGCCGGCGGGCGGGCGTGCCTCCGGGGCCGTACGGGAGGACGGGGCGGAGGCGCCGCCCGTCGCGCTGTCGGTGCCCGGCCACTTCGACGGCCTGCCCATCGACCCGGTGGCCGCCGGCCGTGACGGCTCCCTCGACGTGCCCGCGTCGCCGTCGCGGCTCGGCTGGTGGGCGCGGGGCGCCCGGCCGGGTGCGCCGCGGGGCACGCTGCTGCTGGCGGGGCACCTGGACTCGGCGGACGAGGGACCGGGCCCCTTCGAGGCGCTGCACGGCCTGCCGCTCGGGGCGCGGGCGCAGGTGTCGGCGGCGGACGGGACGCGGCACACGTACCGGATCGTGGCCCGGCGTACGTACCGCAAGAGCGCCCTGCCCGGCGACCTGTTCACGGCCGACGGCCGGCCGCGGCTCGTCCTGGTGACGTGCGCGGGCGCCTTCGACCCGGAGACGCGCGTGTACGCGGAGAACCTGGTGCTGTACGGGGTGCCGGTCTGACGTCCCGCGAGGGCGAACGGGCGAAGGGGCGGGCCCCGGGAGGATCGTTCCTCCCGGGGCCCGCCTGACCGAACGTCGGCCTCAGCCGAACGCGCGGCCGAACTGGCCGCCCACGGCGGGCATGCCGTTCGTGCCGGGCTTGTACGTCGTCACCGTACCGGTCGCGCCGGTGCGGCCACCGGTCGCGTTGCTCCACGGCATGGCGTACGCGGCGCCGTACGGCGACTGGCCGGGGACGCCGATGTACAGGTTGCCGGCCGTGCCGCCGAGGTAGTTGCCGACGGTGTGGCCGGACGTCGGGGTGCCGGGGAGGCCGGGGGCGTTGCCCGCCTCGATCCAGGTGTCGGTGGCACCCACGGCGCCGAACGGGTAGAAGGTCTGCACCGCACCGGCGTTCGTGACGGAGCCGAGGGCCTCGCCCGGGATGCCGACGGCGAGCACGACGGTCGACGCCGAACCGACCGAGCGCGGCGCGACGTTGGCCAGGACGACCTTGGCGCCGAACTTGTCGCCCGTCTCGGCGGCGCCGGCGACGTCGGCGACCTCCTGCTGGATGTTGGCGGCCTGCGTGACGGTGCCGGAGGCGGTCACGCGGAAGCTGTGGACGGCGCCCGCGTCGGCCTGGTTGGCGCCGTTCCGCGTGAGGTCCTCGCCGGGCGAGCCGACGGCGACGACCGTGTCGGTCGCGGTGGCCGCGCCGGACGGACGGTACTCGACGGCGGCGACGGACGCGCCGAACTGGTCGCCGGCCTCGGCGCCGCCGCTGACGAAGGTCGCGTCCTGGTCGAATCCGAGGACCGGGGCCGGGACGTTGTCGGCGTTCAGGGCGTGCCGGGAGATCTGCACACCGCCCGCCTTGGCCTTGGTGCCGATGGCCTCGCCCGGCGTGCCGATCACGATGTGGTTCGCGGAACCGGCGACGGAGGAGCCGAACCGGTCGCCCGCCTCGATGGCGCCCGCGTAGCCCGGCTTGTCCTGGTGGACGGCGGTGTTGACGCTGCCGCGCAGGTAGATGGTGCTGCCCGCGTCCTTGACGGAGCCCAGGTCCTCACCGGGGATGCCGATGAGCAGGTACGGCTCGCCTTCGGCGGTGTGGCCGGCGGCGACGGCGTGGCCGAAGCGGTCGCCCGCCTCGGAGGCCGAGCCCTTGATCGCGGGTACGGTGCCGAGGCCCTGGACGTAGTCCGTGGCGGCCTGGCCGGTGCCGATGCCGCCCTTGGCGCCGTAGAGGATCTGGACCGCGCCGGCGTCCGCGTGCGTGGTGCCGTTGACGGTGATGTCCTCGGCCGGGACACCGACGACGAGGTCGGTGCAGCCGTCCTCGTTGTGGTCGAACGTGGCGAGGGCCTCGCCGTACCAGTCGCTGGCCTCCGAGACGCCGGGGACGTATGCCTGGTCCTGGTTCAGCTCGACGGTGCCCTTGCCGCCGCCGTACACGACGCGGACGACACCGGCGTTGGTGTCGCCGCCGACGGTCGCCTTCGGGTCGCCGATGGCGATGTCCTCGACGCCGTCGCAGTTGAAGTCGGTGATGCGCGGCGCGGCGACCTTGGCGGCGACCCAGGAGCGCAGGTCGTCGACGCGGGACGTGACCGCGTCGGTGCGGGTCTCCGTCGCGTCGATGCCCCAGCAGCCGCCCTGCCAGGAGCGGCTGCTGAGCGCGACGAGCTCGGCCTGGCCGTTCGTCACGCGCAGCGCGGGGCCGCCGGTGTCGCCGGCGCAGACGGCCGCGCCGTCCTTGCCGGTGACGGTCGCGTCGGCGGCGGTGACCGCGCCGACGGTGAAGGCGCCGGTGTGCAGCGTGAGCGGCGACCACTCGGTCTTCGTACGGCCGTAGCCGGCGACCTTCAGCTCCTCGCCGGTGGTGGCCGGGGTGGCGCTGATCGCGACGGGCGCGACGGTGGTGACCGGGCGGTTCAGCCGGGCCAGGACGACGTCGCGGCCGGGCCGCGCGGCGACCTCGACGACGGTGCGGACGACGCCCGCCGACGTGGTGAGGTCGGTGCGGCCGATGGTCGCGGTGGTCTTCAGCTTCGGGGCGCCCGCGGGGACGTCGAGGCCGGCGGCCGGGTCGTCGGCGAAGCAGCTCGCGGCGGTGAGCAGCCACTCGCGGTCGACGAGGGCGCCGGAGCAGGCTCTCTGGCCGTTGCCGATGTCGAGGCGGGCGGTGAAGGGGAGCGAGCCCTCGGCCTCGGGTGCGCCGACGACGGCGTGCGCGGGCAGTGCGAGCGGGGCCGCTATGAGCGCCGCGGTGAACGCGGCGAGCCCGGCGGAACGGGCGAGATGACGTTGCATGACCTTTTCCTTGACGTGGTACGGGACCGGGGTCAGGGGCCTGTGAGCCGGCCCGGCGGACGCGCGCCGGTCCCGGAGGCGGGCGGGGTCAGCGGGTGGCGACGATCTCCACCAGCGTGTGGTCGCGGCCCTGCGGGTCGGTGGCCTCGCCGACCGGGGTGAAGCTGTTCTTCGGGACGTCGAAGGTCTTCTCCTCGGTACCCGTGGTCATGGTGACGTCGGTGTCGTAGTCGTTGCCCTTGATGCCGTAGACGGCCTGCATCTCCAGGGTCAGGAAGCCCTGGTTGCCCGTGACGCGGAAGCAGACCGGGGCGCTGCTCTTCCGCGAGTACACCTCGATGAGGCCGGCCTCGCCGCAGGTGGCGAGCGTGATGTGGCCGTCGCCCCGCTTGAGCAGGAAGCCCTTCTCGGCGAGGATCTTGTCCGCGCCCGGGTAGTTGAAGTCCTCCACGGCGTAGCCGGGGGCCTCGTCGGCGACCGGGGTGACGGACGGGGCGGCGGTGCCGCCGGTGGTGACTCCGGTCGTGAGGGCGAGGGCTGCCGCTCCCGCCACCGCACCCGCGGTGAGCAGGCGAGAAATGAATCTCATTGGTGTCTCGTTTCCTGTCTTCCGTGAGATGAGAAAAGGCGCATGGGATGCCCATGCGCGGAAGATGCGCGCGTGAAAACGGCGCACAGGGAACCGGACTGACGAAGGCCCCAAAAGGGGCACTCCGGGTATGCCTGAAAAGAAATGTCAACTCCCCCCGTAACGACGCCGTTCCGGTTCCTGGGATTCGGATTGGCGTGATCATTGTTACCACCTCGACCGAACCGCACAAGAGTTCGGTGGTGGGTCACGGGTGACCTGAGGGGGCGTCAGTGACGGTTGGGGCTGGTGAGAGCTGCGGCGACAAGTGAGCTCAGACACCCGGAAGTTGACTGGCCGTCGCCGCCGGGAGGGTGACCTCGAAGCGGCAGCCGCCCGCCACGTTCCGCACCCGCGCGCGGCCCGCGTGGGCCTCGACGATGCCCCGGACGATCGCCAGGCCGAGACCGGCCCCGGCCGCCGGCGCGAGACCGGCTCCGGCGGGCGGTGCGGGCGGCGTACGGGCCGCGCTGCCGCGCCAGCCCGTGTCGAACACGCGCGGCAGATCGTCCTCGGGGATGCCGCCGCAGCCGTCCGTCACGGACAGCACGACCGTGTCGTCGTCCCGGCGCTCCGCCGCCACCGCCACCGTGCCGTCGGCCGGCGTGTGCCGGATCGCGTTCACCAGCAGGTTCCCCAGCACCCGCGTCATCTCCCGGCCGTCGACCTCCACCGGTACGGCGTCCACCCGGTCCCCGACGAGCCGTACGCCGTGCTCCCGCGCCAGCGGGTCGGCGCCCGCCAGCGCGTCCCCCACCAGGTCGTACACCGACACGCGCGACGGGCTCAGCGACAGCGCGCCGGCGTGGATCCGCGACAGCTCGAACAGGTCGCCCACCATCGAGTTGAGCCGGTCCACCTCCGTACGGATCAGCCGGTGATAGCGCGCCGGGTCCTTCACGACCCCGTCCTCCAGCGCCTCCGACATGGCCCGCAGCCCGGCCAGCGGCGTCCGCAGGTCGTGCGAGATCCACGCCACCAGCTCCCGCCGCGACGCCTCCAGCGCCCGCTCACGCTCCCGCGACTCCGCGAGCCGCGCCGACGTGGCCGCCAGCTCCCGGCTCAGCGCCGCAAGCTCCGCCGGTGCGGGACCGGCGGGCGGCAGGAACGTCCCGCCGTCCCCGAAGTCCCGCGCCGCCACCGCCAGCTCCCGGCAGCGCCGGACGACCTGGCGGCCCAGCAGCACGGCCGTCGCCAACGACACGACCGCCGCCATCGCCACCACGGTCGTCACCACGCTCAGGTCGTGCGACGACAGGAACATCGCCCAGCACACCGCCAGCGTCCCGGCCAGCATCGCCGTCACCGTCACCGCGGGCACCACCGTCAGCGACACGGCCACCGAACGGCGCCGCGTCAGCCGCAGCACCAGCCAGCCCAGCAGCCCGGCGGCGGCCGCGCCCAGGAAGGCGTACAAGGCGATCAGCAGGAAGTCACGCACGGGGCCCTCCGTCCTCGGCGACGCCGGGTGCGGGATCGAAGCGATAGCCGGCGCCCCACACCGTCTGGATCAGCCGGGGCCGCGCCGGATCGTCCTCGATCTTGCCGCGCAGCCGCCGCACATGCACCGTGACCGTGGACAGGTCCCCGAAGTCCCAGCCCCACACCTCGCGCATCAGCCGCTCCCGGTCGCACACCTGCCCCGGGTGCTGGAGGAAGTAGCTGAGCAGATCGAACTCGCGCAGCGTCAGGGCCAGTTCACGGCCGTGCTTCAGAGCGCGCCGCCCGGCCCGGTCCACCTCGATGCCGGCCGCCCGCAGCGGCTCGGCCGGCTCGGCCGCCTCGCGCGGCGCCGCGGCCCGGTCGCTGCGCCGCAGCACCGACTCGACCCGCAGCACCAGCTCGCGCGGGCTGAACGGCTTGGTGACGTAGTCGTCCGCGCCGACCTCCAGGCCCAGGATGCGGTCCTCCTCGTCACTGCGCGCCGTGAGCATGATCACGGGCACGGGCCCCCGGGCCCGCAGCTCCCGGCACACGGTGAGCCCGTCCATGCCCGGCAGCATCAGGTCCAGCACCACCAGGTCGGGCCGGCGCGCGTCCGCCGCCGCGAGGGCACCCGCCCCGTCGGCGGCCAGACCGACCTCGAACCCCGCCCGCTCCAGGTAGCCGGTCACCACCTCGGACACGGTCGGGTCATCGTCCACGACCAGCACATGCCGCCCGTTCCGGCCCTGCTGCGCGCTCCGCCCACTGTGCATACGGCCAGCGTCGCACCCCGTACTTCCGGAGTCGCCCCCAGGGGCCGGGCGTCACGGATCCGTAAGCCCGGCCCCGGCGGTGACACCGCCTACGCCGTCACCCCCTCCCGCGCCGCCCCCGTACGCGCCGCCAGCCGCCCCGTCCGGTGCAGGGCGTGCAGGGCGGCCGCACAGGCCACCCCGACCGCCGGGAGCACCAGCCAGGGGAGCGCCGAGAGCCCGGCCGAGCGGGCCGCGTCCAGGACCGCGCCCGTCAGCAGGTTCCCGGCCGTGATGCCGATGCCGCAGACCGTGTTGTAGAGGCCGTAGTGCGTGGCGACGAGTCGGTCACCGGACAGCTGGACGATGGTGTCCATCTCGAACGGGTACGCGATCATCGTGCCCAGCGCCAGCAGGAGCGCCGCCACCGCCGGCGGCCCCGCCGCCAGCGCCCACCGGCCAGGACCGCCGTCCGGCACCGGCACCGCGGCCGCCGCCAGCAGCGGCAGGAACGCCGCGCCCATCACCACGACCCCCCACACCAGGGCCCGCCCCGGCGCCATCCGCGCCGCGCACCAGGCCGTCACGCGGGTCTGCAGCAGCACCGTGCTCAGCCCCGACACCACGAACAGCAGCGCCGTCGCCGCCGTACCCCCGGCGCCCTCGCCGCCCAGCCGCCGCACCTCCAGCGGCAGCGCCAGATACACCTGGAACGACAGCACGTACGAGCCGATCATCGCCACCGAGAACAGCAGGAACGGACGG
>NZ_JABWDV010000104.1 GCF_013362995.1 Streptomyces sp. TRM64462 | reverse complement strand
CGGCGACCGCGCCAGCCGCGCGCACGCCACCACCAGAACCCCGAGCGCCAGCGCCTCGAACACCCCGCGCACCCCCACGACCACCTGCTCCTCGAAGAGCACGACGCCCAGCACCACGCTCAACAGCGCGTCCCCCAGCGTCAGCGCGGGCTGCGAGGCCACCAATGAGCCCGCCCGGAACGTCACCTGAAGCAGTACAAAGCTCCCCAGCCCCACCGCCATCGCCGCATACAGCGGCCACCCCGTGAACACCGCCCCCACCCCGTCAGGCAGCCGCCCCAGGGCATCCTTCAACAGCGCGGCCGTGCACGAGAACCCCATCGCCGTCGCGGTTCCCAGCACCGCAGCCCGCGCCGCCGACGGCAACCGCAACGCCACGGCCACCAGCACGGCCATCACCGCGCCGATCAACGCGCCCACCAACAGCCAGTCCGCCGCCGGCACCGTCGCCCGCCCGACGGCTCCGCCAGCGCCAGGAACGCCGCCAGTCCTCCCGCCATCCCCGCGAACGCCCACCACGTCCGCCTGTCAGGCTGCCGCCGGAACGCCAGACTCCCCAGCACCAGTGTGAACAACAGCTCCGTGCTCATCACCGGCTGCACCACAGCCAACGGCCCCGCCGCAAGCGCCAGCGCCTGGAACACCCCCGCCAGGGCGAGCAACACCGACCCCCACACCCACACCCGCCGCTTCACGAGCCCGGGCCACCACCCCCGTACGGCCGTCCCCACCCGGCCGGTGTCGGCCGCCGCCCGCCGCTGGAGCACCGAAGCCGCCGCATTGCCCACCGCCGCCAGCAGCGCCAGGCAGATCGACAGGGCCAGCACCGTCGCACCGCCGCCTGTCAGCCGAACTGCTCGGGCACGGTCCGGAGGAGCACCGGACCGGCGCCCCGGGGCGGCGCGAGGAACGAAGTGTCCACGGCCCCCGGCTTCTCGATCCCCGGCGAGGCGCTCAGGACGATCACGACCGGCCGCGCTGTTCCAGCCATGCCAACCTCCGCATCACCGACGGCACCGGTCCACGTCACGTGCACCTCCGCCCTTCACGTGCACGTTCCCCCGCTGCCCCTCCAGCCTCCCGATTTCTCACCGGACCGCCTCCCGACGCCCGTGCACCGCCCACCGAACCACCCGAACAGTCCTCCCGCCGCCGACGACCAGAGCGCCCGCACCGCCCGACCGGCGCAGCAGCCACTTGGTAACCTCGCTCAGCAGTGGTGGAGGGAGCGGCACGATGACGGACTTCGAGGCGATCGACGCCCTTCTCGCCGACGCCCGCCAGGAAACCCCGCTGCCGCCCGCCGACGAGCGCCGCGCCCTCCGGGAACGCCTCGGCCTGTCCCGCACCCAGGTCGCGAAGGCCCTCGCGGTCACCGAGTCGAGGATCGGCGGCTGGGAAGCCGGCCGGGAACCGTCGGGCGAGGCACGCGACAAGTACGCGTACTTCCTCCAGCAGGCACAGGCAAAACTGGCCCCTCCGCAGCCGCAACCGAAGCCGCAGCCCGCACCGCCCGAGCCCCCCACCCCCACCCCCACCGCTGCCCCCACGGTCCCGGACGGCGACGACGTGGTCACCCTCGCGACACCCCGCCCGTGCGTCCTGTGCGGCGGGGAGGCGAGGCACGCGGTGGAGGGCTTCCCCCAGCACCTGGACCCGGCGGACTGCGACCACCCGGCAGCAGCAGGC
>NZ_JABWDV010000103.1 GCF_013362995.1 Streptomyces sp. TRM64462 | reverse complement strand
TCGCCGGCATGGCCGTACCGGCCGCGGGCATGGTCCTCGCCGGCGCGCTGCTCTACCGCCGCTTCCGCCCCGCGAAGGCCGACCGCGCCTGACCGAGGAACCGACGCGGACCCGCCAGGACCCGAGGTCCTGGCCCGGGGCGCGCCTCATCGCCGCCAGGACGCCAGCACCGCCTCGATGACCGGTGCCACCCGGACGCGGGCCTGGCGGCGAGGGACGCCGTCCGTCAGCAACCTGTCGTACTCGGTGTCGAGGTGCCGTACCGACGCCCGTACCGCGGCCGTGACCGCGCCCTCGTCGAGCGCCTGCCCCGCCGCCGTACGCCCCACCCGCCCGCTCCCGCGCACCGAGGCGTGCGCCGCGATCTCCGCGGCCCGCTCCTCGGGGCACCCCGGGAACAGGCGCCGTATCTCCTCCGCCAGCGCGGCCCGGAACCGTACGTCCTGGGCCGCGCGGCGCTGCGCGTCCCTGGCCCGGCGGCGGGCGCGCCGCTCGGCGTCCGCCAGGCAGGCCGCCTCCGCCCGGGCCAGCGCGGCCCCCTCGACGAGGATGCCCTGACGCTCGTACCGCGTACGGCGCCTGTTGTGCCGTACGACCACCGCCCACAGGCCGCTCGCCTCGCGGGCCCGCCGGGTGAGCGCCGCGTCACCGCGCGGCAGGAAGACCAGCGGGCCCAGGCCCGCGCAGTCCACACAGAGCGGCTGGTGGAACTCCAGCACCATGCGCCGCAGCGGCCCCTTGCGGCACTCCGCACAGTGCGCGCGCGGCCGGAGCGGCTCGACCACCACGACCGGATCTCGCGGCACAGTGCCTCACCACACCCAGGAAGCCCGTACGTCGGTGGAGTTCTCCCCGTACGGCCCCGGCGGCGAAACCGCGAACAGCGGCGGCTACTGCCGATAGCCGCTCAGGAACCGGCCGATCCGGCTGATCGCCGCGTCGAGGTCGTCCGCGTACGGCAGCGTCAGGATGCGGAAGTGGTCCGGGCGCGGCCAGTTGAAGCCGGTGCCCTGCACGACCTGGATCTTCTCGCGCAGCAGCAGGTCCAGGACGAACTTCTCGTCGTCGTGGATCGGGTGCACCTTCGGGTCCAGGCGCGGGAACGCGTACAGCGCGCCGCGCGGCTTCACGCACGACACGCCCGGGATCTCGTTCAGCTTCTCCCAGGCGCGGTCGCGCTGCTCGCACAGCCTGCCGCCGGGCGCGGTCAGCTCCTGGACGGTCTGGCGTCCGCCGAGCGCCGCCTGGACGGCGTACTGCGCGGGCGCGTTGGGGCACAGCCGCATGGAGGCGAGCATGGTGAGCCCCTCCAGGTAGTCGCGGGCGTGCTGCCTCGGGCCGCTGACGACCAGCCAGCCGGAGCGGAACCCGGCCACGCGGTACGTCTTGGACAGCCCGCCGAAGGTCAGGACGACCAGGTCGGGGGCGAGGGCGCCGGCCGGGTGGTGGACGGCGTCGTCGTAGACGATCCGGTCGTAGATCTCGTCGGCGAACACCATCAGGTGGTGGCGGCGGGCCAGGTCGAGGATGCCCTCGACGACCTCGCGCGGATAGACGGCGCCGGTGGGGTTGTTGGGGTTGATGAGGACGACGGCCTTGGTCCGGTCGGTGATCTTCGCGGCCATGTCGTCGAGGTCCGGGTACCAGTCGGCGGACTCGTCGCACACGTAGTGCACCGGGCGCCCGCCTGCGAACCTCGTCACGGCCGTCCAGAGCGGGTAGTCGGGCGCGGGGACCAGGACCTCGTCGCCGTCGTCGACGAGCGCCTGGACCGCCATGGAGACCAGCTCGGACACGCCGTTGCCGAGGAAGACGTCGTCGACGCCGATACCGGTGAGGCCCATGGCCTCGTAGCGCTGCACGACGGCGCGGCGGGCGGAGAGGATGCCGCGCGCCTCGGTGTAGCCGTGCGCCTGCGGCAGCATCCGGATCATGTCCTGGAGGATCTCCTCCGGAGCCTCGAACCCGAAGAGGGCGGGGTTGCCGGTGTTGAGGCGCAGAACGCTGTGGCCCGCCTCCTCCAGCGCGTTGGCCTGTTCGATCACCGGGCCGCGGATCTCGTAGCAGACCTCGCTCAGCTTGCTCGACTGCCGGAACTCCATACGGCGACCTCCCCGGAAACGGTGTTGCTTGGTTTTACCAAGCTCGGACTTGGAAAGTCCAACCATCCGTCTAGACTGCGTCGCATGCCACGTCCGAGCCCGCGTTCCGCCGACCGCCGCCGGAGCTACGACCAGTACTGCGCCGCCGCCCGCGCCCTCGACGCCGTGGGCGACCGCTGGACGCTGCTGATCGTCCGTGAACTCCTCGCCGGCCCCCGCCGCTACACCGACCTGCACGCCGATCTGCCGGGCGTCAGCACCGACATGCTGGCCACCCGGCTGAAGGACATGGAGCGCGACGGCCTGGCCACGCGCCGCCGCCTGCCACCGCCGTCACCCGCGTACGTGTACGAACTCACCGACCGCGGCCGCGCACTGCTCCCGGTGCTGCGGGAACTCGCCCGCTGGGGCGCGCCCGCCCTGGACGCGCCGCGCCCCACCGACGCCGTACGCGCGCACTGGTTCGCCGTCCCGCTCGTCGACGCCCTGGAGGCCGCGGGGCAGCCGGGTGTCGCGGAAGTCCGGCTGGACGAGGGCGTGTTCCACGTACGGGTGGGAGGTGAGCGGGCCGGTTACGGCGACGGGCCCGCCGAGGCACCGGACGCCCGGCTGCGCATGGACGCCGCGACCTGCGTGGCGGTGGGGCGCGGCGACCTGACGCTCGCGGCCGGGGTGAAGGACGGGCGCATCGAGGTGGCGGGTGACGGCCCGCTGGCGGCCGCACTGCGGGGCGGGACGGGGAGCTGAAGCGGGCCGCCGGATCCTCGCAGCCCGCCGGCGACACCAAGGTCAAGGGCAAGGGCTCTTGGCAGGATGGGGGGTGTGCGACTGGAACCGATCACCTGGGAACGTCTCGCCGACGAGCTCGCCACGCACCTGGACGCCCTGCGGCCGGGCGACGGCGGCCCGTGGCTGAAGGCCGCCGTCGACGGACCGCCCGCGGCCCGGCCCGGTGACCTGGCCGACGCCGTGGCGGAGGAGCTGCGGCTGCGCGGGCGGGCGGTGCTCGGCATCGGCACGTCCGGTTTCCTGCGCCCGGCGTCGCTGCGGTACGAGTACGGCAAGGAGGACCCCGACGCGTACTACGGCGGGTGGTTCGACACGGGCGCCCTGTGGCGGGAGGTGTTCGGCCCGCTGGAGCCGGACGGGAACGGCCGCGTGCTGCCCGACCTGTGGGACCCGGTGTCCGACCGCGCGACCCGCAGCCCGTACCGCGAACTCGCCCCGGGCGGTGTCCTCCTGCTCCACGGCCCGTTCCTGCTGGGCCACTGGTTCCCCTTCGACCTGACCGTCCACCTGCGTCTGTCCCGCGCCGCCCTCGCCCGCCGCACCCCGGAACGCTGGACGCTCCCCGCCTTCGAACGGTACGAGACGGAGGTCGGCCCCGCGGACGCCGCCGACGTCGTCGTCCGCGCCGACGACCCGCACCACCCGGCCTGGACGGGACTCCCCCGTCCATGACGAGCAGGTCGCCCACCTGGTCCGGCCGCCGGGCCGCACACGGCGCGCGGCAGCCCTGCTAGCCCGGGCGCCCGCCCAGGGTCGTGACCGCCTCGGCGGCCGCCCGGCAGCCCGCGGCAGCCGCGTCACCCGGAGGCGCGCCGGTGAGGCGGGAGGCCAGGAAGGCACCAGTGAAGGCGTCGCCCGCGCCGGTCGTGTCGAGCGGGCGCACCGGCAGCGCGGGCACCCGGGCGACGACGTCACCGCCCGCCGCCACCAGGGCGCCCCGCGCGCCCAGCGTCACCACGACCAGCGGCACACGGTGGCTCAGCGCGGCGGCCGCCGCCTCCGGGGCGGACAGTCCCGTCAGCAGCGCGGCCTCGTCGGCGTTCGGCAGCAGGAGGTCCGCGCCGGCCACGGCCGCCAGGAACCGGTC
This sequence comes from Streptomyces sp. TRM64462, assembly GCF_013362995.1. Lineage (GTDB taxonomy): Bacteria > Actinomycetota > Actinomycetes > Streptomycetales > Streptomycetaceae > Streptomyces. The sequence goes on along the minus strand of NZ_JABWDV010000103.1, from coordinate 7,963 downwards.
CACACCCAGCTCGCTGATGAAGCCCGCCGACGCCGGGTCGACGCTCACCGGCACGCCCCGATCCCGGGCGGACGCCATGGCCGCCGTCGCCGCGCGCCGGCTCACGTCGGCGAAGAAGAGGTAGCCCGACAGGTGCAGGTGCCCCATCCCGTCCAACAGCCCGGGCGACCAGTCGTCCCGCGACAGCCGCAGCACCGCCCCGCTGTCGGTGAGGAACGTACGCTCGGCTCCCGCCCCCGCGTCGACCAGCGCGACCACCGTCGCCGTCGGCGCCTCCGCGTCCCGCACCAGCAGCGGCCGCACCGCGGCCCGGTCCAGCGCGGCCTCGTGCCAGGACGCCCCGTCACTGCCCACCCGCGCCAGGAGCCGCACGTCGGAGCAGCCCGAACGCGCCGCCCAGCACGCGACGTTCGCCCCCGCGCCGCCCGGCAGCAGCCGGATCCGGGCGGCCGTGTCCGTCCCTGGGGCGAGCGGCCGGTCGTGCACGGCGATCACATCCGTGACCACATCGCCCACCACCAGCAGGCCGTTCACCACCGTCCCCGCACCCACACCGCCGCGATCCGCGCCGCCACCCGCACATTGCCCCGCACCGCCGCCAGATTGGCCTCCAGCGACGCCCCGCCCGTGTGCCGCATCAGATGGTCCAGCAGGAACGGCGTCACCGGCTGCCCCGTGATGCCCCGCTCCCGGCACTCCGCCAGGCCCGACGCCAGCACCCGGTCGTGCAGCGCCGGGTCCAGCTGCTGCTCCTCCGGCACCGGGTTGGCGACGATCAGCGCCGCCCGCGCACCGCCGAGCGCGTCCTGCGCCCGCATCACCGCCACCACCTCCTCCGGCGAGCGGACCGTCCAGTCGACCGGTTCACCGGACGACGTCAGATAGAACCCGGGGAACCGGTCCGTCCCGTACCCGAGAACCCCGACGCCCAGCGTCTCCAGCCGCTGGAGCGTCGCCGGCACGTCGAGCACCGACTTCACACCCGCGCACACCACCGTGATCGCGGTCCCGGCCAGCACCCGCAGGTCCGCCGACTCGTCCTGCGTCTCCGTCCACTCCCGGTGCACGCCGCCGAGCCCGCCCGTCGCGAACACCCGGATCCCCGCACGCTCCGCAAGGAACGCCGTCGCGGACACGGTCGTGGCGCCGCTCGCCCCCGCCGCCACCGCCGGCGCCAGATCGCGCCGGCCCAGCTTCCGCATGCCCGGGTCCCCGGCCACTCGCTCAAGCTGCGCCTTGTCCAGTCCGATCCGGGGCACCCCGTCCAGCACGGCGATCGTCGCCGGGACCGCGCCCCCCGCTCGTACGAGCCCCTCCAACTCCTCCGCCACGGCCAGATTGCGCGGGCGCGGCAGTCCGTGCGCGATGATCGTCGACTCCAGGGCGACCACCGCCCGGCGCGCGGCCAGCGCCTCCCGTACCTCTTCCGACAACACCACTGCGGTCTCAGGCATGACCCATCCCTGGCGCGCCCACCGCGCGCCCAAACCTCACCCCTTCACCACCCTCCTAACCTGGCCTCATGCTGACCCCCACGGCGCGGTACTTCTACGACGAACTCGCCGCCGACTACGACCTGCTGTACGCGGACTGGGACGCGAGCGTCGCCCGCCAGGGCACCGCCCTCGACGACCGCCTCACCCGGGCCCTCGGCCCCGGACCGCACGACGTCCTGGACTGCGCCTGCGGCATCGGCACACAGGCGCTCGGCCTCGCCGCCCGCGGCCACCACGTCACCGGCACCGACCTCAGCCCCGTCGCGGCCGCCCGCGCCGCCCGCGAGGCCACCGCCCGCGGCCTGCGCATCCCGGCCGCGGCCGCCGACATGCGGGCCCTGCCGCTGCGCGACGCCACCTTCGACGCGGTCGTGTGCGCCGACAACTCCCTGCCGCACCTCCTCACCCCCGACGACGTCGGCACCGCGCTCGGCGAGATGCGCCGCGTGCTGCGCCCCGGCGGACTGCTGCTGCTCACCACCCGCCCGTACGACGCGCTGCGCCGCGAACGGCCCCTGTCCACGCCACCCGCCGTCCGCACCGGCCCGGACGGCCGCACCATCTCCTTCCAGCTCTGGCACTGGCACGACGACGGCGAGCACTACGACCTGGAGCTCTTCCAGCTCAAGCCGGACACCGGCGAGGACCCCGCCCCGGGCCCGGACCACTGGGCGACGACCGTCCGCCGCGCCACCTACTGGGCGCTCATCCGGCAGCAGCTCACCGACCTCGCCGGCGAGGCGGGATTCCGCTCCGCCGGCTGGCACGAACCGGAGGACACCGGCTTCTTCCAGCCCATGCTCACAGCCCACCGCCCCTGACCCACCGCCCCTGATCCACCGCCCCTGACCCTCCGCCCCTGACCCACAGCCCCCTGATCCACCGCCCCTGCCCCCACCGGCTGCCGGGCCGGTCAGAACAGCGGTTCCGGCAGCACCCCCTCCAGCTCCAGCAGCCGCCGCTTCGTCTCCAGGCCGCCCCCGAAGCCCCCCAGCCCCCCGTCGCTCTCCACCACGCGGTGGCACGGCACCACCACCGGCAGGGGATTGGCGCCCATGGCCGCGCCCACCGCCTGCGCCGCACCCGGCTGACCCACGCGCGCGGCCAGCTCCCCGTACCCGACGAGCGTCCCGTACGGCACGCCCGTCGCCAGCTCGCGCAGCACCTGCCGGTTGAACCCGCTCGTCAGCGACCAGTCCAGGGCCGGCCGCACGTCGCGCGGCTCGCCCGCGAAGTACGCGTCCAGCATCCGTATCGGCTCCGCCAGCCGCCCCGACGCGTCCGCCACCGGCTCCACGCCGCCGAGCCGCTCCACGAGCCGGGTCAGCGCCCGGTCCCGTACCGCCTCGTCCGCGTGGAAGACGACATTGACGAGGCCCTCCGCCGTGGCGGCCAGCAGCAGCGGCCCGACGCCGCTGCCGACGACGGCCCACTCCACGGTCCGCGCCTCGTCCCGCACGGTGTCCCGCACGGTTCTGCGCTCGTAGCCATCCATGTCGTCACGGTACGTGCCGCCACTGACAACGCCCCGCGGTCTCCGCCGCGACGGCCCGGACGAGCAGGTGCCCACCACGTCGACTACCCTCCCGCACAGGTTCGCGGCGGGGACGAGGGGTGGAGGTCGCTACGGGTATGCAGGGCACAGTCGACGGATTCAGCCATGGGCTCGTCACACCTGTCGTGGCCTATCTGATGGCCTGCCTCGGCGGGGCGCTCGGCCTGCGCTGCACGACCAGGGCCCTGCGCCACCCCGGGACGTTCCGCCCCGGCTGGCTGGCGCTCGGCGCCACCTCCATCGGCGCCGGCATATGGACCATGCACTTCATCGCGATGATGGGCTTCAGCATCGAGGAGGCGCCGGTCGACTACGACCGCCCCATCACCTTCGCGAGCCTCGCCGTCGCGATCCTCATGGTCGGCATCGGCGTCTTCATCGTGGGCCTGCACGGCCGCACGGCCATGGCCGTGATCACCGGAGGGACCATAACAGGCCTCGGCATCGCCACCATGCACTACCTCGGCATGGCCGGCATGCGGATCCCGGGCAGGCTCGAGTACGACACCTTCACCGTGGCCCTGTCGGTCGTCGTCGCGGTCGTCGCCGCCACGTCGGCGCTGTGGGCGGCCGTCTCGGTCCACGGGTTCCTGCCGAGCCTCGGCGCCAGCCTCGTCATGGGACTCGCCGTGTCCGGCATGCACTACACGGGCATGGCCGCCGTCAGCGTCCACCTGCACGTCGACGAGCCGGCCGTGGCGGCGGGCCCCATCGACGCCGTGGAGGCCGTCGGGGCCGTCGGAGCCGTCGGAGCCGTCGACACCGTCGGTGCGGGGGCCGCCGACGCGGCGGCAGCCCTGGACGCGGCGGTCACGGCGGGCGGCGAGACGGCGGCCGCGCTCCTCGTGCCCATGCTGGTCGGACCGGCCGTGTTCCTGCTGCTCGCGGGGATCGTCGTGCTGTTCGACCCGCTGCTGGTGAGCGGCGACCGCGACGGCCGCAACGCGGTCGACCCGCGCGCCCACCTCCCCGGCATCCCGGCCCAGCGCCACCGCGACATGACCCGCGGCGACCGCCACCCCAGGCGGCCGGGGCGGTGATCGTCGCCCGGCTGTCAGTGCCGGGTCGTACGGTGGTCTCATGCGGCCCGTATCCCAGATCGAACGCTCGGTGGCGCCTTTCGAGGTCGTCAGCCCGTACCAGCCCAGCGGCGACCAGCCCACGGCCATCGACGACCTTGAGCGGCGTGTCCGCGCGGGGGAGAAGGACGTCGTGCTCCTCGGCGCGACCGGCACCGGCAAGTCGGCCACCACGGCCTGGATGATCGAGCGGCTCCAGCGCCCCACGCTCGTGATGGCGCCGAACAAGACGCTGGCCGCCCAGCTGGCCAACGAGTTCCGCGAGCTCCTGCCGAACAACGCCGTCGAATACTTCGTGTCGTACTACGACTACTACCAGCCCGAGGCGTACGTCCCGCAGTCGGACACCTACATCGAGAAGGACTCCTCGATCAACGAGGAGGTGGAGCGGCTGCGCCACTCCGCGACCAACTCGCTGCTGACCCGGCGGGACGTGGTGGTCGTCGCGTCCGTCTCCTGCATCTACGGCCTGGGCACGCCGCAGGAGTACGTGGACCGGATGGTCCGCCTGAAGGTCGGCGAGGAGACCGACCGGGACGAGCTGCTGCGCCGCTTCGTCGACATCCAGTACACGCGCAACGACCTCGCGTTCACGCGCGGCACGTTCCGGGTCCGCGGCGACACCATCGAGATCTTCCCGGTCTACGAGGAGCTGGCCGTCCGCATCGAGATGTTCGGCGACGAGATCGAGGCGCTGTCCACGCTCCACCCGCTCACCGGCGAGGTCATCAGCGACGACCACGAGCTGTACGTCTTCCCCGCCAGCCACTACGTGGCGGGCCCCGAGCGCATGGAGCGCGCCGTCGACGGCATCGAGCGGGAGCTGGAGGAGCGCCTCGCCGAGCTGGAGAAGCAGGGCAAGCTGCTGGAGGCCCAGCGGCTGCGCATGCGCACCACGTACGACATCGAGATGATGCGCCAGGTCGGCTCCTGCTCCGGCATCGAGAACTACTCTCTGCACTTCGACCAGCGCGATCCCGGCTCCCCGCCGAACACCCTCCTCGACTACTTCCCGGAGGACTTCCTCCTCGTCATCGACGAGTCCCACGTCACCGTGCCGCAGATCGGCGCCATGTACGAGGGCGACGCCTCCCGCAAGCGCACCCTCGTCGACCACGGCTTCCGCCTGCCGTCCGCGCTCGACAACCGGCCGCTGAAGTGGGAGGAGTTCCAGGAGCGCATCGGCCAGACCGTCTACCTGTCGGCCACGCCGGGGCAGTACGAGCTGTCCCGCTCCGACGGCTTCGTCGAGCAGATCATCCGCCCGACCGGCCTCGTCGACCCGGAAGTCGTCGTCAAGCCCACCGAGGGCCAGATCGACGACCTGGTCCACGAGATCCGGCTGCGCACCGAGCGCGACGAGCGTGTCCTGGTCACCACCCTCACCAAGAAGATGGCCGAGGACCTCACGGACTACTTCCTGGAGCTGGGCATCCAGGTCCGCTATCTGCACAGCGACGTGGACACGCTGCGCCGCGTCGAGCTGCTGCGCGAGCTGCGCGCCGGCGAGTACGACGTCCTCGTCGGCATCAACCTGCTCCGCGAGGGCCTGGACCTGCCCGAGGTGTCCCTGGTCGCCATCCTCGACGCCGACAAGCAGGGCTTCCTGCGCTCCGGCACCAGCCTCATCCAGACCATCGGCCGCGCCGCCCGCAACGTGTCCGGCCAGGTCCACATGTACGCCGACTCGGTCACGCCCGCGATGGCGCAGGCCATCGACGAGACCAACCGGCGGCGCGAGAAGCAGATCGCGTACAACACGGCCAACGGCATCGACCCGCAGCCGCTCCGCAAGAAGATCAACGACATCGTCGCCACCATCGCGCGCGAGGAGGTCGACACCGAGCAGCTCCTCGGCACCGGCTACCGGCAGACGAAGGACGGCAAGGGCGCCAAGTCGCCGGTGCCGTCCCTGAGCGCCACGTCCCGTACGGCCAGGGCCGCCAAGGACGGCGGGAAGGCCGCGAAGGCCGGTAAGGGCGGCAGGGCCGCGGCCGGAAAGGGCGCGCTGACCAGTGACCGTCCCGCCGCCGAACTGGCCGGGATCATCGAGGAGATGACCGAGCGGATGCGGGCCGCGGCGGCGGAGCTCCAGTTCGAGGTCGCGGCTCGGCTGCGCGACGAGGTGAGCGAGTTGAAGAAGGAGCTGCGGCAGATGAAGGAGGCGGGAATCGCCTGACGGGGCGCGCCCCCGGGCGCCGCAGCTCCCGCAGTGTTGCAACACCGATACAAAGTGCCGGGCGCCCTGCTGCCGCCGTACCGGCGCTGCGTAGGGTGCTGGGAAACCGCACTCGCACGCCCAGAAGCGGCCGCGGGGAACGCAGAGAGAGGGGACAGCGCGTGTCGGTCAATTTGACCAAGGGTCAGGCCATCAGCCTGCAGAAGAGCGACGGGGGGACCCTGTCCGCGGTACGGATGGGGCTCGGCTGGCAGGCGGCGCCGCGCCGCGGTCTGTTCGGCTCGCGCACCCGTGAGATCGACCTCGACGCGTCGGCGGTGCTGTTCGCCGACAAGACCGCGGTGGACGTGGTGTTCTTCCGCCACCTGGTGAGCGACGACGGCTCGGTCCGGCACACCGGCGACAACCTCGTGGGCGGCGCGGGCCAGGGCGGCGACGACGAGGCCATCCTCGTGGACCTCCAGCGGGTCCCCGTCCACATCGACCAGATCGTCTTCACGGTGAACTCCTTCACCGGCCAGACGTTCCAGGAGGTGCAGAACGCGTTCTGCCGCCTCGTCGACGAGACGAACGGCCAGGAGCTCGCCCGCTACACCCTCGACGGCGGTGGCCAGTACACCGCGCAGATCATGGCGAAGGTGCACCGCAGCGGCTCCGGCTGGTCGATGACCGCCCTGGGCCAGGCGGCCAACGGCCGCACGTTCCAGGACCTGATGCCGGCGATCCTGCCGCACCTGTAACCCGGACCCGTATTCCGTACGAACCGCAGCTCCCGGAGGCACCAGGCCGCCGGGAGCTGCCCCGCATCCGCACACGCACCGCGCAGACACACGCACCACACAGACACACGCACCGCACAGGCGCGTCCACCGAGGGGGACACAGGCGATGACGGCCGAGCTGGTCCGGGGGCAGAACCACCCCCTGCCCGACACGCGACTGGAGATCCGCGTGTCGGCGGGCGTACCGGTGGCGGCGGGCGCCACGCTCACGGACGTGAACGGCAGGGCGGCCGGCGCCGACTGGGTCGCCCACCCGGGCGCGCCGTGCCTGCCGGGCGTCGAGGTGTCCCGGCAGGCGGCCGCGCAGCACCGGCTGGCCCTCGACCTGGAGGCCGTCACCGAGACCGCGCACCGGGTGAGCGTGCTGCTCGCCCTCCCGGCGGGCATCGGGGGCCCGGACCGGTTCGGCGCCGTCGCCGCGCCGTTCGTCGCCGTCACGGGACTGGACGGCACGGAGATCGCCAGCTTCACCCTCACCGGGCTCGACAGCGAGTCCGCGGTCGTCGCCCTGGAGCTGTACCGGCGGCAGGGAGCGTGGAAGGTCCGCGCGGTCGGCCAGGGGTACGAGGACGGGCTCACCGCCTTGCTCCACGACCAGGGCCTGGACGGCGCCGCCGAGGTGGCCGCGGCCATCCAGGAGGCGGTGACGCGCGGCGCGGACCGCTCGGTCGCCCCGCCCCCACCCCGTACCGCACAGCCCGAACGCCACCGCACCCCGGCCACGGCCCCGTCCCGCCCCGTCCCGCCGCCCACCGGCGGGCCCGCGTCCACCGGCGGGTCCTCACGGGCGAACCCCACGCACACGACCGGCCCGAACCCGCCCGCGGGGTCGTCCCCGGGCGCCGCCGGTCGACCCCTGGGCCCCGACCATGC
>NZ_JABWDV010000102.1 GCF_013362995.1 Streptomyces sp. TRM64462 | reverse complement strand
GGCCTCGGGCGCGGACCCGGGTCGGGGCCGGGGCCCCGGGGCCCCGGCCCCCCGTGCCCAGTTCGTGGGCCAGGCCGACCAGGAACAGGACCAGGGCCGCCTCCGCGACCAGCTTCAACGCGTCGAGCACCGGCGCCGGGAGGGCCGTGTCGAAGCCGTCCCGGCCCAGCAGGGCCAGGGCGGCGGGGCCGGCCAGCAGCCCCGCCACGACCTCCCCGACGACCTCCGGCTGCCGCAGCAGCCGGGCGGCCACGCGGCCCACGACCGCGAGGGACAGGACCGCGGCGAGCGCCGCGGCCACATGGACGGCGTACAGCATCAGCGCATCGACGCGAAGTAGTCGTACGCCTTCGGGAGCGTCTCCGTGAGCCGGCGGCCCTTGTCCCGGATGGCGTCGAACTCCCGCTGCGCCGCCCCGCTGTCGGCGAGCCTGAGCGCCGGCGAAGGCTTCAGGTCGATCCCGCCCATGCCGAGCAGAATGCACATGTACGAGTACGGCGGCAGCCCGTGGTAGTACGGGTAGACCGTCTCGCTGTCCGGAAGCTGCGTCCGCCATTTCTCCAGACGCTCCGCGAGCCCGTCCGGAAGCGCCCGCTTCTTCGCGTCCCGCCAGTACTGCGTGTCATTGCGCTTCGCCGCCACATAGTGCAGTACCAGGAATTCCCGGACTCCGTCCATGACATGGGCGATGGCGTCGTTGTAGCGGTCGCGGTGCGTGGGGTCCCAGTCCGCCCCCGGGAAGTTCTTGACGAGCTGCTCGATGGCGTGGTGGATGAAGAAGATCCCGGTGGACTCCAGCGGCTCCACGAATCCGCTCGACAGGCCGATTCCCACGCAGTTCTTCACCCACGAATTACGGCTGCGGCCGATCCGCATACGGATGTGGTTGGCCTCCACGTCCGCCGCCGCCGGGCCGACGAACTCGCGCAGCGTGCGCTCCGCCTCCTCCGGCGCCAGGTAGTCGCGGGCGTAGACGTAACCGGTGCCGACACGGCCCATCAGCGGGATCGTCCATATCCAGCCGGCGTCCTGGGCCGTGGCCGTCGTGCAGGGCCGGATGCCCCGCTGCTCCATGTCCATCGGCACCTGCAGGGCGACCGCGCTGTCGTTGGGCAGCGCGTCCTGGTACGAGATGAACGGCTCCTCCAGAGCCTTGTTCAGGAGCAGCCCGCGGAACCCGGTGCAGTCGACGAACAGGTCGCCGGTGAGTTCGCCGTGCTCGCCGGTGGTGACACCGGAGATCCAGCCGCGCTCGTCGAGGGCGACGTGCTGCACGTCGTCGACGATGTGCTTGACGCCGCGCTCGACCGCGTACCGGCTCAGGTACTTCGCGAGCAGCGCCGCCTCGAAGTGGTAGGCGTACGGGAACTGGGTCTTGCCCTGGTGCTCCGACATCGTCAGGCCCTGCATCTCGTCAGCGCCCTCGTCGAAGGGCTGGTCGATCAGCGAGCCGTCGAGGCGGCGCGGGCTGAGCCCCGCGTCGATGACGGAGCTCATCACGAAGCAGTCCTTGTCGAACCGGTTCGTGGGCCCCTCCTGGAGCCACCAGTCGGTCAGCGGGAATCCGTTGACCGACCGCATCTGCTCGAAGGGGTGGTAGAAGTAGTGGCCCTTCTCGCGCCAGTTCTCGAACCGGACCGCCAGCTTGTACGTGGCGTTGCACGCCGGCATCCAGTCCTTCTCCTTGAGTCCGAGGAACTCGAAGAAGTGCCGGATGTCGCTGAAGGTCGCCTCGCCCACGCCGACGGTTCCCACATTTCCGGACTCCACCAGCGTGACGTCGATGCGGTCGCCGAATGCGGCCTTGATGTACGAGGCCGTCATCCAGCCTGCCGTACCTCCTCCGACGATGACGATTCTGTTGAGCATACGTGCCCCCTGTCCGGGTAACTCGGCGAGTACCAACAAGAATTGAGACTAGGGAGGGGGAAGGGGGGCGGGTATGTCATTAAGGGAGGGGCGAAAATCGCAGGTGACTGCATTTTCCGGGGGCTGTATCCGATTGCGGCTGCGCCGCGGGCCCCCGGACCCCCAGCCGGACAAGCAGGTGGGGCGGGTATTCCGAAAGTCCCGGAAAGCACGAGCCGCCGCGGCAGAACCCGTCGGGGGTCCTGCCGCGGCGGCGGGGAGCGGCGCCGGCCGTCCCGCGGGGGAGTCGTGGAAGGGACGGCCTCACGCCCCCGCCGGGGCCTCAGGCCACGGCGAGCACCTCGGCGGGCCGGTTGCGCAGCGCGAGCCGCGTCGGCAGCAGCGTCGTGACGAGGGCCAGCGCCCCCGCGAAGCCGATGACCGCCAGATAGATCCAGACCGGCCCGCGCGGCAGCCAGGACCCGTCGAGGCCGATCCCGAACGGGGCGAGCGTGGCGACGGCGACGACCGTCCCGAGGAGCGTGCCCATGAGGGCGACGAGGATCGACTCGACCGTCATCATCCGCATGATCTGCCCTTCCGACGCGCCCACGAGCCGCTGCAGCGCGAACTCCCTGCGCCGCTCGGCAGCCGCCACGATCAGCGTGTTGACGAGCGAGATCACCGCGTAGCCGATGATGGTGCCGGCCAGCAGGTAGTTGATCCAGGTGCTCGTCGCGCTGTCGTCGGCGGCCGCCTCCACGGTGGCGCGGTCCGCGACGACGAGGCCCGGCGGGCCGTCCGCCGCGAGCGTCCTCAGCGAGGCCAGGAGTTCGGCGGTGGTGGTGCCGTCGTCACCGGAGACCAGGATCTGCGGGACGAGCCCGGTGTCGGTGTGCGCGATGGCCAGCTCGGCGGGCAGGAACGCCGTCTCGAAGCCGGGCTGCGCCTCGTACGAGCCGACGACCTTCACCGGGAGCCGCGTGCCGTCGCCGATGACCATGTCCACGGTGTCACCCACACGGTTGCCCGGCTCGCCGGTGACCGTCGTGGGCAGGACGACCGTGTCGCCGCGCAGCTGCTCGAAGGATCCCTCGGTCAGCTTCGGCGTGAGGGTGCCGGCGGCGCCGGCGCCGGACACGGCGCGTACGGTCAGTTCGATGGTGTCGGGCTCCTCGCCCGGGTCTTCGTCGGCGGGCAGGGGCAGCACGATGTACGCGGCGCCCGGCGCGTAGGCGGAGGCCGCGGCGACCCCGGGCAGTGCGGCGACCTTCTCGACCATGTCGGGCTTCAGGCCGTCCACGGACGAGGTGACGACCGCGTCGGCGCGGATCAGCGCGGACTCGGCGTCCTGGGCGGCCGCCGCCTGGCCGGTCTGCATGTAGATCAGGGAGGTGGCGAGTCCGGTGGCGAGCATGACGGGCGTGACGGCGCCGGCGACGCGGATGCGGCGGGCGCGGGCGTTGTCCATGGCGAGGCGCCCGGGGAACCCGGAGAAGGCGCGCAGCGGCCACTGGAGCACGGCCGTGAGCACCCGCGTGATGCCCGGGCTCAGCAGCGCGATGCCACCGGCCCACAGCATCGCGGCGGGCCCCGACGTGGCTGCCGCGAGCGGGCCGTCCATGACGAGCGCCGTGACGAGGGCGAGCGCGGTCCCGCCGCCCAGGCACAGCAGCGCGAACAGCAGCCGGGGCCCGGACAGCCAGCGGCTCTGCACCGCCGACTCGGCCATGGCGTCCGCGGGGCGGGCGTTCGCGGCGCGCCGCGACGCGATGGAGGCGGCCGCCACCGCGGAAGCGACCGACGCCCCGGCCGCCACGATCACCGGCACCCAGCCGGCGCGGTAGGCGACCTCGGGCGCGACGACCCCGCCGCCGGCGAGCTGGTCCAGCATCCAGCGGCCCGCGAACCATCCGGGGACGACGGCGAGGAGGATCGCGCCGGACGCGATGACGAGCGTCTCGCCGGTGACCATCCGGCGGATCTGCGCCGGCAGGGAGCCGATGGCGCGCAGCATCGCCATCTCGCGCAGCCGCTGCTGGATGAGCAGCGCCAGCGTCGAGCCGACGACGAACACGGACACCATCACGGCGATGCCGCCGAACACGGCGGACATGGAGATGAGCCGCACGGACGCGGCGAGCGCCTCGGGGAACTCGGCCTCGCCGCGCGCGTCGCCGGTGAGCGTACGGGCGGGGGTGCCCCGCAGGGCCTCCTTGACGGCCTGCGCGGCGTCGGCCGTCGACGTGCCGGCGGCGGGCAGGACGGCGATGGCGTCGGACTGCCCGTCGGTGCCGCTGAGCCGTGCGGCTTCGGTGTCGGTGACGTAGAAGGCGGTCTCGGTGCCGGTGGCCGGGCGCAGGACGCCGGTGACGCGGAGCTGTTCGCTGCCGCCGGCCACGGCGAGCGTGACGCGGTCGCCGGGCCGTACGCCGAGCCGGTCGGCGAGCCGCTGGTCCAGGGCGGTCTCGCCGGGGGCGCGGGGTTCGGAGCCGTCGGCGAGCGGGGCGCCGGTGAGGCGGGCGGACGACCAGCCGTGCCCGGTGAGGCCGCGCTCGGGCGGCGTGTCGGCGCCCTTGACGGCGGCCGCGGGGAACGACACGTCGGTCAGGGCCTGGTCGACGCCGGGCAGGGCGGCGAGCCTCTGTGCCAGGGCGGCGTCGATACGGGCCCGTTCGGGCAGCGCCTCGCCGTCGAAGGTCTGCTCGCCGGTGACGACGACCGGCGCGGCGGCGAACCGCTGCGGCGGTACGGCGCTGCGGATGCCGGTCTCCATGAGGGCGCCGCAGGCCATGAGGATCGTGGCGCCGAAGAACAGCGCGACGAACGAGGCCAGGAAGCCGCCCTTGCGGAACTTCAGGGTCTGGAGGGCGAGCCCGAACATCACACGGCCCCTTCGGCGTAGCGGTGGCCGGCCGGGTCGCCCCAGGCGCCGAGGTGCGTCATGCGCTCCGCGATCCGGTCGGCGGACGCCCCGTACAGCTCGTCGACGATCCGCCCGTCCGCGAGGAACACGACCCGGTCGGCGTGCGAGGCGGCGACCGGGTCGTGGGTGACGACGATGGCGGTCTGTCCGCCGTGGTGGACGGACTCGCGCAGCAGCCGCAGGACTTCCAGGGCCGTACGGGTGTCGAGGGCGCCCGTCGGCTCGTCGCCGAAGATGACGGCGGGCCGGGTGATCAGCGCGCGGGCGATGGCGACGCGCTGCTGCTGGCCGCCGGACAGCTCGCCGGGGCGGTGCGTCTTGCGGGAGCCGAGGCCGACCCGCTCCAGGACCTGGTCGACGCTGCCGGGCTCGGGCTTGCGGCCGGCGAGGCGCAGCGGCAGGGCGACGTTGTCGGCGACGGTGAGCGCGGGCAGCAGGTTGAACGCCTGGAAGATGAAGCCGATGCGGTCCCGCCGCAGCCGCGTGAGCTGCTTCTCGTCGAGGCCGGTCAGCTCCTGGCCGTCCAGGAGGACCGAGCCGGCGGACGGCCGGTCGAGGCCGGCAGCGCACTGGAGCAGCGTCGTCTTGCCGGAGCCGGAGGGGCCCATCACGGCGGTGAACGTGCCGCGGCCGAAGCCGATCGACACCTGGTCGAGCGCGGTGACGCGGTTGCGTTCACCGCCGTACGTACGGCTGACGCCGGTCAGCCGGACCACGTCGTCGCCGTGCGGCGCCCGGGCGGCGGGTGCGGGTGCGGTGCTCATGCGGTCATCCCCCTGGAGTGGCTGGAAAGACTGGAAGGGCTGGAAGGCCCGGCGTCCTCGTGGACACCGGACAGCGGGCCGGGCTCGGCGAGCAGCCGTTTGGCGGCGGCGAGCGGGTCGGTCCGGGGGCCGAGCAGCTTGTGGGCGACGGCGGCGTGCAGCCGGGCCGCGGCGACCACCGCGCAGACGGTGACGAGGGTGAGCGCGCAGGCGGCGAGGGACACCAGGAACGCGGACGGCAGGTCGTCGACGCGCAGCAGCCCGAGCGCGCTGCCGTCGGGGACGGTCCAGTACCACGCGGGGAAGACGACGAGGGCCAGTCCGGTGAGCCAGAGGGCCAGGCCCGCCGCGTCGAGGACCAGCAGCGGGACGAAGAGGGCGACGAGGTAGAGCGCGTCGCGCAGGGTCGCCGGGTCGCTCCAGCGGGCCTTGACGGCGGCGAGGATCCCGGTCGGTTCGACGGTCCGGTAGTCGGCGGGGACGGGGTCGCGGACAAGGCCGGCGCGGAGGCGCTCGATGTGCGCGCAGCCGCGCAGCAGGGCGGCGGCGCCGATGAGCAGCGGCAGGCCCAGCATGGTGATGTTGAGGGCGGCGGACACCACGAGGGTGCCGAAGCAGAAGGCGAACAGGACGGGACCGAGTAAGACGTAGCCGGCCAGGTAGGCGGTGGCGCGCCAGGGTTCGGACGAGCGGAGCAGGGTCAACGGGTGCAGCGCGGCTAAGGAGCGCGGCAGCCGGCCCGCGCCGGCCGTGTCGTCCGTGGTGCCCGTGGTGGTCGTGGTCATACGGGCATCACTCGTCGACGCTTCGCAGGAGCGCCTCGACGGCGGCGACCCGGCCGGACAGCTCCTTCAACTCCGCTTGCAGGGCCGACTGGTTGGCCACCGCCTCCTCGGCCAGCTTGCGGTACCCGGCCATGGCCACGGCGTCCGCCCGGTGGCGCTGAAGGGTGAAGTAGGCGGTCGTGCTCAGGCTGATGCCGCCCACGACGATCAGGGTGATGACGATGGCGATGAGGCCGCCGGTCATGTGTGCGTTCCCTTCTTCCCGGCCTCGCGTTCCGCGTGCGCGGCTTGCAGCTTGTCCTCGCGGAGGGCGGCGAGGACGGTGTCCAGCGTGACGTGGATGTCGAAGGGCGTCAGTTCGAAGAACTTCATCGCCTTGCCGTCCTCGGACAACTCCAGTGCGCCTTCGACCAGTCCGGCCTTCTCCAGCCGCTCCAGATGCATGTAGAGGAGCGGGCGGGAGAGGCCGAGCCGGCGGGCCAGTTCGCTCACGTGCACCCGGCCCTGTGCCAGTTCGCCGACGATCCGCAGTCGCTGGGCGTGTCCCACGGCGGCGAGTTGCGCCAGCAGCTCTTCGCTCGTCAGAACACTCACCCCCTTCCCTCCACCTGTAATAAGAATCTGACAGGTGTTATCGGGGATGTCAACTCGGCCTGCTCACACGGGAGGCGGCCTCATGTGCACATCCACCGGAGCCCCCCGCGCATGCCGCCCCAGCACCGCGACCGCCAGCAGCACACCCGGCCGCACCGGCGGCGCCGCCACGGCCACCTCCGGCCGGTCCGGCAGCGGGAACAGCCGGGTCTCCCCGGCCGCGCCCCGCACCGGCCACCGGTCCGGCGGCGCCCACCGGTCCGGCAGCGGCCACCGGTCCGGCAGCGGCGCGGGCCTCGCCAGACCGCCGCGGCCGAGCCCGGTCCCGTACGCCTTACCCATCGCCTCCTTGTGAGTCCACAACCAGAAGAAGGCGGACGTGCGTTCGGCCTCACCCCTGCGCCGTACCCACGCCGCCTCCGACTCCGTGAACCAGCGCTCCGCCATCCGCAGCGCCGGCACCGGACGGTCCACCTCCACGTCCACGCCCAGCGGCCCGAGCCCGGTCAGCGCCAGCGCCGCCACGCCCCGCCCGTGGCTGAGGCTGACATGGGTGCCGCCGCCGAGCCCGAACACATGCGGGCGGCCGTTCACCTCGTGGCCGAGGCGCAGCCGCTCCACCCCGACCACGCCGGCCGCCGCCGTCAGGACCCGCTCCCGGGACGCGGCGTCGCCCAGACCGTCGGTCGCGGTGACGACGACGGTGATCCGGTGCGGTGCGAAAGGCGCGCTCATCTCCGCTACCCGGTCAGCTCTCCGAGGCGCTCCCGGGTGGCCCGGACGTCGCACTTGCCGTTCGCGTTCACGACGAGCCGGCTCACCACGTGCACCTCGTTGGGGACCAGCACCGACGGCAGCACCCCGGACAGCGCCGTCACCACCCGGTCCGCGAACTCCCGCGCGTCGCCCGGCCACGCCCCGGCCGGCACCACGAACGCCTCCAGCGTGTCCACCGGGCCCCGCACCACGTCGAACGCCGCGTCCGCGACCCCCGGCACCGACAGCACATGGTGCCGCAGCTCACCCAGCTCCACCCGGTGACCGCTCACCTTCAACTGGTCGTCCCGCCGCCCCAGGTACAGCAGCGAGCCGTCCGCCAGCAGCTCCACCATGTCGCCCGTACGGTACGCACGCCCCGCACCGCCCGCGCCCAGCTCGGCCTCCGCCACGAACCGCTCCGCGCCCACGCCTCCCAGATACCCGGCCGCGACCGCGCGCCCCGCCACCACCAGCTCACCCGGCACCCCCGGCCGCACCGGCCGCAGCGCCTCGTCGACCACGTACGCGCGCGTGTTCCAGGCCGGCGTGCCGATCGGCACCGTCGGCGTGTCCGGCACCGAACCCCGGTCGAAGACGTGCGCGCAGCAGCCGATGGTCGTCTCCGTCGGCCCGTAGTGGTTCACCAGCCGCACCCCCGCGAGCCGCGGGGCCAGCGACCGCACCAGGCCCGGGTCCAGGCCCTCGCCGCCGAACATCAGCGTCCGCGTCACGTCCCCGTACCGCGGCGGCTCCGCCAGCACGTCGAAGAACCGCGTGTGCGACGGCGTCTGCTTCACGAACGTGTACCGGGCGTCGCGCTGCCCGAACAGCGTGTCCTGGTCCCACAGCCCGGCCACCGTCACCACCCGGCGGCCCTGTGTCAGCGGCACCCACAGCGACGTCATCGCCAGATCGAAGCCCAGGCTCCCGAACAGCGGACTGCCGTCGCCCCCACGGCCCACCAGCGTGTCGCACCAGCCCGTGTAGTTGACCAGCGACGCGTGCTCGACCAGCACCCCCTTGGGCACCCCCGTCGAACCCGACGTGAACACCGCGTACGCGATGTCGTCCGGGCGCGGCAGCGGCGGCTCCGGCGGCACCGCGCCGCCCACGGGCGTCCGGGGCAGCGCCGCCACGTCCAGCACCTGCGCCGCACCGGCCGCCGCGCCCTCGAAGCCCGGCCCGTCGTGGACCAGCGCCACCGGGGCGGCGCCCGCCACCACGGCGGCGGTCCGCTCGGCCGGGTGCGTCGGGTCGACCGGCACGTACACCGCCCGTACCGCCATCACCGCCAGCGCGGCGGCGATCACGCCCGGGGTGCGGTCCGCCCGCACGACGACCCGGTCGCCCGGGCCCACCCCGGCCTCCGTCAGCGCCGCCGCGACGACCCGGACCCTGTCCCACAGCCCGGCGTACGTCAGCGGCGCGCCCGCGCTCTCCACGGCGACCGCGTCCGGCCGCCGCACCGCGTGCTCACGCACCACATGGACCACCGAATCGGCCGTGGCCGCGCGTACTTCGCCGCGCACCAGGCTCGGATGCTGCACCGACGACGACATCGTCCCGTCACTCCCTGCTTCGTCACTTCGTCCGGGAACGGCCCCCGGGGGCCGGGCCACCGAGAGTCAGACCGCCGCCACCGGGCCGTCGCTCAGCTCACGGCGGGTCACCATGTCGCCCATCGCGACCATGATCTTGCGCTCGCCCGCGAACGGGTCACGGCCGTGCGACACCAGCATGTTGTCGATCACCACGACATCGCCGCGCTGCCACGTGAACCGCCGCGCCAGGTCGTCGTACAGACCGCGCAGCAGCTCCACCGTCGAGTCCGGGATCGGCGACCCGTCGCCGTACGCGGCACTGCGCGGGTACGCCGCCTCGTCGTCGCCGAACAGCGACACCATCAGCTCCCGCACGTCCTTCTCCAAGCACGCCGTGTGGTGCAGGAACAGCTGGTTGAAGAAGACCGGCTCACCCGTACGCGGATGCCGGATCACCGCCGGCGCCCACTGCGTGGTCCGCAGCGTCCCGTCGGGCAGCCACGCGCACGACACGCCCTGGGCGGCGCAGCGCCGCTCCACCTCGGCCCGGTCGTCCGTGCCGAACATCCGCTGCCAGCCGACGTCCAGGCCCTCGATGAAGTTCCGCACGTACCGGATGCCCAGCGTCTCGAACCGCTCCCGCACGTCCTCCGGCAGCGCCACGTACACCTCGCGGCCGTCGACGATCGGCGTGGCACCGCCCTCCGCTGACGGTGTCACACAGCAGAAGAACTGCCGGCTCGGCCACTGCGGCATGTGCGAGCTCTCGTGGTGGAACAGGATCGACTGCTCCGCCGGGTACGGCGTCGACTTGTACACCCGGTCGGCGTCCTTCTCGTGGGGCAGGTCGCCGTAGTCGCCGTACAGCGAGGACACCAGCGAACCCGCCAGCGCCTCGAACGCGTCGGGCCCGGTCACCCCGAACCCGCGCAGCAGCACGGCCCCGTGGCGCGCCAGCACCGATTCCACGGCGGCGCGATGACCGCCCGCCCACACGGCGGCGTCCACACCGGCCGTCTCGCATTGCACGGTAGGCGGGAAATCACCCGCGTCGAAACGCACACCGTCTCCGAACTCTCCGAAGTCACCGGACACCATGAGTCCCCTTTCTCTTCTCCACCGCAGCGCAACCGACCTTAGATTTCGCCGTATAGCCCCTCCAGATCCTTAAGTGAGCACTGAATGACGCAGGTGGCGCGCAATTGGTCCGCAAAAGAGCCGGGGGATTGGTCTGGCACGGCGCAGAGGGCCGCTGCTTCGCTGAATGCGTCCATTCCATCCGCCCATGCCCCAGGGAGGCGTTCATGCCGGGCGACAGACCGATCGCGGTACGGGTCAGCACGGCCCCGCTGCCCTCGCACGACCCGCTGGAGCTGTACGTCCGGCTGCGCGCCGGACGCCCCGCCGACGACGTGTACCTCTTCGAGGACCTCGGCGGCCACGAGGAGGGCAGGGACAGGGCGGTCGTCGGATACGGCCGGCTCTGCGAACTCCGCGTGCACGGCGACCTGGTGGAGATCGACGGAGCCCCGCCCCTGGTGTCGGCCCTCACGGAACGAGCCCGGGCCGCCGGCCTGACCGACGCACTGGAGTTCACGGCACCGGACCAGGTGTGGACCCTGCTCACGGAGGCGCAGCACCTGTTCGACGTCGAGACGGAGGTCCCGCGGACCGGCTTCACCTTCGGCTTCGTCACCAGCTTCGCGTACGAGTCGGTCTGGCACATGGAGGAGCTGCCGGACCGCTCCAAGACCCCGCGCGGCCCGGACATCACGCTGACCCTGTTCCGCGACACGGTCCGCTACGACGCGCGGACGGGCGAGGCGACCCTGCTGACGGCGGAGAGCGAGGCGTTCCCACCCCGAGAGGGACCGACGGCGGAAGGCCACACGCCCAGGTCCGCACCCGAGGTCCCGGCGGCCCCGAAGCCCCTCACCGTCCGGGACACCCTGGACAGGGAGACGTTCCTGAAGTGGGCGGACCGCTGCCTGGAGCACATCGGGGTCGGCGACATCTACCAGATCCAGATCGGCCACCGTATCGAGGTCGAGACGGCCCTCACCCCGGTCGACGTGTACCGGAGACTGCGGGCCCGCAACCCGTCCCCGCACATGTACCTGCTGCCGCACGCGGGCGGCGGACCGGAGGGCGCCCTCATCGGCGCGAGCCCCGAACTGTTCTTCCGGGTCACGGGCGACGAGATCGTGATGCGCCCCATCGCCGGCACGGCCCCGCGCTGCGCGGACGAGGAGGAGAACGAGCGCCGCGTCAAGGAACTGGTCGCGTCGACCAAGGAACAGGCCGAACACATCATGCTGGTCGACCTGTGCCGCAACGACATCGGCCGGATCAGCACGGACAGCACGATGCCGGTGGACCGGCTGATGGCCGTGGAGACCTTCTCGCACGTCTTCCACCTGGTGTCGACCGTGCGCGGCACGCTGACGCCCGGCACGGACGTCTGGCAGGCGGTACGGGCCACCTTCCCCGCCGGGACGATGACGGGCGCGCCGAAGGTCCGCGCCATGGAGATCATCGACGGCCTGGAACACGAGCCGCGCGGCGCGTACGCGGGCGCGGTCGGCCTGGTCGACGTGCGGGGCTGGAGCGAACTGGCCCTGTGCATCCGCACGGTGGAATACGACGGACGGCGCTACACGACCCAGAGCTCGGCGGGCATGGTCGCCCAGTCGCAGCCCGAGGCGGAGTGGCGGGAGACCCTGGCGAAGATGGGCGCGGCGTACTGGGCGCTCACGGGTGAGGAGCTGCTGAAGTGAAGGTCCTGCTCATCGACGCGTACGACAGCTTCGTCCACATCATCGACCAGTACCTGCGCACCCTCGGCGCGGACACCCGCGTGGTCCGCTCCCGGACCCGCACCCCGGCCGAACTGGCCGCGCTGGCACCGGACGCGGTGGTGCTGGGCCCGGGGCCCGGCCACCCCGCCCGGTCGGGCCACGTCGAACTGGTCCACGCGTTCGCCGGCCGCGTCCCGCTGCTCGGCGTCTGCCTGGGCCACCAGGCGATCGGGCTGGCGTACGGGGCCCGCGTCGAGGTCGCCGCGCACCTGATGCACGGCCGCACCAGCACGGTCCGGCACGACGGCGCCGGGCTCTTCCGGGGCCTCGGCAACACCCTGGAGGCCACCCGCTACCACTCCCTGGTCGTCGCGGACCCGCTCCCGGCGCCCCTGGTCACCACGGCGGTCGCCACGGACCACGGCTACGTCATGGGCCTGCGCCACCGCACGCTCCCGGTCGAGGGCCTCCAGTTCCACCCGGAGTCGGTCATGACGACGGGGGGCCTCCAGATGATGTCCAACTTCCTGGACACGATCCCGTCCCCTGCATCGGCGGCCCACTGAACGTCGCTTTGAGGAGCGGGGTTCGGGGGTGGAGCCCCGGATTTTGCGAGAGATCCGCCGACACGCCCCAGCCCCTCCCCGCCGTCAGCCGCGTACGGCGGGGAGGGGACGCGCAGGGGTCGCCCCCGCAGTGTTTGGCGGCTGCGGGACGGTGAACCGGACCGGGACGGAGGGCCGCCAAACCGAGGAGGTGAGCCCCGGAGCGGCCCCGACCCACGCACCGGGTGAAGGCGCACCGCCCACGGCGTGCGGGCCCGGGTCCCAGAGCCACGGCACAGCGGACCGGGCCCGCCCCGGCCAGACTCCGTCACCCCCGCCCGCCGGCCGCCGCCAGGCCCAGTGCCCGCACCGCCTCCGTCACGCCGCCGCGTGGTACGTGGGCGTGGCCGACGACCAGGGCGGGCGCGCCCGCGGGCGCGGGGCCGAAGCGGTACGACGCGCCGCCCCGCACCAGCACCCCCCGCCGCCGCGCCCCCGCCACCACCACTCCCTCGTCCACATGCCGGGGCAGCCGCACATACGCGTGCAACCCGGCCGCCGGCCCCACCACCCGCGCCCCCGGCAGATGCCGCGCCACCGCCTCCTCCAACGCCCCCCGCCGCTCCCGCGCCCCCTCACGCAGCCTCCGCAGATGCCGGTCGAACAGCCCGCTGCCCAGCATCTCCGCGAACGCCAGCTGCGTGTACGCGTCCGACCCCAGGTCCTGCCGCTCCCGCGCCCGCTCCAGCGCCCCCACCAGCGGCTCCGGCGCCGACAGCCAGCCCAGCCGCAGCCCGGGCGCGAGCGTCTTGCTGGCCGTCCCGGCGTACACGACCCGCTCCGGCGCGAGCCGTTGCAGCGCGAGCGGCGCGGGACCCCGGTCGTACCAGAGCCCCCCGTCGTAGTCGTCCTCGACGACCCACCCGCCCCGCTCCACCGCCCACCGCGCCAGCGCCTCCCGCCGCCGGGCGGACAGCACGACCCCGGTCGGGAACTGGTGCCCCGGCGTGACCAGCACCGCCCGCACCCCGGTCGCGGCGAGCGCCCCGACGTCGATGCCCTCCTCGTCGACCGGCACCGGCACCGGCCGCAGCCCCGCCTCCCGTACGAACCGCCGCTGCCCCGGGTGCCCGGGGTCCTCCAGGGCCAGCTCCGGCACCCCGTCGGCGCCCGCCAGCGCGGCGCACAGCAGGGCCAGCGCCTGCGCGAACCCGGACACCACCAGCAGCCGCCCGGGATCGGTGCGCACGCCCCGCAACCGGCCCAGGAAACGCGCCAGTTCGTCCCGCAGCGCGGGCGCGCCCGCGAGGGGCGGGTACCCGGCGCCGGCGGGCCCGGCCGCCCCCAGCGCGCGCTCGTAGCACAGCAGCCACTCGCGGCGCGGGAACGCCGGTACGTTGTCGCCCCCGGTCCGCAGATCCCACCGCACACGGGTCGACCGCCCAGCCCCGGCCTCAGTCCCGGCCCCGGCCTCAGTCCCGGCCCCGGCCCCAGTCCCGGCCCCGGCCCCAGTCCCGGCCCCGGCCCCAGTCCCGGCCCCGGTCCCGCCGCCGCCCTCGTCCAGCAGGGCCGGCGGCGCCGCCCGCCGCTGCCCCAGATGTCCGACCACCCGCGTCCCCGACCCCGGCGCCGCCTCCAGCCACCCCTCGGCGACCAGCTGCCCGTACGCCTCGACGACGACGCTCCGCGACACGTCCAGGTCCCCGGCGAGCCGCCGGCTCGACGGCAGCCGGGTGCCGGGATGCAGCACCCCGTCCGCGATCTCCCGCTTGATGAAGCTCTGTATCTGAGAAGTGAGGGATTCCCCGGAATTCCGTGCCACGTCGACGGTCATGTGCAGGGACATGGACGCATGGTCGGCCCGGAGACTCGACCCGCGCTGACCGGTCGCTGATCGGTGGCTGACCTTTCGCTGACGTCCCGCTGACCGGACCGGAAGTGGACCGCCCATACGCGTCCCGAATGGTCTGGAACGCCTTCCCGCACCACTCCGAGAATCGACGACGGACCACTGGACCATTCCGTCCTGGCGCCGATGGAGGGGGAATTCCCGTGCTGGCACGAACCGCTGCGACCGCCACGCTCTCCGACCGACCGACCACCGCCCCGGCACCGCCGCCCGGGCGGCCGCCCAAGCGCCGGTCGTGGCCCGAGCTGCTCGAATCTGTCCTGGGCGGCCGCGATCTGACGAGCGCCGAGACCGCCTGGGCCATGGACCGGGTCATGACCGGCGACGCCGGGTCCGCACGCCTCGCCGGCCTGCTGGTCGCGCTGCGCGCCAAGGGCGAGACCGCCGAGGAGATCGAGGGCCTGGTACGGGCGATGTACTGGCACGCCGAGCGCCTCGACGTGCCGGGCCCGACCCTGGACCTGTGCGGCACCGGCGGCGACGGCTCGCACAGCGTCAACATCTCCACGATGGCCTCCGTGGTCGCCGCCGCCGCGGGCGCCCGCGTGGTCAAGCACGGCAACCGGTCGGCGTCGTCGCGCTGCGGCTCGGCCGACGTCCTGGAGGAGCTGGGCGTCGCCCTGGACGTCCCCGTACGGGACCTGCCGGCCGTGGCGGAGGAGGCGGGCATCACGTTCTGCTTCGCGCCCGTCTTCCACCCCGCGATGCGCCACGCCGCCGCGACGCGCCGCGAACTCGGCATCCGTACGGTCTTCAACGCCCTCGGCCCGCTCACCAACCCGGCGTCCCCCACCGCCCAGGCCCTCGGCGTCGCGGACCCGCGCCTGGCGCCGCTGATGGCGGAGGTCCTGGCGAGGCGCGGCGTGTCCGCGCTGGTGTTCCGCGGCGACGACGGCATGGACGAACTGACGGTCACCACGACGTCGACCGTCTGGTCCGTCACGGACGGCGAGGTACGGCGTGAGGTCTTCGACCCGGCGTCCGTCGGCGTCCCGCGCAGCCCCGCGTCCGCGCTGCGCGGTGGCGACCGCGCGTTCAACGCGGGTGCGGCGCGGCGGGTGTTCGCCGGCGAGACGGGACCCGTACGGGACGCGGTGCTGCTGTCGGCGGCCGCGGGCCTCGCCGCGCTGGCGCCGTCACGGCGCCCGGTCGCCGAGCGGATCGCCGCCGGTCTGGAACAGGCGGCGCGGGCCGTCGAATCGGGCGCGGCGGCGGGCGTCCTGGAGCGCTGGGCGGCGGTCACGGCCCGGCTCACGGCCGGGCGTACGGCCGGGCACACGGCCGCGCGTGAAAAGTTCACCCCCCGCTGATGAACCCCGCACTGTCTGCCCCTTCGCCCGCTTCGCAGAATCATCCCCGTACGACAGAGCGACCGAGCGACAGCACACCCGATCCGAAGGACGAAGGGGAACGATCGCGATGTACGACCTCATCCCGGCCACCGCCACGCGCAACGCCGAGTCCGCGGCCGACGGGCACGCACCCGCCCACCCGCTGATCATCGAGGACCTGGACGGCTCCGGGGACCACGGTGTCGCGCTGTTCACCGTCTGCGTCGTGGCGGCTCCGGCCACCGGGCGGCACGCCGCATGATCACTGCCGGGGGACGGAACGGAGCGCCCCGGCACGACGACGGGGGACAGCAGCAAGAGCAGCACGACGAACTCATCGGCTTCAAGAGCCACTTGCGCCCGACGGTGGTTCCGGGCGAAGCCGCGTACCTGGTCTCGCAGCGGGGCGTGACGGCGCTCCTCGGCCCGCACGCCGAGGTGCTGGTCCCGCTCCTTGACGGCAGCCGCAGCGCGGACGCGGTCGTACGGGAGGCGGCG
>NZ_JABWDV010000101.1 GCF_013362995.1 Streptomyces sp. TRM64462 | reverse complement strand
GTCACGGCCGACGCCGACACCCCGGCCGGCGGCGGCAGGGTCAGGACCGGCGGCGGGCCCGACTCCGGCTCGGGCAGCCCCAGCAGCTCGTACAGGACCGTGCGCAGCCGCTCCAGCGCCCGGCCCGGCTCCGCGAACGCCCGCTCGGCCAGGGCCGCGTGACGCTCCGCCCGGTGCTCCCGCAGCACGGCCTCCAGCTGTTCCCGCGCGTCGCGCAGCGGATCCAGCCGGGGCGCGTCCCGCCCCAGGTCCTCGACCGCCGTGCCCGGCACCACGTCGCTCCCGAACGCCCCGAGCAGTACGGGAGTGCCGAGCGCCGCCCCGTACAGCGTCACCGACCCGTGGTCGCCGACCACCGCGTCCGCCGCGACCAGCGCGGGCCGCCAGGAGTGCACCGCCGGGACCAGCAGCAGGCCCGCCTCCAGGGCGGTCGCCAGCGCACTGCGGATCTGCCACGCCCCGTGCGCCGACCACACGTTGGGATGCAGGACCGCGGCGACGCGGTACTCGTCGTACGGCAGCGAGGCGAGCAGCCGGTGCGGCAGCTCCGGGTCGCGGCCGAGCAGGGACGTCGGGCCCCACGTCGAGCTGACCAGCACCAGGCGCCGCCCGTCGGGCACGCCCAGGGCCCGCCGGTACGCGGCGGCGCGGTGCACGCTCGCGGCCAGCTCGTCGTAGCACGGGTCACCGACCAGCAGAGTGCGCCCGGCCGCCTTGGGGTGCGTGGCGCGCAGCTGCTCCTCCTGGTCCGGGTGCGACACGGCGAGCCACGCCCGGCCGGCTTCGAGGAGGGCGTCCGGGACGACCCCGGACAGCCGGGTGCGCGGCGCCCGCGCGTCGGGCACGTACTTCTGGAAGCCGATGCCGTGCGGAAGGACCAGGACGGGGCAGTCGCCGTCCGGTACGTCGACGTTCTCGCTGGCGGAGAGGATCAGGTCCGGCTCGATCAGCCCGAGCTGCTCCCACGGCATGACACGGCACCCGGCGTCGTGGAGGACGTCCGTGACACCGTCGCCGAACGCGGAGGTGGGGTCGTGGGCGAAGACGACGGTGACCCGGTGGTCGTCGCGCAGCAGGGCGGGCAGCGTCTCCAGGACCCGGACGGCCGAGGTGACGGTCCGCACGGCGACGACGAGGGTGCGTTCGCCGCGGTACGTGGCCCAGCGGTGGGCGTCCTGCCCCACGGGCACCTTGAGGAGTCGTTCGGCGCTAGCGTTCACGGCCACACCGAACGACTACCAGCAGCTCACCGCCGGACCGCCGACGGACACGCGGCACGCGGTACACGGCTCGTGGCTCGTGGCTCGTGGCTCGTGGCTCGTGGCTCGTGGCTCGTGGCTCGTGGCTCGT
>NZ_JABWDV010000100.1 GCF_013362995.1 Streptomyces sp. TRM64462 | reverse complement strand
CGGCGCCCGGCACGGTCACCGGCACGGCCACAGCCACCGGTCCCGGCAGCCGCACAGATCCCGGCCCGGGCGCCGGTCCCCCCCACGGCCCGGGCTCCGCCCACGGCCCGGCTGTGGGCACCGGTATGGGCGCCGGCACCCGTACGAGCCCCGGCGCGGGCGCGGGCGGCGGTGCCCACGGCAGCGGAACGCCCCATGCCCCCACGCCCGTCGACGGCACCGAGGCCTACTGGGACCTGGTCGGGCTCGACGGGGGCCGTGCCGTGTACGACGTGGCGGCCGCACGCGTCCGGGTCGTCAGCCTGGCCGACGGGGTCCAGGCGGGTGCCGCGGCCGAGGCGGTGCTGCGGGCCGCGTGCGCCGAGTCGGGCATCGTCGTGGCGGGCCCCGGTGACGAGGCGGACTTCGCCGTCGTCCTGTGCGACGACTACCTGACGCCGGGCCTCCGGGACGTCGACAGCCTCCACCGGGGCCTGGGCATCCCGTGGCTCCTGGTCAGGACCGCGGGCCCCGACCCGTGGGTGGGCCCGGTGTTCCGCCCCGGCGACGGGCCCTGCTGGTCCTGCCTGGCCACCAGGCTGCGCGGCCACCGAGCGTCGGAGCGGCCCCTCCAGCGCCACCTCGGGCTCACCGGCCCCCCGGTGCGGCCGCCCGCCGGGCTCGCGGCCTGCACGTCCCTGGCGACGCAGCTCGCCGTCCTGGAGACCGCCAAGTGGCTGGCCGGGGTGCGCGGCCCCGGCCAGTCCGCGGTGCACGCCCTGGACACGCTCGGCCTGCGGATGCGCGCCCACCCGGTGGCGCGGCTCCCGCAGTGCCCGGTCTGCGGCGACCCGGACCTCGTGGCCCGCCAGGTGCGGGCGCCGTTCGTGCCGGTGTCCCGGCCCAAGGCGGTGCACGACCTGAACGGCCACCGGGCCCTGACGCCGGGCCAGATGCTGGAGCGGTACGGGCACCTGGTGGACCCGGTCACCGGCATCATCAAGGAGATCCGCCGCGCCCCGCACTGCCCGGACTTCGTGGACGCCTATCTGTCGGGCCACAACCTGGCGATGGGCCCGCGCTCCCTCACCGGTCTGCGCACCGGCCTGCGCGCTCTCAGCGGCGGCAAGGGCCTCTCCGAGACGGAGGCCCGTGTGAGCGCCCTGTGCGAGGCGGTCGAGCGGTACAGCGGCACCCGCCAGGGCGACGAGCCCGTCGTACGGGACAGCTACCGCGGTCTCGGCCCGGAGGCCGCCGTGCACCCGGCCGCGTGCCAGCTCTACGACGAGCGGCAGCTCCGCGACCGTGACCGCTGGAACGCCTCGGGCTCCCGGCTCCAGTACGTACCGGAGCCGTTCGACGAGGAGCGGCCCACCGAGTGGACGCCCGTGTGGTCGATGACCGCCGGCACGCACCGGCTGCTGCCGACGTCGATGCTGTACTTCAGCGAGACCACCGCCCCCGACGGCCTGTGGGCCGACTCCAACGGCAACGCCGCGGGCAGCAGCCCCGAGGACGCCCTCGTACAGGGCTTCCTGGAGCTGGTCGAACGGGACGCGGTCGCCCTGTGGTGGTACAACCGCACCCGCCAGCCCGGCGTCGACCTGGACGACGTGGAGGAGCCGCATCTGGCCAGGCTCCGGGAGGGCTATGCCCGGCTGGGCCGTGAGGTGTGGGCGCTGGATCTGACGTCGGATTTCGGAATTCCAGTTGTGGCGGCCCTCTCCCGGCGTATCTCGGGGCCCACCGAGGACATCGTGTTCGGCTTCGGGGCGCATTTCGACCCGAACATCGCGCTACGCCGCGCCCTGACCGAAATGGGGCAACTAATGCCCGCGGTTTCCCCGCCCCGGCCCGGCGGTTCGGGATATCGGATCACCGATCCGGAGCCGGTGAACTGGTGGCGCGGGGCGACGATCACCAACCAGCCCCACCTCGTGCGGAATCCGGCCATCCGGTCGCGGACGCCGGAGGACTGGACGTACGAGCCGAGCGGTGATCTGCTGGACGACGTCCGCACCGTCACGGCTTTGGTGCGGGAGCGCGGCATGGATCTGCTCGTCCTGGATCAGACAAGGCCTGACCTGCGGCTTCCGGTCGTGAAGGTGATTGTCCCGGGAATGCGACATTTCTGGCCACGTTTTGCCCCCGGGCGGCTCTTCGACATCCCTGTAAAGCTCGGAAGATGCCCAGAACCCACCGGTTACGAACGTTTGAACCCCATCCCCATGTTCGTTTAATCGGTCAAAGTCGGCGTGATTCGTGACGTTCATCGCTTACGATCTCCGAAGGCGTACGAAGGTGCGACAGAAGAGGTTGCGAAGACGATGTCACCTCACGACCGTCATCATGAACATCCCGGATCCGCAAGACAGTTATCGGCCAATGGCGCGTGGCGGGAGGCCGCACCGGCCAGTGGTCGCGGCGCACGGCACGAGCACGACGCGGCACCCCGTGACGGACGTGACCTCCCGGCCCGCGAGCTTCCCGCCCGCGAGCTTCCGGCTCGTGAGGTTCCGGCTCGCGAGCTTCCGGCTCGCGAGCTTCCGGCTCGCGAGCTCCCCGCCCGCGACCTCCCCGAGCCGCGGCTCGCCCGTATCGTCCTGCTGGCCGCCCTGGCGAGCTATCTGCTGATCACCACGCTCAACATCTTCAGCGCCCGCCTCCCGCCCGCCGTGACGGCCGCCGCCCTCGTCTGTCTCGTCGCCATCTTCGTGATCCAGCTCGGCCATTCACGGCCCGGCGCCCGGCTGGCACCGCGCTGGCGCAAGGGGGCCACCCTGGGCACCCAGGCGCTCCTCACGTATCTGCCGATCGTCGTGTTCCGCGCCGAGTGGGGCGCGATGGCCGGCTTCTTCTCCGGCTCCCTGCTGCTGCTCCTCCCGCCCAAGTGGGCCTGGACGCTGTACGGGGCCGTGGGCCTCAGCATGCTGGTGCCGCCCGCCCTCGACGGGCGCGCCGCCCTCGACAGCGTCTACCTGTGCCAGTCGACACTGCTGACGGGCCTGGTGGTCTACGGCCTCTCGCGGCTGGCCGACCTCGTGCGCGTCCTGCACGAGACGCGCGGTCAGCTCACACAGATGGCCGTCACCCGCGAACGGCTGCGCTTCGCCCGCGACCTGCACGACCTGCTGGGCTTCAGCCTCTCCGCGATCACGCTCAAGAGCGAGCTGATCCACCGGCTCGTCCCGACGCACCCGCAGCGGGCCATGGACGAGATCCGCGACGTGCTCGCGATCTCCCGGCAGTCCCTCGCGGACGTGCGGACGGTCGCGAGCGGGCTGCGCGAGATGTCGCTCGCCGACGAACTGACGTCGGCACAGTCGCTGCTGGCCGCGGCGGACGTGGAGGTACGCGCCGACCTGCGGGCCGGGACGATGAGCCGGCAGGTCAACACCGTCATGGCGGCGGTGCTGCGGGAGGCCGTCACCAACCTGCTGCGCCACTCCAAGGCGACGTACTGCGAGATCGTCGCGGTGGGGTCCGGCGGCCGGGTGCGGCTCTCCGTACGGAACGACGGGGTCGACCCCGACTACCGCGACCTGTCCCCGCACAGCGGCAGCGGCCTGGGCAACCTGGCGACGCGCCTCGCGGACGTGGACGGCGAACTGACCACGGTACGCGGTACGGAAGGAACGTTCCTGCTGGTGGCCGACGCGGCGGCGATCCCGGACCGCGAGGCTCCCGTCGCAGAGGGGACGGCGGCCTGAACGGGGCCCGCCGGCCCGCCGCGCGGACGCGCAGCACGACGCCGACACGGCATGACGCGAAGAGAGGACCGGCCGGTGGCCATACGCCTGTTGCTCGCCGAGGACATGAACATGGTCCGAGGCGCCCTGGTGGCGCTGCTCAACCTGGAGGACGACCTGGAGGTCGTGTGCGAACTGGAACGCGGCGATCTGATCGTGGACGCCGCGGTCGAGCACCGCCCCGATGTCGCCATCATCGACATCGACCTGCCCGGCATCGACGGCCTGACGGCGGCCGGACTGCTGCGGGAGCGGCTGCCCGAGTGCCGCCGGCTGATCCTCACCAGCCTGGGCCGCCCCGGAACGCTCCGCCGGGCGCTCACGGCGCAGGTCGACGGCTATCTGCTGAAGGACGCGCCACCGCGCGAACTGGCCAGCGCGGTACGGCGCGTGGCGGCCGGCCACCGGGTCATCGACCCGCAGCTGGCCCTCGCCGCGTGGGAGGCGACCGAGACGCCGCTGACGGAACGCGAGACCGAGGTGCTGCGGCTGGCGGCGGAGGGCTCGGAGGCGGGCGAGATAGCCCGACGCCTCCACCTGGCCCCCGGCACGGTCCGCAACTACCTGACGACGGTGGCGGCGAAGCTGAACGCCCGCAACAGAGTGGACGCCATCAGGATCGCCAGAGACGCGGGCTGGCTCCCGTGACGTCCGTCGCGGGCGGGTCCTGCGGGGCGTCCGCCGGGGTGTCCGCCGGGGCGGACGCGGGGGTGTCCGCCGAGGTGTCCGCCGGGGCGGCCATTCCGGCGGCCGCAAGGTAGTCGAGGATGGCCTCCGTCATGCCCGGGGGGAGGTCCAGGCAGGCGGAGGCGTCGTCCGGGGTGACCGGCCAGGCCAGCAGGCCCAGGACCCAGGCCGCCTCCGGGCGGTGCAGGACCACGCGGTACGGGGCGTCCGACGACTCGACCGTGACGCCGCGCGGCGCCCGCCGCACGGTCACGTCGGCCGGTAATCGCACCGGACGCCACCCCGGCAGCCGGTCCAGCCGGAACGAGGCCGTCCGCGCCACGGGCGCCGCCGACAGCAGCGGCCCGCCCAGGTCGTCGACCCCCAGGGTCCGTACGACCAGGTGCGAGAGCCGCTCCAGCAGCGGCAGCAGCACGAGCCGTACCCCGGAGCGCGGTTCGACGTTGGCCAGCAGCACGGGCCCCAGCTCCATGCGGTGCAGCGCGTCCCGCACCACGGCGTGGGCGCCGTCGACGCGCTCCGGGCCCCACGGCCCCGTCAGCACCAACTGGCCCTCGGCATCGCCCGCCTCCACCACCACGTCCTGGCTGAGCGACCAGAGGTGGACGGTCCGGTTCCGGTTCCCGACGCTGTCCAAGGTAACGCGCATCCTCTCTCAGGTTCCTCCCCCAAGCACTTCGTGCAGGGGGGACCCCCAGTGCCACGGGCGGCGCGGTGAGCCTTCCGAGTGTGCGAGCGCCGGCACGGCGCTGCCCAGCTACCCGGTCACGACCCGGACGTGAAGAATTCACGCCCGGACCGCACCGGGTTCGCCAGGCGTACCGACAGGGCGTCAGCCGTCAGCCCGCGACGACCCCGGCCGGGGCGACGCTGCCGAACTTGTCCACGGCCTGGTAGTAGATCCAGGCCGTCGAGTCGCAGGACGTGCGCTTCACACCGGAGTAGCGGGAGCACACGCGCTTCAGGTCGGCGTAGAACGCGGAGTCCAGCCGCGCCTTGTTGGCGGAGAACGTCCCGGCCGCCTTGTAGTTGCGGTAGCCGAAGTCGTGGCGCGCGCAGGAGAGCTGGAACGGGAACCCGAACGGGTTGTCGGGGGAGCTGCTGCAGTAGTCGGTCGACCACGTGAACCCGTACGCGCTCCAGGCGGCCTGGTTGTTGCGGGCGTTCAGCCACTTGCTGTAGCTGCTGGAGCTCGTCTGGGTCCAGCTCGACAGCACGGCGGCCTTGTCGGCCGGTTCGGCGGCCTGCGCGGAGCCCGCGGTCAACAGGGTGGCGGGCAGGGCGAGTACGGCGGCGGCTGCGGCGAGGGGCAGGGCGCGGCGACGGCGCATGAGGTCCTCCGGGTGGGCGTCGTGGGTGACGACGGGCGGCGGTGAACGAGTGAACGCGTCAAGATTCCCGCCCGGGGTACGCCGGTTGACAGGCATGAACTCATGAGCCAGTCATGAACATTTCACTTGCAACCGTCACGCGCCGCGCCCCACAGTCGGCCGGCACCGGCCCCCACGCGCCCCTACGGACGTCCGCAGCCGGACCGAAGCGCGGCCCGAAGGAGATCCGAAGTCTTTCCTAAGGCATATACCGCACAGTGGGGTTCAGCCCCCGCAGCGGCGGCGCGGGGGCCGGAGGAGGGTGTGATGGACGACTGCGACCGGCTGAGGCTGGTGATCCTCGTCGGCGCCGCGCGAGAGGGCCGGTTCGGGCTGGCGGCGGCCGAGTGGTTCGCCGCCCGCGCCCGGCTCCGCAAGGACTTCGACGTGGACGTCATCGACCTCGCCACGGCATGGCTGCCCGACCTGATGACCGCGGACCCCGCCGTCCCGAGGCCCTCCGCCGTACGGGACCTGTCCCCGTGGCTCGCCGCCGCCGACGCCTTCGCCGTGGTGACGCAGGAGTACCGGTACGGCTATCCGGCGTCCCTCAAGAACGCCATCGACTGGTACGACCGCGAATGGCACGCCAAGCCCGTCGGCTTCCTGTCCTACGGGGGACCTTCCGGCGGACTGTGCGCCGTCGCCCAGCTCCGCCAGGTCTTCGTCGAGTCCCACGCGGTCACGGTTCCCGAGACCGTCAGCTTCCACAACTACCGGGAGCGCTGGGGGCCCGACGGACGGTTCCTCGACACCGACGACTGCCGCAGGGACGCGGTCGCCATGCTCGACCGGCTCGGCTGGTGGGGACGCGCACTGCGCCACGCCCGCTCCATCGAGCCGTACGGCGACCCCCACCGCTCCTGCACGGAGGGATGACAGCGACATGGACACCCGATGGTTCCGGCGGTTCGACGAAGCACTGCCGGACGCTCCCCGACTGATCTGCTTCCCGCACGCCGGAGGCAGCGCCTCGGTCTACGCACCGCTCGCCCGCCTGCTGTCCGGGCCGCTGGAGGTCCTCGCCGTCCAGTACCCGGGCCGCCAGGACCGGCGCACCGAGGCACCCGCGACCAGTGTCACCGACCTCGCCGCGCGGATAGCCGAGCGGCTCGAAGCCGGCGGGGTGACCGGCGAGCGCCCGTACGCGTTCTTCGGGCACAGCATGGGCGCGCTCGTCGCCTACGAGTCGGCACGGGCACTCCAGAGCCGGTCCGCCCCGGCTCCGGCCCGCCTCTTCCTGTCCGGGCGATCCGCGCCCGGACCCCGACCCGACCGGCACGACCGGCTCCACGACGACGCGGCCATCCTCGCCGCCGTCCGGGCTCTCGGCGGCACCGACGCCTCCGTACTCGACGACCCGGAACTCGTGGACATGGTGATGCCCGCCCTGCGCGCCGACTACGGGGCCCTCGCCTCGTACGCGTGGCGGCCCGGTCCCGCGCTGAACGCCCCTCTCACCGCACTCGTGGGCGACTCCGACCCGGTCGTTCCGGTCGCGTCGGTGTCCGGCTGGGCACGGCACACCACAGGGGACGACGAAGTCCTGGTCTTCGCCGGGGGGCACTTCTATCTGACCGAGCGGCTGCACGACGTCGGAGCCGTCGTCGCCGACCGCTTGAGGGCATTGACTGGGGGAGCGAGTGGAATTCAGGATTCTGGGCCCGCTGGAAGCGACGGCGGGCGAACGGACACTGGCACTGGGGGGCCACAAGCAGCGCGCGGTCCTCGGACTGCTGCTGCTGCGGGCGAACCGGGTGGTCGCCACCAGCGAACTGCTGGGCGCGCTCTGGCCTGACGACGACCGGCCCGCCAGCGCCCGGAAGATCGTGCAGAACGCGGTGTGGGGGCTGCGCGCCCTGTTCGCCGACACCACCCCCGGCGACGGCGCGACCCGCCCCGAACTCGTCACCCAGGCCCCCGGCTACCTGCTGCGCATCGACCCGGGCCGCGTCGATCTGCACCGCTTCAACCGGCTGGTCTCCGAGGGCCGGGCGCGGCTGTCCGGCGGCGAGCCCGCGGAAGCCGCCCGGCTGCTGGGCGCGGCACTCGCCGAGTGGAGCGGACCCGCACTCGCCGACCTCGCCGAGGCCGGCACCGAATGGCCCGAGCTGACCGCGCTGAGCCAGCTCAGGCTCGACGTCATGGAGGACCGCTTCGAAGCCGAGCTGCGCAGCGGCCACCACCACGCCGTACTGGGCGAACTGGTCTCCCTCGCCGAGGAGGAGCCCCTGCGCGAGCGGCTCTGCGGCCAGCTCATGGTCGCCCTGTACCGGTGCGGCCGGCAGGCCGAGGCGCTCAACGCCTACAGCCGGGTGCGCCGCGCCCTCGTCGAGGAGCACGGCCTCGAACCGTCCAGGGAACTCCAGGTCCTCCAGCAGAACATCCTCACCCACGACCCCGCCCTCACCCCCGCCGCCCCCGCGTCGCCCTCCCCGTACGGAACGGCCGCGCCCGCCCGCGACGCGCAGCCGCCGGGCTACGGCAGGGACGGGGCCACGGACCGTGCCGCCCTGCCCGTGCCCACGCCCCGG
>NZ_JABWDV010000099.1 GCF_013362995.1 Streptomyces sp. TRM64462 | reverse complement strand
CCCGTACGGCACGGTCGCGGTGCGCCGCGCCGGCCGACGCGCGGGCGGAGGGAGGCGTGCGGTCCTCGTCCTCGTCGTGCGGCAGCGCGTCGGTGGCGGCGGCCGTCGCGAGGACGGTCGCGAACAGTGCGGTCAGCGCCGCCCCGCGCCGGAGACGGCGGGGCCGGAGGGAGAACTCTGGACCCGGCAGCGACATGCCGCCCACTCTAGGACAAGCAAAAGGCGCCGTACGGCTGTTGGCCGTACGGCGCACGGGGCACTCGTCACACCTTGAGGTACTTGCGGAGCGCGACGGCGGCGGCGAGCGACGGCATGAGCAACCCGATGACCAGCACCAGCGGCAGCACCGCGAACACCGCGTCCCAGCCGATGAACTTGACCAGCGGCATCTGCTCCGCCAGCGAAAGGCCCGCGTCGATCAGGAAGTAGCGCCCCACCAGCAGCATCACGCAGGCGAACAGGCCGCCCAGCAGACCGGCGAACGCGGCCTCCATGATGAACGGCATCTGGATGTAGAAGCTGGACGCGCCGACGAGCCGCATGATGCCGGTCTCACGACGACGGCTGAACGCCGAGACACGCACGGTGTTGACGATCAGCATCAGCGCGATGAGCAGCATCAGGCCCATGACCACGACGGCGGCGACGTTCATGCCGCGCATCATGTTGAACAGGTTCTCCAGGATGTTGCGCTGGT
This sequence comes from Streptomyces sp. TRM64462, assembly GCF_013362995.1. GTDB lineage: Bacteria > Actinomycetota > Actinomycetes > Streptomycetales > Streptomycetaceae > Streptomyces. Next base: position 2,245 of record NZ_JABWDV010000099.1, on the reverse strand, counting down.
CCTGCACCGAGTGGACGCCGGCCCGCCCGGAGAACGCGGTGGCGACCACCTCGTACTTCTCCGGGTTCTTCAGCTTGACCCGGAACGACTCCTGCATCTGGTCCGGCGTGACGACGCTGGCGAGCGCGGTGTCCCCGTACTGCTCGCGGTAGTGCTTGTACGCCTCGTCGGCCGTCTCGTGCTGGACGCTCTCGACGATGTCCAGCTTCCCGAGGTCGGTCTCGATCTGCTCCTTCTGCTGGGCGGTGACGGCGCCCTTGGAGCAGTTCTCGGCGAAGCCCGCGTCGTTCTTGTTGCACAGGTAGATCGTGACGTTGACCTTGTCGTACCAGAAGTCCTTCATCGCGTTGACCTGCTGGCCCATCAGCACCGCACCGCCGAAGAGGGCGAGCGACAGGGCCACCGAGACGATGACGGCGAACGTCATCGTGAGATTGCGACGGAGGCCGACACCGATCTCCGAGAGTACGAACTGGGCGCGCATCGCGTGCGTTCAGCCTTTCTTACCCGTGCTTGTGCTCAGTGCTGGTAGCCGTAGACGCCGCGTGCCTGGTCGCGGACGAGCCGGCCCTTCTCGAGCTCGATGACGCGCTTGCGCATCTGGTCGACGATGTTCTGGTCGTGGGTGGCCATGATCACCGTCGTACCGGTGCGGTTGATGCGGTCGAGCAGCTTCATGATGCCGACCGATGTCTGCGGGTCGAGGTTGCCGGTGGGCTCGTCGGCGATGAGCAGCATCGGACGGTTCACGAACGCGCGAGCGATGGCCACGCGCTGCTGCTCACCGCCGGACAGCTCGCCCGGCATGCGGTCCTCCTTGCCGCCGAGGCCGACGAGTTCGAGGACCTGGGGCACGGACTTGCGGATCTCGCCGCGCGACTTGCCGATGACCTCCTGCGCGAAGGCCACGTTCTGGGCGACGGTCTTGTTGGGCAGCAGCCGGAAGTCCTGGAAGACGGTGCCGAGCTGGCGCCGCATGTGCGGGACCTTCCAGTTGGACAGGCGGGCCAGGTCCTTGCCGAGGACGTGCACCGTTCCGTGGCTGGCGCGCTCCTCGCGCAGGACCAGCCGCAGGAAGGTGGACTTGCCGGAGCCGGAGGACCCGACGAGGAAGACGAACTCGCCCTTCTCGATCTCCAGGGACACGTCCCTGAGGGCGGGGTGGTTCTGCTTCGGGTAGGACTTGGAGACGTTGTCGAATCGGATCACGGGTGCACCAGGTCGGCCGAGGAGGAGTAGGTGTGCGTGACCATACGCGAAGGGGGATGCCCTGCGCAGTCACCGTCCGGGGTTGCCCTTTTTGTGGAGGTGTGCCCGGTCCGCTGATCGGCGGGATCCGGCCGGGGCGCGCCTAAACTCGTGGAAGCTGGCACAGTGGGGAGGGGAACGGACGCGTTTCCCTGAGCGTTGTGCGGAGAGAACTGTCTCGTCACATCAGTCCGCGTCACAGTCCGCGTCGCAGTCCGCGTCAGCGGCTCCGCCGCGCGGGAGGAGGAGAGCGCATGACCTATGACCGACTGGTGTGCGCCAACTGCGCGGCACCCGTGACCGAGGGCCGCTGCCCCGTCTGCCGGGCCAACCGCGAACGTCTCCAGCAGAGCCCGTGGGGTGCGCTGAACCCCGTGGCGCTGCTGGCGCTGCTTCTGCTCCTGGTGGCGGCGGCCGCACTGGTGGCGGCGGCGCACAGCCCCGCGTAGCACCCCCTGGACAACGGGAAGGGCCCGGACACCGCCGGCTGCGGCGTCCGGGCCCTTCTGCGGGTGTGCTCGCGGATCAGACGGCCGCGCGGCCGCCGCCGACGAGGCGGGGCAGCATACGGAAGCCGATGCCGCCGGCGATCATCGTCGCGGCGCCGATGAGCAGGAACTCGGTCTCGGCGGCGCCGGTCTCGGCCAGCTCCTCCTTGGCCTTGCCCTGCTCGACCGGCTGGGAGCCGGCGTTGTTCGGGCCCGGGTTGTTGTCGGCGCACTCGGCACCGTCGAGGTCGACGGTGCAGGTGCCGACGCTGCCGCCGGTGGTGGAGCCGCCGGTCGGCGAGGCGCTGGGCTGCACGGTGGTGGGAGGCGTGGTGGGCGGGGTCGTCGTGGGCGGCGTCGTGGTCGGCGGCGTCGTCGTCGGCGGGGTCGTCGTCGGCGGGGTCGTCGTGGGCGGCGTCGTCGTCGGCGGGGTCGTCGTGGGCGGCGTCGTCGTCGGCGGGGTCGTCGTCGGCGGCGTCGTCGTCGGCGGGGTCGTCGTCGGCGGGGTC
>NZ_JABWDV010000098.1 GCF_013362995.1 Streptomyces sp. TRM64462 | reverse complement strand
CGGCGTGAACGTCCCGATCCCGGTCCCCGTCGGCTACCACTCCTTCGGCGGCTGGAAGGACTCACTCTTCGGCGACCACCACATCTACGGCAACGACGGCGTGCACTTCTACACGCGCGGCAAGGTCATCACCACCCGCTGGCCCGACCCGGCCGACGGCGGCATCGACCTCGGCTTCCCGAGCAACGCGTGACACCGCCCCGGGCTGCCGGTGCGGCCACAACCGCCGTACCGGCTGCCCGGGCAGCCCGGCAACCCGGACAGCCCGGTCCCGGCTCTTCACGTCCTATTGTCCGAATGTATGGATAGGCTGATGATGTGACCGCTCCCTCCCTTGCAGATGTCGACTTCTCGCTGGACCGCAGCAGCCCGGTGCCGCTCTACTACCAGCTCGCCCAGCAGCTGGAGGCCGCCATCGAGCGCGGCGCCCTCGCCCCGGGCAGCCTGCTCGGCAACGAGGTGGACCTCGCCGCCCGCCTCGGCCTGTCCCGGCCCACCGTGCGTCAGGGCATCCAGTCGCTGGTCGACAAGGGCCTGCTGGTCCGCCGGCGCGGCATCGGCACCCAGGTGGTGCACAGCCAGGTCAAGCGTCCCCTGGAGCTCAGCAGCCTGTACGACGACCTCCAGGCCGCCGGCCAGAGCCCCACCACGCACGTCCTGCGCCTCGCGCCCGTCCCCGCGTCCGCCGAGGTCGCCGCGGCGCTCGGCGTCGCCGAGGGCAGCGAGGTCACCGTCCTGGAGCGGCTCCGCCTCACCCACGACCAGCCGGTCGCGCTCCTCTGCAACTACGTCCCGGCGGGCCTCGTCGCCCTCGACACCGCCGCACTGGAGACCACCGGCCTGTACCAGGTGCTGCGCTCCGCCGGCATCACGCTGCACAGCGCCCGCCAGACCATCGGCGCCCGCAACGCGACCGCCGACGAGGCCGGGCGGCTCGACGAGCCCGAGGGCGCCGCCGTCCTGACCATGCAGCGCACCGCGTACGACGACACCGGCCGCGCCGTCGAGTACGGCAGCCACATCTACCGGGCGTCGCGCTACACGTTCCAGTTCCAGCTCCTCGTCCGCGGCTGAGCCCGCCTGCCCTGCCCGCCTGCCTTTCCGCCTGCCCTGCCCGTACGCTCACGCGCGTACGGCCACGACCCGGCGCAGCGGCAGTTCCAGACGCCTCCCCGGGCGCGCCCAGTGGCCCAGCGACCGCTTGGCCGCCTCCGCCCGATGCCGCGTCAGGCCCGGCAGGTACAGGGCGTCGACCAGCAGCGCGGCGTCCTCCGGCGACTCCACGCCCACGGTGAACACGCGCCGCTCGTCCGAGCGCACGGCGAACCCGGACGCCGCGAGCACCGCGGCCGAACCGTCCCGCGCCCGCGGGTTCGGCCACGGCTGCCGCACCGCCCGCAGGGCGCCCATGACCCGCACCCACCCGGCGACCCCGGCCGGCGAGAGCCCCGACCCGGACGGCACCAGCGCGGCGAGCGTCCCGCCCGGGCGCAGCACCCGCCG
>NZ_JABWDV010000097.1 GCF_013362995.1 Streptomyces sp. TRM64462 | reverse complement strand
CTGTCCGTGGCCGCGCCGGGGCTGCCCGCCCCGCACGACCCTAAGACGGAACCCGGCGAGCCGGCACCGCTCCGGCCGCCGGACGACGCGATGTGGGGTCCCGCCCAGAGGCGGCTCGGGGCCGACGAGATCGCGCTGCAGTGGGCGGTGTGGCGGGAGCAGCTCGGCGACGGCGACTTCGCGCCCGCCGGGGAGCACCCGGCGGAGGCGCGGGCGGACGCGGCACCTGCCGGGACCGGCGGTCACGGCGAGCCCGGCGGAACCGGTGGACCGGGTGGACCGGGTGGATCCACTGGATCGGGTGCGTCCGGGCGGTCCGGGGTCCCCGCCGGGTCGGGCGAGGTGGTGCGGCGCGTGCTGGCCGAGGCGCAGCGCTATCTGGAGGATCCGCCGCCGCCCGGGCGTGTGCGGTCGAGCTTCGCGCCGGGCGGGGCCCGGACCCTGCGGGTCGACGGTCCGGGGTGGTCGCTCGTGGCGCGGACGGACGACATCGCGTTCGTCCTCCTCGACGAGCGGCCGCGGGAGGTGCTGCCCGTGGGGCGCGGTGCTCGGCTGCCCGTGCTGCTGGCGGGGCTCGACGCCATGGCGGTCCGCCCGGGCTGAGCGTGACCGGCCGGGGTGCCGCCTCGCGTGCACGGGCCGGTCAGCGGCCGAGCTCCTTGCGCGTGACCCGGCGCAGGCGGCGCCGCTGGCCCGGGTCGAGGGCCAGGTAGGCCGCTATGGGTACGCCGACCACGACCAGCAGGGACATCCAGAAGCCGATCAGTGGCATGAGCAGCAGACCGACGGCCACGCCCCCGATCACGATCTTGGTTCTCGTCGTCATGCGCGACGCCTCCTTCTCGGCTGCCGTGGCGACCGCAGCCGCTTCCTGCTGTGTGAACGGCCGGCCGCGCCGTACGGTTCCAGCCGGCCTCATCCGGATCCGGACCCGGACGGGTTCAGCCCTCCCTGAGGGGCTCGCCCACCGCGTGGAGGTGGACGAGCGCCTGGCGGTACGAGTCCACCGCGCCCGTCTCCGTGTACGGGATGCCGAGCGCCTCGCAGTGGGTGCGTACGAGGGGCTGGGCCAGCCGCAGGTGGGGCCGGGGCATGCTCGGGAAGAGGTGGTGCTCGATCTGGTAGTTGAGCCCGCCGAGGAGCCAGTCGGTGACGAGGCCGCCGCGGACGTTGCGGGACGTCAGGACCTGGCGGCGCAGGTGCCCCCAGCGCCGGTCGTCGCCGTCCTGCCCCGGCATCGCCATGCCCTTGTGATTGGGTGCGAACGCCATGCCCAGGTGCAGGCCGAGGAGCATCTGGTGGATCAGCGCGAAGACGAGCGCCTGGCCAGGGGACATGGTGGCGATCAGCAGGGCCGCGTAGCCGACGACGTGGGCGACGAGCAGTCCGCCCTCGACGAGGCGGTCCCGGCGGGCTCCAGGTGTCCCGTCGCGGGCGTCGTCTTCGCGCGCGGAGAACACGGCTCGGAAGCCGTACACCTTGAGGGCCAGGCCTTCGAGGGTGGTGAGGGGGAAGAAGAGCCAGGCCTGGTGGCGGGTGAGCCAGCCGCGCAGGCCGGTGCGGCCGGCGGTCTGGTGGCCCGCGAAGACGAGGATGTCGGGGGCGACGTCGGGGTCCTTGTCCAGGTGGTTGGGGTTCGCGTGGTGGCGGTTGTGCTTGTCGTTCCACCACTCCTGGCTCATGCCGAGGAGCAGGTTGGCGTGGAACAGCTGGAGGAGCCGGTTCGTGCGGCGCCGGGTGGCGATCTGGGCGTGTCCGGCGTCGTGGGCGATGAAGCCGGTCCTGGCCGAGAACACCGCCAGCGGCACGGCGAGCAGCAGGGACCAGGGCGAGTGCCCGAACAGCACCAGGCCGGCGGCGGTCACGGCCAGTGCGAGGAGGTTGACGGTGATTCCGGCGGCGTACCAGCCGGGGCGCCGTTCGAGCAGTCCGCGCTCCTTCACGGCACGCAGAAGGGGCGTGAACTCGCTGCCTGCCGCGCCGACGCGTGCGGGTGCCTGCGGGCTCTCGGGCGGGGTGGCGGCGATGGCCTGGGGCATGGTGGTCTCCGGGTCCGTTGGCCGGGGCTCGCACCGCCGGTTCGACGGCCGGCGTGCGATGGTCCGACGAACCTACGGGCGGGCCGAGCGCCCGGACCATGGCGGCAGCACCCCGCCGTGCACGGGGGCTCCCCCTCCCCCGTCCGGGGGCTGCCCCGCCTTCGTGACCTGGATCACTCGCGGAATGTGTCCTTCCTGGCGGGTGGGCGGGTAATCTCGGCCGCTCCGACTCGCACTAGTCAAATTTGAGGAATGCGTCAGCGCTGTGCATTGGGACTCCTCTCTCTCCGATCTCTCTGATCTCTCCGATCTCTCCGGCCCTTCCGGCCTTGCCCGCTGTTCCGCCGTCTTCCTGCCCTCCGATCCACCACGGTCCGGCCGTATCGCCTTCTGGTCGCCCGACGGGGACCTCGCCGGGCCGACCGATGAGGTGACGGTCGTCGGCCCTGACGCCTGTGCGCGTACGGTGGCGGCGCGTTGTGTGCCCGTACGGGACGCGCTGCCGCTGCTGACCCGTGCGCGGGTCACGGCGGACGTCTCGCCCTCGACCGCGCTCTGGGGCGCGGCCGCCCTGCTGGCGCTGCACCTGGTGGCGCGCGGACGGCTGCTGCCCGGGCTGAGCCCCGACGGGTACGACGCGTGGCGGGCCGGTCCGCTCGGGCCCGACGACCTGGAGCGGCTGCGCCGGCTGGCCGCGTCGATGCCCCCGAGCGCCCACGCGGTGCCCGCCGGGACGGCCGGCGACGGCGCCGTGCTGCTCCCGGATCCCGAGGCGCTGCTGCGGGCGTTCCTGGACGCGGTGGCGGATGCGCTGCCCCGGACACCGGCGGCGCCGCTCGCGGCGGGAGGAACGGCGTTCGCCGCGGACGAGCCGCAGCACGTGCCCGGGCTGGGCCAGTGGGCGGCGGACGTGGCGGCGGGGCACGACGCGGGCGTGCGGCTCTCGCTCCGGGTGGAGGTGTCGGGCCTCGACGAGCCCGGCGGGGACGTCGAGGCCCTGGGCCGGCCGCCCGCCTTCCGTGCCGTACCGCAACTCCACAGCGTCGCGGATCCGGCGCTCGTCGCGGATGCCGCCGCTGTGTGGTCCGGCTCGGCCGGTGAGGCGTTCGGGGCGCACGCGGGCAGGGACGCGCTGCTCGCGCTGCGCCGCGCTGCCCGTGTCTGGCCGGCCTTGTCTCCCCTGATGTCGGCGGCCGTGCCGGACTCCCTCGACCTGGCCGACGAGGAGGTCGCCGAACTCCTCGGCGCGGCCGGGCGGGCCCTCGCCCGGTCGGGCGTTCAGGTGCACTGGCCGCGGCATCTGGCCCGGTCGCTGACCACGCGCGCGGAGATCGGGCCGGTCGAGCACGCGGGCGGTGCCGGGGACGGACGTTCCGGGGCGGACACATGGGGTTCTGACGTCCCGTCGTTCCTGTCCCCCGGCGCACTGCTGGCGTTCGACTGGCGGTTCGCGCTGGGCGACGAGCCGCTGAGCCGCGCCGAGCTGGACCGGCTGGCGGAGGCCGCACGGCCCCTCGTGCGGCTGCGGGACCGATGGGTCCTGGTCGACCCGGAGGAGGTACGGCGCGCCCGCGCCCACCGCGACCGCAAGGTCGGCCCGGTCGAGGCGCTCGGCGCCGTACTGACGGGCACGGCGGAGGTGGACGGCCACCGGGTCGAGGTCGAGCCGTCCGGGTGGCTGCGGCGGCTGCGCGACCTCCTGGCCGACCCGGAGGGCACGTCGCCTTCGGCGGAGCACCCGGAGGCCGGGCGGCAGCCGGACGGGCTGGCCGCGACGCTGCGCGGCTACCAGCTGCGCGGGCTCGACTGGCTTCACCGTATGACCTCGCTCGGCCTCGGCGCGTGCCTGGCGGACGACATGGGCCTGGGCAAGACCGTCACCCTGATCGCGCTGCACCTGCGCCGCCAGACCGAGGCGGCCTCCGCGGGGCCCACGCTGGTGGTCTGTCCGACGTCGCTCATGGGCAACTGGCAGCGGGAGATCGAGAAGTTCGCGCCGGGCACGCGCGTGCGGAGGTTCCACGGTCCCGGTCGCGGCCTGGACGACCTGCCGACGGGTGCGGACGCCGGGTTCGTGCTCACCACGTACGGGACGATGCGGCTCGACGCCGCCCGCCTCGCGCGCGTGGACTGGGGCATGCTTGTCGCGGACGAGGCGCAGCACGTGAAGAACCCGTATGCGGCGACGGCCCGTCAGCTGCGCGCCGTCGGCGCCCGCGCGCGCGTGGCGCTCACCGGCACGCCGGTCGAGAACAACCTGTCGGAGCTGTGGGCGATCCTCGACTGGACGACGCCCGGTCTGCTCGGGCGTCTCGGTACGTTCCGCAGCCGGTACGCGCAGGCCGTCGAGGGCGGCGGCGACCCGGCCGCCGCGGAGCGGCTCGCCCGGCTGGTGCGGCCCTTCCTGCTGCGGCGCCGCAAGTCGGACCCGGGGATCGCGCCGGAGCTGCCGCCGAAGACGGAGACGGACCGTGCGGTGTCCCTGACACCGGAGCAGACCGGCCTGTACGAGGCGGTCGTCCGCGAGACCCTGGCGGCGATCGCGGAAGCGGACGGCATGGAGCGGCGCGGTCTGGTGGTCACGTTGCTGACCGCGCTCAAGCAGATCTGCAACCACCCCGCGCAGTATCTGAAGGAGGAGCGGCCCAGGCTCACGGGCCGGTCCGGGAAGCTGGAACTCCTCGACGAGCTGCTGGACACACTGCTCGCCGAGGGGTCGAGCGTGCTGATGTTCACGCAATACGTGCGGATGGCGCGGCTGCTGGAGGAGCATCTGGCGGCGCGGGGCGTGCCGGCGCAACTGCTCCACGGAGGTACACCGATCGGGGAACGCGAGGCGATGGTGAACCGTTTCCAGGACGGGGAAGTACCGGTGTTCCTGCTGTCGTTGAAGGCCGCCGGGACGGGGCTGAACCTGACGCGGGCGGGCCATGTCGTGCACTACGACCGCTGGTGGAATCCGGCGGTGGAGGCACAGGCGACGGACCGGGCGTACCGGATCGGGCAGACGCAGCCCGTGCAGGTGCACCGGCTGATCGCCGAGGGCACGGTCGAGGACCGTATCGCGGCCATGCTGGCCCGCAAGCGGAGGCTGGCGGACGCCGTACTCGGCGGTGCGGGCGAGGCGGCGCTGACGGAGCTCACCGATGCCGAGCTGGCGGAGCTGGTGGAGCTGCGCGGCGCGGGCACGGAGGGCGCCGGGGGTGGAGTGAGCAGCGTGATCAGTGTGAGCGGAGTGAACGGAACGTACGGAACGGACGGAGGGCGTGGGCGATGAGTGGTGAGTACGGCGACGAGCTGACGTTCGCCGCGCTGCCGCCCTCGCGGGGGCGGGGCTTCGTGGAGAGCTGGTGGGGCCGGGCGTGGCTGCAGGCCCTGGAGGACACGGCCCTCGACGGGCAGCAGCTGAAGAAGGGGCGGGCCCGGGCGCGGGCCGGGGCCGTGGGGGCCGTGTCGGTGCGGGCCGGGCGGATCACCGCGGTCGTCAAGGACCGGGACGGCACGGCGCAGCGCGCAGATGTGCTGGTGCAGGAGCTGTCGGACGCCGACTGGGACCGTTTCCTGGACACGGCGGTGGAGCGGGCGGGTCATGTCGCCGCGCTCCTCGACCGGGACATGCCGCCGCCTTTGGTGGAGGACGCCGCGGCGGCCGGTGTGGATCTGCTGCCGGGCGTGGGCGATCTGGAGCCGGAGTGCGCCTGCGGCGCCTGGGACCACTGCCCGCACACGGCGGCGCTGAGCTATCAGGTGGCGCGGCTGCTCGACCGTGACCCGTTCGTGCTGCTGCTGATACGGGGACGGTCGGAGCAGCGGCTGC
>NZ_JABWDV010000096.1 GCF_013362995.1 Streptomyces sp. TRM64462 | reverse complement strand
GGCAGGGGGTTCGTGTCTGCGGGCCGTCGTGCCGGTGTGGCGGCGGCCGTGGATGGTGCTGGGACGGGAGACGTTCGCCGGGGATCTGCTGGCGCGGCTCGGCGTGGTCAACGTGTACGCGGGGCACGCCGAGCGCTATCCGCGCGTCCCGGTCGACGAGCTGCGCGCCGCCGGGGCCGATCTCGTCGTGCTGCCCGACGAGCCGTACCGGTTCACCGCCGACGACGGGCCCGAGGCGTTCGCCGGGCTGCCCGCCGCCCTGGTCGACGGGCGGCACCTCACGTGGTACGGGCCGTCGCTCGCCGAGGCGCCCGCGGTGCTGAGCCGGGCGCTGCGAGCAGCGTTCCGCTGAGCACGCCCCGTACCGTCCCCCACGCCGCCACCGCCCAGGCCGCCACCAGCACCGCGTACAGCACCACAGCCGCCCCGCTCAGCGTCGCGAGGCCCGTGTGCCGCGCCAGCCCCTCAAGGCCCGTCACACACGTCCCGACCGGGAACGTGAACGCCCACCACGTCATGCCGAACCGCATGCCGCGCCGCCGTGCCCGCGCCACCAGCGCTCCCGCCAGCAGCAGCCACAGCAGCGCGAAGCCCATGACCGGCACCCCGTACAGGGCCGCGAGCCGCCCCGCGTACGGGACTCCGGGCGCGGCGTCCGCGAAGGCGTTCACGGCCGTCGTGGACTGGCCCAGCGGGCCCAGCACCAGCAGCAGCGCCGGCGTCAGCGCCACCGGCGGCGGCCCGGCCGTCAGCAGGCGCCCGAACACCAGCGGCAGCATCAGCAGTACCGCCAGGAGGCTCAGCCCGAACAGCGCGTGGCACAGCACCAGCAGCGTCGCCCGCGCCTGCCCCGCCGGCAGATACGGGACGAGCAGCGGCCCCAGCGCCGCCGCCACCATCGGCGCGACCACCGGCAGCAGCCACACCGGCGACGCGTCGCCGGCGCCGACCCGGTGCCGTACGACCATCAGGTACGGAACGGCCACCGCCGCGGCCAGGCCGGTCACCGTCCCCGCGGTGAACAGCACCGCGTCCAGCGCGACCGCCGCGCCTGTGCCGATCCAGTCGCGCCCCACCAGCAGCGAGCCCCCGCCCACCGACAGCAGCGCCATCGCCAGGCAGCCGTAGAACGGCGCGACCGCCGGGTCCAGCAGATGCGCCCGCGCCTGGTCGCGGTGGTGCGTCCAGTGCAGCGCCCGGGCGGTGAGCAGCCCTGCCAGCAGCACCAGGGACAGCGCCCACAGCGCCGTGCACACCGTCCGCAGGCCCGGCACGTGGACGGGGAGGCCCGCGCCCGCGTTGGCGGCCATCGCGGTGCCCATGACGGCGGCGTACCAGTTGGGGCCGAGGTGCCGGACGGCGGGGAAACGGCGTGCGCGGGGGAGCGGGCGGACGCCTTCGGCGCCGCCGGGCTGGGCGAGTGTCCGTGCCATAACCTCCACCCTCGCCGCCCGGAACCCACCCGACCAGGGACGTTTCCGCTATGGGGCCATAAGCTGGCGTTATGAGCCTGTCGCATCGTGTGCCCGATCTCGGCGCCCTGGAACTCCTCCTGGCCGTGGCCCGGCACGGCAGCCTGGGCAGGGCGGCGCGCGAGGTGGGGATCACCCAGCCCGCCGCGAGCAGCCGTATCCGGTCCATGGAACGGCAGCTCGGTGTCGCCCTCGTCGACCGCTCGCCGCGCGGCTCCCGGCTCACGGACGCGGGCGCCCTCGTCACGGACTGGGCGCGCCGCGTGGTGGAGGCGGCGGAGGCGTTCGACGCGGGCGCCCAGGCGCTGCGGGACCGCCGGGACTCCCGGCTGCGGGTCGCCGCGTCCATGACGATCGCCGAGTACCTGCTGCCGGGGTGGCTGATCGCGCTGCGCGCGGACCGGCCGGACACGGCGGTGTCGCTGCGGGCGGGCAACTCGGCGGCGGTGGCGGCGTCGCTGCTCGCGGGCGAGGCGGACCTCGGGTACGTGGAGGGGCTCGCCGTCCCGGACGGGCTGAACGGGGTCGTGGTCGCCCGCGACCGGCTGGTGGTCGTGGCGGCGCCCTCCCACCGGTGGGCCCGCCGCAGGGCGCCGGTCACGCCCGCCGAGCTGGCGGCGACGCCGCTGGTGCTGCGCGAGTACGGGTCCGGTACGCGCCAGGTGCTGGACTCGGCGCTCGCCGGGTACGGGGGGCTGGCGGCGCCGCTGCTGGAGCTGGCGTCGACGACCGCGGTGAAGGCCGCGGCGGTGAGCGGCGCGGGTCCCGCGGTCCTCAGCGAACTGGCGGTCACCGAGGAACTGTCGTCCCGCCGCCTGGTCGAGGTCCCGGTCCAGGCGGTCGACCTGCGCCGCGACCTGCGCGCCGTCTGGCCCCGGGGCCCGCGCCCCACGGGGCCGGCCCGGGACCTCCTGTCCTTGTCCAGGGCCCGCTGAGGTGGCAGCGCGGCCACCGGTCCGGCCGCCGCGCAGGGGTGCGCCGGGCTGCGAACGCTCAGGCCGCAGGGCCGTTCCGCTGTGCCCACCCGTTCCTCCCCCAAGCACTTCGTGCAGGAGGGACCCCCAAGGCGGAACGCATGCCCACAGCGGAACGGCGGCTCATCGATCTCCCGCCGCCCGCACCAGGCCCTTCATCACCCGGATGTCGTCGCCCATCTCCGGGTGCCACTGGACGCCCAGCACCCAGCCGTCCGGGAGTTCGACGGCCTCGACCGTGCCGTCCTCGGCGTGGGCGGACGGCACGAGCCCCGCGCCCAGGCGGTCCACGGCCTGGTGGTGGTGCGTCGGCACGTCCGTCGCCTCCGGGACCAGGGAGGCGTAGCGGGTGCCCGGGACCGGCTTGACCGTGTGCCGCCCGAAGTGGCCCACCCGCTCCACATGGCCGTCCACGTGCTGGACGAGCGTGCCCCCGACGGCGACGTTCAGGAGCTGCATGCCCCGGCAGATGCCCAGCACCGGGGTGCCCGCCGCGAGGGCCGCGTCCAGCAGGGCCAGCTCCCAGGCGTCGCGGTCCCGTGCGGGCGGGCCCGTCCTGGGGTCGGGCGCGGCCCCGTACCGTACGGGCTCCACATCCGCGCCGCCCGCGACGACGAGCGCGTCGAGCCGGGCGACGGTCTCCGCCGCCACGGACGGCGCGTCGGGCGGCAGCAGGGCGGCGATGCCGCCCGCCGCCTGGACCAGCCGCGGGTACGCGGCGGGCAGCAGCGCCGCGGGCAGGTCCCAGACACCCCACCGGGCGGGGTCGAGGTAGGTCGTCACGCCGACGAGGGGCTTGGTCATCCGGAGCGGTCCTTTCACGTGCTCACCTGCGGTCGAGCTCGGCCTCGGCCGCCGCCAGCGCCGCGAACTCCTCCTCGGGCGCGCTCGCGACGAGACGGTGCCGACTGTAGAACGCGAAGTACGCGACGGCGACGACGTACACCCCGAGTGCCATGACCGCGGCGTCCTTGTCGACCAGGAACGTCGCCACGAGCGCGGACAGCGCCAGCGCGAAGGCGACCGACGAGGTCACCACCCCGCCGGGCGTGCGGTACGGGCGCTCCAGGTGCGGTTCGCGGCGCCGCAGCACGATGTGGGAGAGCGCCATCATGGCGTACGAGATGGTCGCGCCGAACACCGCGATGTTCAGCATCCGCGCCCCGTCCCCGGTCCCTGCGGCCAGCGCGAAGCCGATCGCGCCCGGGATCAGCAGCCCGAGGTACGGGGACTTGCGGCGGCTCGTCAGCGACAGGAACCGGGGCAGGTAACCGGCCCTGGACAGGGCGAAGAGCTGGCGCGAGCCCGCGTAGATCAGCGAGAAGAACGACGCCACCAGGCCGGCCAGGCCCGCGTAGTTCACAAACCGGCTCAGCGCGGTCGGCCCGCCGTCCCCCTCCAGCGCCACGACCAGCGGATTGCCCGCGTCCTGGATGGCCGTGGCGCCCCGCACCCCGGTCGCCGCGAAGAACGTCACCACGGCGAGCAGCACCAGCACGCCCATCGACAGGGACATCGCCCTGGGCATCGACCTGACCGGGTCCTTGGCCTCCTCGGCTGCGAGCGGCACGCCCTCCACGCCGAGGAAGAACCACATCCCGAACGGGAACGCCGCCCAGATGCCGAGCAGCCCGTACGGCAGCCAGGAGCTCGCGCCGAAGGCGGTCGTGTCCACCGGGATGTCGTCGAGGCCGTCCGCCCTGAACTCGGTGAACGCCCCCACCGCGAAGATCAGCAGCGCCGCCACCGCGATGGCCGTCACGATCAGGCTGAAGCGCAGGGCCTCGCCGACGCCCCACAGGTGGATGCCGATGAAGACGGCGAAGCAGGCCAGGTACACCGGCCAGCCCGACTCCAGGCCGAACAGGCCCAGGGACTCGACGTAGTCGCCGATGAAGATGGAGATGGCGGCCGGGGCGAGGATGTACTCGATGAGGATGGCCGTGCCGGTGAGGAACCCGCCCCAGGTGCCGAGCGCCCGGCGCGCGAAGCCGTAGCCGCCGCCCGCCGCGGGCAGGATCGCGGACAGCTCGGCGAGCGCGAAGACGAGGCACGCGTACATCGCGCCCATGAGGACCATCGCGATGGCCAGCCCGCCGAAGCCGCCCTCCGCGAGGCCGATGTTCCAGCCGGAGTAGTCGCCCGAGACGACGTACCCGACGCCGAGTCCGGTGAGCAGCAGCCAGCCGGCGCTGCCCTGCCGCAGTGCGCGGCGCTTCAGATAGTCGTCGGTCGGAGCGGCACCAGTCCCCGTGGGTACTGTGGTGCCCTTGGTCTCTTCCAGCGTCATGGCAGCGTCAGCTCTCCGCTCGGGTCCAGCCCAATGGAATGGAGCCATACCTTTGCGGTGGTCGCACGGGCAGCGCAAGCCCCGTGCGTTACGTTCGGGTTACGCCAGGAACCCGCGCAGCAGTGCCGCCGTCCCCGCGCAGTGCTCACGCGCCACCTCGCGCGCGCCGTCCGCGTCGCCCTCCAGGACCGCCTCCACCAGCGCGTCGTGCTGGTGCTGCGCGTGCTCCAGGTTCCGTACGAGCAGCGGTATGCAGTCCAGCAGGTCGTTCACCGTGGCCCGCACGGCCGCGTACTGCGCGGTCAGCGTCGGCGACCCGGACAGCTCGGCGAGGGTCAGGTGCAGCAGCGTGTCCTGGCGCCGGTAGTCGTCCAGCGGCGCGTCGTGCGTGGCCCGCAGCGCCGTACGCAGCCGCTCGGCGTCCGCGCCCGCCAGCCCCCGCCCCGCGCACAGCCCGGCCGCGCCGGCCTCCAGCACCTCGCGGAACCGCAGCGCGTCCTCCAGGTCCACGGCCGCGATCCGGCGCCGCAGCTCGGCCTCGCCGTACTCGCGGTCCCGGCGCAGCACGAACGTTCCGCCGTACCGCCCGCGCCGGCTCTCCAGCAGCCCCTGCTCCTGCAGCACCTTGAGCACCTCGCGCAGCGTGACCCGGCTGATCCCCATCCGCTCGGCCAGCTCGCGCTCCGCCGGCAGCCGCTCCCCGGCGGGCACCAGGCCGAGCCGCACCACCTGGAGGATCTGCTCCAGAGCCTCCTCGAACCCGTTCCCCGCCCGCACCGGCCGCAGCACGGGCGTCAACCGGTCGGACGCCTGCCTCACCATCTGGCCGTCTCCTCTTCCCAATCAATGGTCCTCACGCATACCTTATGGCTTCCGGCTGATCCAAGGAGGACCCACCCCGTGGCAGACCGCACACCCCCGCTGTCCGTCGAGGAGCTCCGCGCCCTCGTCGCGAGCGGCGAGATCGACACCGTCGTCCTGGCCTTCCCCGACATGCAGGGCCGCCTCCAGGGCAAGCGGTTCGCCGCGCCCTTCTTCCTCGACGAGGTGCTGGAGCACGGCACCGAGGGCTGCAACTACCTGCTCGCCGTCGACACCGACATGAACACCGTCGACGGCTACGCCATGTCCTCCTGGTCCACCGGCTACGGCGACTTCGCCCTCCGGCCCGACCCGGCGACGCTGCACCGCGTCCCCTGGCACCCCGGCACGGCCATGCTCATCGCCGACCTCGCCTGGCACGACGGCGCCCCCGTCGTCGCCGCGCCCCGCCAGATCCTCCGCCGCCAGCTGGAGCGGCTCGCCGAGCACGGCTACACCGCGCACGTCGGCACCGAGCTGGAGTTCATCGTCTTCAAGGACACCTACGAGCAGGCCTGGGACGCCGGCTACCAGGGCCTCACGCCCGCCAACCAGTACAACGTCGACTACTCGATCCTCGGCACCGGCCGCGTCGAACCCCTCCTGCGCCGCATCCGCAACGACATGGCGGGCGCCGGCCTGACCGTCGAGTCCGCCAAGGGCGAGTGCAACCCCGGCCAGCACGAGATCGCCTTCCGCTACGACGAGGCCCTCACCACCTGCGACCACCACTCCGTCTACAAGACGGGCGCCAAGGAGATCGCCGCCCAGGAGGGCGTCTCGCTCACCTTCATG
This sequence comes from Streptomyces sp. TRM64462, assembly GCF_013362995.1. Taxonomy (GTDB): domain Bacteria; phylum Actinomycetota; class Actinomycetes; order Streptomycetales; family Streptomycetaceae; genus Streptomyces. Next base: position 18,744 of record NZ_JABWDV010000096.1, on the reverse strand, counting down.
GCGAAGTACAACGAGCGCGAGGGCAACTCCTGCCACATCCACCTCTCCCTCCAGGACGCCGACGGCCGCAACGTCATGGCCGGCGACGGCCCGGCGGGCAGCGTGGCCGCCATGTCGCCCGTCATGCGCCACTTCCTCGCCGGGCAACTGGCCGCGCTCCGCGACTTCTCCCTTCTCTACGCCCCGAACATCAACTCGTACAAGCGTTTCCAGCCCGGCTCCTTCGCCCCCACCGCCGTCGCCTGGGGTCACGACAACCGGACCTGCGCCCTCCGGATCGTCGGCCACGGCCGGTCCACCCGCTTCGAGAACCGCCTCCCCGGCGGCGACGTCAACCCGTACCTCGCCGTCGCCGGGCTGGTCGCCGCCGGCCTGTACGGCATCGAGCAGCAGCTCGAACTCCCCGAGCCGTGCACCGGCAACGCCTACTCCGGCGACTACGAACACGTCCCCACCACCCTCCGCGAGGCCGCCGAGCTGTGGGAGAACAGCGCCCTCGCGAAAGCCGCCTTCGGCGACGAGGTCGTCGCGCACTACGCCAACATGGCGCGTGTCGAACTCGCCGCCTTCGACGCCGCCGTGACCGACTGGGAGCTGCGCCGCTCCTTCGAACGCATGTGAGGCCTGAAGTTGACCGCCGAGACCGCCGAGACCGCCGAGACCGCCGAGACCGCCGAGACCACCGAGCTCCACGTCCTGAGCCCCGCCACCGAAGAGGTCGTCGCCACCGTCCCGGCCGCGTCCGCCGCCGACGTGGACACCGCCGTCACCCGGGCCGCCCGTGCCCAGCGCGCCTGGGCCGCCGCCGCCCCCGCCGACCGCGCCCGCCTGCTGCGGCGCTTCGCCGCCGTCGTCGACGACCACCTGGAGGAGCTGGCCCTCCTGGAGGTCCGCGAGGCCGGCCACACCGTCGGCAACGCCCGCTGGGAGACCGGCAACGTCCGCGACCTCCTCGACTACGCCGCCGGGGGAGTGGAACGGCTGACCGGCCGGCAGATCCCCGTACCCGGCGGCATCGACGTGACGATCCTCGAACCCCTCGGCGTGGTGGGCGTCATCGCGCCCTGGAACTTCCCCATGCCGATCGCCGCCTGGGGCACCGCCCCGGCCCTCGCGGCGGGGAACGCCGTGCTCCTCAAGCCCGCCGAGACCACCCCGCTCACCGCCCTCCGCCTCGCCGAGCTCGCCCTGGAGGCGGGCCTGCCCGAGCACCTCTTCCAGGTGCTCCCGGGCGAAGGCCCGGTGGCCGGGACCGCCCTCGTCGAACACCCCGGCGTCGCGAAGATCGTCTTCACCGGGTCCACCCGCGTCGGCAAGGGCATCATGGCCCGCTGCGCCGACCGCGTGAAGCGCGTCACGCTCGAACTCGGCGGCAAGAGCCCCAACATCGTCTTCGCGGACGCCGACATCGAGGCCGCCGCCCTCGCCGCCCCCATGGCGTTCCTCGACAACGCCGGCCAGGACTGCTGCGCCCGCACCCGCATCCTCGTCCAGCGCGGCGCGTACGACCGGTTCATGGAGATCCTCGCCCCCGCCGTCGAGAAGGTCGTCGTCGGCGACCCGGCCGACGAGCGGACCCAGATGGGCCCGCTCATCTCCCGCGCCCAGCTCGACCGCGTACGGTCCTACGTCCCCGACGGCGCCGACGCCGTCCGCGGCAGCGCACCGGAAGGCCCCGGCTTCTGGTACCCGCCGACCGTCCTCACCGGCCTCGCACCCGACGCGCCCGCCGCCACCGAGGAGATCTTCGGCCCCGTCGCCGCCGTGCTCCCCTTCGACGACGAGGCCGACGCCGTACGCCTCGCCAACGCCACCGACTACGGCCTGTCCGGCTCCATCTGGACCCGCGACGTCGGCCGCGCCCTGCGCGTCTCGCAGGCGGTCCAGGCCGGCAACCTGTCCGTCAACTCCCACTCCAGCGTCCGCTACTGGACCCCGTTCGGCGGCTACAAGCAGTCCGGCATCGGCCGCGAACTGGGCCCGGACGCCCTCGCCGCTTTCACCGAGACCAAGAACGTCTTCATCAGCACGGAGGCCTGAACCACCATGACCGAGAACGACATCATCTGCCGCCGCCTCGTCGGCCGCACCGCCGTCATCACCGGCGCCGGCAGCGGCATCGGCCTCGCCGCCGCCCGCCGCCTCGCCGCCGAAGGCGCGCACGTCGTGTGCGGCGACATCGACGAGAAGGCCGGCAAGGCGGCCGCCGACGAGGTCGGGGGCCTCTTCGTACGGGTCGACGTCACCGACCCCGAGCAGGTCGAGGCGCTGTTCAAGACCGCGTACGACACCTACGGCAGCGTCGACGTCGCCTTCAACAACGCCGGCATCTCGCCGCCCGACGACGACTCCATCCTGGAGACCGGCCTGGAGGCGTGGAAGCGCGTCCAGGACGTCAACCTCACGTCCGTCTACCTGTGCTGCAAGGCCGCCATCCCGTACATGCGCCGCCAGGGCAGGGGCTCCATCATCAACACGGCGTCCTTCGTGGCGATCATGGGCGCGGCCACCAGCCAGATCTCGTACACCGCGTCCAAGGGCGGCGTCCTCGCCATGTCCCGTGAGCTGGGCGTGCAGTTCGCGCGCGAGGGCATCCGCGTCAACGCCCTGTGCCCGGGCCCCGTCAACACGCCGCTGCTGCGCGAGCTGTTCGCCAAGGACCCGGAGCGGGCGGCGCGCCGCCTCGTGCACATCCCGGTCGGCCGGTTCGCGGAGGCCGAGGAGATCGCGGCGGCCGTGGCGTTCCTCGCGAGCGACGACTCGTCGTTCGTCAACGCGACGGACTTCCTCGTGGACGGCGGCATCTCGGGCGCGTACGTCACCCCGCTGTGAACCCCCGCCACGGGGACCTGGATACGCTGACTGCATGAGCATGACGACACCGCCGGGCTGGTACCCCGACCCCTCCGCTCCCACCGTCGAACGGTGGTGGGACGGCACCACGTGGACCGCGCACACCCGCCCGGCGGCCGGCGGCGGGCCGCACCCGCAGCAGCAGCCGGTGGCCGTCGTCGTGCCCCCGAACCGCAATCGGCGGGCCGTCCAGATCGCCGTCGCGGCAGCCGCCGTGGCGGCGGTCGTGGTCGCCGCCGTACTCGTGTTCCGCCCCGGCGGCGACGAGCCGCCCCCGGACGCGAAGCAGCCCCCGGCGTCCGCCGCGACCGGGGCCGCGCCGACGGAACCCGCGGAGCCCGCCGAACCGTCGGAGACCGCCTCCGCGTCCCCGTCCGAGGACCCGTCCGTCCTGGTCGACCAGCTCAACGGCATCACGCTGCCCGTCCCCGAGGGCTGGGAGAAGCCCCAGTACGGCGTCTACGACGGCGCCACCATGACCACCACCGAATCCGTCCGCTGCCCCGGCGGCAGCGGCTACTGCCGCCACGGCCAGGTCAGCTCCCGTACGCTCGCGTCCACGGCGACCACGCCCGAGGCCATGGCCAAGGAGGACATCGCCAAGGCGGCCGACGAGTTCTTCGGCGACGGCAAGATCCGCAGCAAGCCGTACGGCGGCATGAGCTCCCACAAGGAGGTCGCGGCCCGCCCGGCCGTCGTCGCCGGCCGCACCGGCTACCTGGTCCGCTGGCAGGTCACCACGGTCAAGGGCGCGGGCGGTCACGTCCAGTCGCTGGTGTTCCCGTCGCCCGGCGGCACCGGGACACCGGTCGTCGTACGGTTCGCGTTCGACGGCGGCCCGGAGGGTCCTTCGCTGTCGCTCATGGACGAGATCGCCAAGGGCATCCGCCCCATCGGCAGCGCGACGAGCGGCGGCGTGGGCAGCAGCATCGCGCCGGGCGGCAACTGACGGGGCCCCAGGGGGGCTCGGGGGCTCGGGGGCTCGGGGGCCCGGGGCTCAGAGAAAGGTGAGCCCTTCACCCCGGTACGTGGGCACGACGGCCGTCACGCGGTCGCCCTCGACCAGATGGAGCCGGTCGAACCGCTCGCACAACTCGCCCGCCTTCGCGTGCCGGAACCACACCTTGTCGCCGATCAGCAGATCGTCGGCGGCCGCACCCAGCAGCGGGGTCTGCACCTCGCCCGGACCCTCCTGCGGGTGGTAGCGCAGCCCCTCCGGCAGATACGGGACGGGCAGCCGGTCCTTGCCCGCCGCACCCGACGCGGGGTAGCCGCCGCCGAGCACGGTGACGACACCCACGCCGGGACGGCGCACGACGGGCTGCGCGAACAGCGCGGCGGGCCGCCCGCTGAAGGAGGAGAAGTTGTCGAAGAGCCGCGGCACATAGAGCCCGGACCCGGCGGCGACCTCGGTCACGGCGTCCTCGGCCACGGTGAACTGCACGCTGCCCGTACCGCCCCCGTTCACGAACTCCAGGTCCGGCGCCACCGCCCGCACCGCCGCCACCACCGCCGCGCGGCGCTCCGCCAGTTCCCGCCGCGCCACGGCCTGCATCAGCCGTACGGCACGCGACTGGAGCGGCCGCCCGGCGACCGCGTCACCGACCCCGGCGACATGCCCCTCGTACGCCATGAGCCCCACCAGCCGGAACCCGGGCCGACGCGCCACCGACCGGGCCAGCTCGGCGAGTTGGGCGGGCTCGCGCAGCGGCGAGCGCCGCGCCCCGATCCGTACGCGGCCGCCGAGCAGGTGCAGCGACGTGTCCAGCTCCAGGCAGACCCGTACCTCTTCGCGTCCGCCGTCCCGGGCGGCGTCGATCAGCGCGAGCTGCGCGGGGTCGTCCACCATGACGGTGACGGCGCGCGCCGCCTTGGCGTCCCCGGCCAGCTCGGCGAACCCGGCCCGGTCGGCGGACGGATACGCCAGCAGGACGTCGTCGAACCCGGCCCGCGCCAGCCACAGCGACTCGTCCAGCGTGAACGACATGACCCCCGCGAAGCCCGGCCGGGCGAGCACCCGTTCCAGCAGCGCGCGGCAGCGCACCGATTTGCTCGCGACCCGTATCGGCTTGCCGCCGGCCCGCCGTACGAGATCGTCGGCGTTCGCGTCGAAGGCGTCCAGGTCCACGATCGCGAGTGGGGCGTCGAGAGCGGCGGTGGCCCGGTCGTACCGGGCGTGGTCAGCGGCACGGGGAGTCATGGCCAGAGCGTGCCAGAAGCGACTACCGGGCGGTAGGGGGCGTGGAGGGGGACGTTCCGGTCAGAACCGCCCCGACCTGCGGGCTCGTTCCCGACGCGCCGTCCACAGCCTTTAGAGTGACGCCTACACGCTGGCGAACGGGCCTGCCCCGACGGCGTACAGGTACGACGACGATGGGGGGCGGATGAGCACCGACGCACGGCGCCCGCAGCCGCCCGGCCTGCCCCCCGAGCCGGACGTGGAACGCACCACCCGCCTCCGCCCCGCCTCCGTAACCCCTGCGAACGGCACCGCCCCGGCGGCGACAGCATCGGCGGCGGCACCCGCGACGACCACCGACGGCACGGTCCAGACCCCGCCGCATGCGAACGCCCCCGCGCCGACGGTCCCACGCCGGATTCCGCCCCGGCCCGAACACCGTCCCACCGCCTCGGAGGCGGCCCGTCCCGCCAACCCCTCGGACACGGACCGCCGCCCCTCGAACCCCGGCGCCCCGGCCGCACCCGGGACACGCGGCCCCGCTGCCCCGCCTGCCGGCCACGTTCCGGCGCAGCCGGAGCCCTCGGCACCCACCGCCCCGGCTGGCCCGTCCGGTACGGCAGCGGGTGCCACGCCCCGCACCGCCTCGGCGGACACGCTGCAGGCGGCGGCCTCGAACCGCCTCGCAGGCCCCGCGCGGCCCACCGGCGCAGGTCCGGTCCCGCCCGAGGGGCACCGCGCGTCCGGCGAGTCCGCCCCGTCCCGCGCGTCCGGCGAGTCCGCCCCGTCCCGCACCACCGCGGCCCCCGGTGAGCCCGCCGCAGCGCGCCAGGGCGGCGTACCCGGGCCCCGGAGCGCCCCGGGGCAGCCCTCGGCGCCCGTGGGTGCCGTGGGTCCGGAGGGCCCTGGCGCACGCGCCGCGCAGCCCGCCGCCGGGGGCCGCGGGGTGCCCGCCGCGCCGTGGGGCGAGCCCGGCCGAGCCGTACCCCCGCAGCCGTACGCGCATCAGGGGTTCGGGGCCTGGGCGCCGCCCGAGGCGCCTGCCGAGACCACCACGCGGCTGCGGCCGATCCGGGAGCGGCGCACCGGCCGTACCGTCGCCGCCGTCACCAGCCTGGTCCTCGGGCTCGGGCTCATCGGCGGGGCGGCCGCCGGGGCCTGGCTCCTCCGCGACTCCGGCGACCAGCCGGCCCGAACCGCCTACACCGAGGCCGCCACCCTGTGGCACAGCACCCCGGTGGACACCCTGTTCCCGCGCACCCTCAAGGGCGACGGCGCCGGCCCCGGCGGAGCCGACCGCACCTGGACGCGTGTCGCCGTCGCCCCCGACGCGCCCTGCGCCAGCGCCCTCCATCCCGGCCTGGCCCAGATCCTGGACCCGGCCGGCTGCCTGCGCGTGCTGCGCGCCACGTACACCGACGCGACCGCCACCAGCGTCACCACCGTCGGCCTCGTCTTCATGGACAGCGACGCCCCCGGCATGACCGCTCTGCACACCCGCTTCACCGACGGCGGCCTCGACAGGCGCCCGGACCTCATACCCCCGGCGCTCCCCGCCCCCGGCACCGTCGCCGCGGGATTCGGCAACCCGCAGCGCGCGAGCTGGCACATCGACGTCCTCACCGAAGTGCCCGTCGTCGTCTTCGCCGTCTCGGGCTTCGCCGACGGCCGCTCCGTCACCACCCCCCAGCCCGCTCAGGAGGCCATGGTCAAGGGCCAGACCACGGCCCCCGCCCAAGCCGGCCTCGGCCACGACGCCCGCGGCGTCGCCGACCGCATAGAGCACGGCCTCCGCGAGGCCGTCACCGCGGCCGTCGACCCGGAGAAGGCCCAGGCCGAAAAGGGGGCCACCGCACCGTGAAGCACACCTCCGCTACCACCCGCACCGCAGGTACCCCCCACATCGGCCGCGCCCCCCACATCGGCCGCGCCCCCCGCACCTCCCGCACCGCCCGTGCCCTCCTCGCCGCCCTGACCGCCACCGTCTTCGCCGTACTGCCCGCCACCCCCGCCCAGGCCGACGCCATCCGCGCCCGGCAGTGGGGCATCGAGGCCCTCAACACCGACAAGGCCTGGCAGACCACCAGGGGCGAAGGCATCACCGTCGCCGTCCTCGACACCGGCGTCGACGACACCCACCCCGACCTCGCCGGCAACGTCCTCGCCGGCAAGGACTTCATCGGCTTCGGAGCCGAGCGCGGCGACCGCGCCTGGGCCCGCCACGGCACCGCCATGGCCGGCATCATCGCGGGCCACGGACACGGCCCCGGCGGCGGCGACGGCGTACTCGGCGTCGCACCCGAAGCCAAGATCCTCCCCGTACGGGTCATCCTCGAAGGCGGCGACAAGGCCCGCACCCGCGCCCGCCACACCCGCGGCAGCGCCCTCGCCCAGGGCATCCGCTGGGCCGCCGACCAGGGCGCCGACGTGATCAACCTCTCACTCGGCGACGACAGCGAGTCCGCGCACCCCGAGGCCGCCGAGGACGCCGCCGTCCAGTACGCCCTGTCCAAGGGCGCCGTCGTCGTCGCCTCCGCCGGCAACGGCGGCGAGAAGGGCGACCGGGCCTCGTACCCGGCCGCCTACCCCGGCGTCATCGCCGTCACCGCCGTCGACCGCTACGGCACCCACGCCTCCTTCTCCACGAGCCGCTGGTACGCCACCGTCAGCGCCCCCGGCGTCGACGTCGTCATCGCCGACCCGGACCGCAAGTACTACGAGGGCTGGGGCACCAGCGCCGCCTCCGCGTTCGTCTCCGGCGCCGTCGCCCTGGTCCGCGCCGCCCACCCCGGCCTCACGCCCGCGCAGATCAAGAAGCTCATCGCGGACACGGCCCGCGACGGCCCCGAGGGCGGCCGCGACGACGACAAGGGCTACGGAACCGTCGACCCGGCCGCCGCCATCGAGGCCGGCGGGAAGCTCCGGCCCGCCGACCCGAAGGCCGCCACCGCCGGCTACAGCGGCCCCTACTTCGGCCCCGGCCCGCAGCCCGCACCCGAGGAGGAGGAGCCCGCCGACCTCGTCGCCCCGGTCACCGGCGGCGTCGGCGCGGTCCTGCTCGCCGTATCCGTCGTCCTGTGGCGCGGCGGCCGCCGTACGGAGTGAGGCCCCGTACGGCATGGGCGCCCCGTACGGGGGAGGCCGCCGTACGGCCGGACGTACCGCCCCGGTTAGGCTCGGCACGTGGCGCTCAAGAACATCCCGGACCCCGGCTTCTCCGATGACGACGGCTCCTGCGACCCCCGGCTCTCCGCGGCCCTCGCGGCCTGGGCCGAGGACCGCACAGCGGAACCCCAGGTCCTGGAGGCGCTGAAGGACGCCCGGCTCCTCGTCCCCGTCGTCGCCGTACTGGGCGAGGTCGAGGAGGACATCGAGGGGGGCCGCGAAGCGTCGAATAAGGGCGGTGGTGGGAGACGGGTGGGCGGGCTGCGCCGCGAGAAGACCAGCGACATGGCCGTCCCCACGCTCACGGCGGGCGACCGCCGCGCCCTCCCCGCGTTCACGTCCACCGACTCGCTCGCCCGCTGGGACCCGGCCGCCCGGCCCGTCGCCGTACCCCTGCACCAGGCCCTCCAGGCGGTCGCCCATGAGAAGGCCGACACGCTGGTCCTGGACATGGCGGGCCCCGTCCCGTACGCGCTGACCGGCCGCGCCCTCCTGGCCGTCGCCGAGGGCCGCACCAGCACCCACCCGCTCGACGACCCGGCCGTCACGGACGCCGTCCGGGCCCTGGCCGCCGCCGAACCGGCCGTGCGCCGCGCGTACCTGGGCCGCGGCGGCGAAGCCGACGGCACCCTCGCCCTGGTCCTGTCCCCGGACGCCCCGCCCGCCGAGGCGGCCCGCCGCGTCGCCCAGGCCCTGGCGGCCGACGACACACTGAGGGCCCGCCTGGTGCGCGGCCTCGACCTGGCACTCCTGCCGGCCGACGCCACCCCACCGGGCGAGCCCTTCTACGTACGGAACTGACGACCCGACCCGGACCCGTACGGGTCTCGGCTGCGGGTCTCAGCCGAACACCGGCCCCGTGTACTTCTCGCCCGGCCCCTGGCCCGGCTCGTCCGGGACGATCGACGCCTCGCGGAACGCCAGCTGCAGCGACTTCAGGCCGTCCCGCAGCGGCGCCGCGTGGAACGAGCTGATCTCCGTCGCGCCCGCGTCGAGCAGACCCGCCAGCGCGTGGACCAGCTTCCGCGCCTCGTCGAGGTCCTTGTACTTGTCGCCCTCCTCGGTCAGCCCGAGCTTCACGGCCGCGGCGCTCATCAGGTTGACGGCGACCGTGACGATCACCTCGACCGCCGGGACCTCCGCGATGTCGCGGGTCAGAGCGGAGAAGTCGGGGCTGTCAGGGCTGTCGGGGGCGTCGGAGGCCTCGGGGGCGGGCCGGCTGGGCGTGGCGTCACTCATGCCCCACACGATATGCGCAGCCCCCCGCCGCCCCGCGCGCCGGGCGCCGCCCGCCCGGTTGGGCGCACCCCCGGACTGCTGGTAGCCTGGTGTGACGACCGGCCGGAACCGTATGAGCTCCGGCCCACAAGTGGAGGCTCCGCTCTCCCACCTGGCCGTCCTCCGGGACGGCGGGTCACCGGTCAGGCGGCGCCCATCGTTCCGTACGGACGATGGACCCGCCCGAAGAAAGCGCCCCGCGGCATGCCGTGTCGGTGCTCCGGTAGTACGAGGAGCCCCGCCTGTGTCCCGTCCGGGGCATTTTTCATGCGCCGGCGCGGTTGGTCTCACTAAACAGACGTTACGCGTCCGTCCGCCAGGCGGTCGCGTGGTGCTACCGAGGAGGATCCATCAGCGCCGAGCCCCGCATCAACGACCGGATTCGCGTTCCCGAGGTGCGACTTGTCGGTCCCAGCGGCGAGCAGGTCGGAATCGTTCCGCTCGCCAAGGCCCTGGAGCTTGCCCAGGAGTACGACCTCGACCTGGTCGAGGTCGCGGCGAACGCCCGTCCGCCCGTGTGCAAGCTCATGGACTACGGCAAGTTCAAGTACGAGTCGGCCATGAAGGCCCGTGAGGCGCGCAAGAACCAGGCGCACACGGTCATCAAGGAGATGAAGCTCCGGCCGAAGATCGACCCGCACGACTACGACACCAAAAAGGGTCACGTCGTCCGGTTCCTCAAGCAGGGCGACAAGGTCAAGATCACGATCATGTTCCGTGGTCGCGAGCAGTCCCGGCCGGAGCTCGGCTACCGGCTCCTGCAGCGGCTCGCGGAGGACGTCCAGGACCTCGGGTTCATCGAGTCGAACCCGAAGCAGGACGGCCGCAACATGATCATGGTTCTCGGTCCGCACAAGAAGAAGACCGAGGCCATGGCCGAGGCCCGCGAGGCGCAGGCCGCCCGCAAGGCGGAGCGCCAGGGCCAGCCCGCCCAGGCGGACCCGTCCGCCCAGTAGCCAGCAAGGCCGTGTCCCGGGCGACCGCCCAGGACGCGAAACGATCCATCTGACGCTCCCACGCGCCGGTCCCCGGACCGGCTGGGAGCGCCACTGACGAGGAGAGAACGGCGCGATGCCGAAGAACAAGACGCACAGCGGTGCCAAGAAGCGCTTCAAGATCACCGGCTCCGGCAAGGTGCTCCGTGAGCGCGCCGGCAAGCGCCACCTGCTCGAGCACAAGTCGTCCAAGCTGACGCGCCGCCTCACTGGCAACGCCGAGATGGCCCCGGGTGACAGCGCCAAGATCAAGAAGATGCTGGGCATCTGAGCGATCGATCGGATCTGATCCGAGCCCCCGGCCCTCGCACCCGATGACGAGACGGCCGGAAGCCCGACCACCGGGACCCAATCGTTCCCGGGCCGTGTGACGTCCCCCACGGCCCCGCTACAAGGAGTTAACAAGTGGCACGCGTCAAGCGCGCAGTCAACGCTCACAAGAAGCGCCGTGCGATCCTCGAGCAGGCCAGCGGCTACCGCGGTCAGCGCTCCCGCCTGTACCGCAAGGCCAAGGAGCAGGTCACCCACTCGCTGGTCTACAACTACAACGACCGCAAGAAGCGCAAGGGTGACTTCCGCCAGCTGTGGATCCAGCGCATCAACGCCGCTGCCCGCGCCAACGGCATCACGTACAACCGCTTCATCCAGGGTCTGAAGGCCGCGAACATCGAGGTCGACCGCAAGATCCTGGCCGAGCTCGCGGTCAACGACGCCAACGCGTTCGCCGCCCTGGTCGAGGTCGCCCAGAAGGCCCTCCCGAGCGACGTCAACGCCCCGAAGGCCGCCGCCTGATCGTCCAGGCCGCCGTTCTTCCGACCGGACCCGCAGGCCCCGCGCCTGCGGGTCCGGCGCGTTGTCCCCGCACCGCCACCGCGCCCGCCACCGCGCCCCGCGACCGCCAGCGTCACCGCGCCGCGCCCCGCGTCCGCCGGCGCGCCGCGCCGACCCCCGCGTACGTACGAGGAAAAGAGCCGCCGAGCACCATGGGCACCCCCGAGCTGATCTCCCCGCGTTCCCCGCGCGTCGCCGCCGCCAGGCGGCTCGCCAAGCGCAACTTCCGGGGCAAGGAGCGCCGCTTCATCGCGGAGGGCCCGCAGGCCGTCCGGGAGGCCGTCGCCCACCGCGGCCCGGACGGCGAGCCGACGCTGCTCGAACTCTTCACCACCACCGAGGCCGCCGCCCGGTACACCGACATCGTCGACGCGGCCCGCGCCGCCGGGGCCCGCGTCCACCTCGCCTCGGACGCCGTCATCGCCGAGCTCTCCCAGACCGTCACACCGCAGGGCCTCGTCGGCGTGTGCCGCTTCCTCGACTCGCCGTTCGACGACATCCTGGCCGCCCGGCCCAAGCTGGTCGCCGTACTCGCCCACGTACGGGACCCCGGCAACGCCGGGACCGTGCTGCGCTGCGCCGACGCCGCCGGGGCCGACGCCGTCGTCCTCACGGACGCCTCCGTCGACCTGTACAACCCGAAGTCGGTACGCGCCTCCGTCGGCTCCCTGTTCCACCTGCCCGTCGCCGTCGGCGTCCCCGTCCAGCAGGCCGTCGCCGGACTCAAGGACGCCGGGGTGCGGGTGCTCGCCGCCGACGGGGCGGGCGACGACGACCTGGACGCGGAGCTCGACGCCGGCACCATGGGCGGCCCCACCGCGTGGATCTTCGGCAACGAGGCGTGGGGCCTGCCAGAGGAGACCCGCGCCCTCGCCGACGCCGTCGTCCGCGTCCCCATCCACGGCAAGGCCGAGAGCCTGAACCTCGCGACCGCCGCCGCCGTATGCCTCTACGCGTCCGCGCGTGCGCAGCGTGCTGCGGGAGGGTGCCGCTCCGTCGCCATCGGCTAGTAGGGTGACGGGCTCGGGGGCCCGTCGCGCAACACTGAGGGGTGGGGTACGGGGATGACGCTCGGTACGGGCAGGCACGCGGAGCACCAGGGCGGTTTAGCCGCCCCGACGGCTCACCACCGGGTGCCCGACTGCGACCCCGACGACCTGCCCGACGGGCTGGTGGTCGCCGACGCGGACGGCCGGGTCGTGTGCTTCAACGCCCAGGCCTCCCGCATCACCGGCGTACCACATGCGCGGGCACTCGGACGGCCCCTCGACGAGGCGCTGCCCCTGGAGGACCTCAAGGGCCGCCGCTGGTGGCCGCTCACCGACCCGTACGGCGGCCTCGCCACCCGCACGGGCCAGCCCGAACGCAACCTGCTGCTGCCCGGAGGCCACGAGGTCCTCGTCGCCGCCCGGTACGTGCGCGAGCGGCCACTCGGCCCCATCCGGCGCGTCGTGGTCACCCTGCGCGGCACGGAGGCCCGGCGCCGCACCGAACGCAGTCACGCCGAACTGATCGCCACCGTCGCGCACGAGCTGCGCTCCCCGCTGACCTCCGTGAAGGGCTTCACCAAGACCCTCCTCGACAAGTGGGACCGGTTCACCGACGAGCAGAAGCGGCTCATCCTGGAGACCGTCGACGCCGACGCCAACCGCGTCACACGGCTGATCACGGAGCTGCTCGACATCTCCCGGATCGACTCCGGACGGCTGGAGGTGCGCCGCCAGCCCGTCGACCTCGCCGCCGCCGTCGGCCGGCACATCCAGGCCCACACGGCCCGCGGCCAGTCCCCGGACCGCTTCTTCGTACGCGTCCGCCGCCCGCTGCCCGATCTGTGGGCCGACCCCGACAAGATCGACCAGGTCCTCGGCAACCTCCTGGAAAACGCGGTGCGCCACGGCGAGGGAACCGTCACCATCGACGTGGCACCCAGCGGCCCGGACGACGACGAGAAAGGAACGGCGGTCACCGTGAGCGACGAAGGCCCCGGCATCCCCGAGGAGTCGATGGGCCGCGTCTTCACCCGCTTCTGGCGGGGGAGCACCCGTGGCGGCACGGGCCTCGGCCTGTACATCGTCAAGGGCATCGTCGAGGCGCACGGCGGCACCATCACCGTCGGCCGCAGCCCGTCCGGCGGCGCGGAATTCCGGTTTACCCTGCCGGTGGCGGCACCGGCGTACCTCACCCAGGGCTTCTGAAGCACCGTCCACACTTCGGGACGATCCCGCGCCGGGACCCACGGGCTCATCCGCGTCCGCAGTACCCCGTTAGACTCGTCCTTTGGCACCTTTGCGTCCTCGGTCGTCGAGCGGGGGCCCCAGCCAGCCCATTCGGAAGCACGGGAAGAGATGTCGGCACCCAACAAGTCGTACGACCCAGTCGAGGTCGAGGCACTGAAACCGCAAGAGATCGAGCGCATGCGGGACGAGGCGCTCGCCGCCTTCGCGGCCGCGGGCGACCTCGACGAGCTCGCCCATGCCAAGGTCGCGCACACGGGCGGCACCTCGCCGCTCGCGCTCGCCAACCGCGAGATCGGCGCCCTGCCCCCGCACGCCAAGGCGGAGGCCGGCAAGCGCGTCGGCCAGGCCCGTGGCGCCGTGGCCAAGGCGCTGGCCGCCCGGCAGGCGGAGCTGGAGGCCGAGCGCGACGCCCGTGTGCTGGTCGAGGAGGCGGTGGACGTCACCCTCCCCTACGACCGCACCCCGCCCGGCGCCCGGCACCCGCTCACCACCCTCATGGAGCGCGTCACCGACGTCTTCGTCTCCATGGGCTACGAGGTCGCCGAGGGCCCCGAGGTCGAGGCGGAGTGGTTCAACTTCGACGCCCTGAACTTCGTCCCCGACCACCCGGCCCGCCAGATGCAGGACACCTTCTTCGTCCAGGGCCCCGAAGGCGTCCAGGGCGACGCATCCGGCATCGTGCTGCGCACCCACACCTCCCCGGTGCAGGCGCGCACGCTCGTCGACCGCGAGCCGCCCGTGTACGTCGTGTGCCCGGGCCGCGTCTACCGCACCGACGAGCTCGACGCCACGCACACCCCGGTCTTCCACCAGATCGAGCTGCTCGCCGTCGACGAGGGCCTCACCATGGCCGACCTCAAGGGCACCCTCGACCACATGGTCCAGGCGCTCTTCGGGCCGGACATGAAGACCCGGCTCCGCCCGAACTTCTTCCCCTTCACCGAGCCGTCCGCCGAGATGGACATGCTCTGCTACGTCTGCCGCGGCGAGTCCGTCGGCAACCCGGACCGGCCCTGCCGCACCTGCGGCAGCGAGGGCTGGATCGAGCTCGGCGGCTGCGGCATGGTCAACCCCAAGGTGCTCATCGCCTGCGGCGTCGACCCGGAGAAGTACAGCGGATTCGCGTTCGGCTTCGGCATCGAGCGGATGCTGATGTTCCGCCACAGCGTCGAGGACATGCGAGACATGGTCGAGGGTGACGTCCGCTTCACCCGGCCGTTCGGAATGGAGATCTGATGCGGGTCCCGCTTTCGTGGCTGCGGGAGTACGTCGACCTGCCGGCGACGGAGACTGGCCGTGACGTACAGGCCAAACTGATTTCGGCGGGCCTGGAGGTCGAGACCGTCGAGCAGCTCGGCGCCGGCCTCACCGGCCCCCTCGTGGTGGGCAGGGTCCTCACCATCGAGGAGCTCACCGAGTTCAAGAAGCCGATCCGCTTCTGCACCGTCGACGTCGGCCAGGCCAACGGCACCGGCGAGCCCCAGGAGATCATCTGCGGCGCCCGGAACTTCGCCGAGGGCGACAAGGTCGTCGTGGCCCTGCCCGGCGCCGTGCTGCCCGGCGACTTCCGGATCGCCGAGCGCAAGACGTACGGCCGGGTCTCCCGCGGCATGATCTGCTCCGGCGACGAGCTCGGCATGGGCGACGACGGTACGCACGGCATCATCGTGCTGCCGCCCGAGCACGAGGTCGGCACGGACGCCACCGCGCTGCTGGAGCTGTACGACGAGGTCCTCGACATCGCCGTCACGCCCGACCGCGGCTACTGCCTGTCGATGCGCGGCGTCGCCCGCGAGACCGCCATCGCGTACGGGCTGCCGCTGCGCGACCCGGCGCTCCTCGACGTGCCCGCGCCCAACTCGTACGGCTACCCGGTCCAGGTCTCCGACCCGATCGGCTGCTCCCGCTTCACCGCGCGCACCGTCGTCGGCCTCGACCCGGAGGCCCGCTCCCCGATCTGGCTGCGCCGCCGCCTCCAGAAGGCCGGCATGCGCCCGATCTCCCTCGCCGTCGACGTCACGAACTACGTGATGCTCGAACTCGGCCAGCCGCTGCACGCCTACGACCGCGGCCGGCTCGACGGCGCGATCGGGGTGCGCCGCGCCGAGCCCGGCGAGAAGATCACCACCCTCGACGGCACCGTCCGCGTCCTCGACCCGGCCGACCTCGTCATCACCGACAACCGCGGCCCCATCGGCATCGCGGGCGTCATGGGCGGCGCCAACACCGAGATCGCCGACGCGGTGACGGACCCCGAGACCGGCCAGGTCCAGGGCAGCACCGAGGTGGTCATCGAGGCCGCGCACTTCGACGCCATCTCCATCGCCCGCACCGCGCGCCGCCACAAGCTGTCCTCCGAGGCGTCCAAGCGGTTCGAGCGGGGCGTCGACCCGCAGGCCGCGGCCG
Organism: Streptomyces sp. TRM64462; assembly: GCF_013362995.1. Taxonomy (GTDB): domain Bacteria; phylum Actinomycetota; class Actinomycetes; order Streptomycetales; family Streptomycetaceae; genus Streptomyces. The sequence continues at coordinate 2,800 of NZ_JABWDV010000096.1, read as the reverse complement.
CCGCCGCGCAGCGCACCGTGGACCTGCTGGTCCTCCTCGCGGGCGGCACCGCCGAGGCCGGCGTCACGGAGATCATCGCGCCGAGCGCCCCGCGCACGGTCGCGATGCACGCCGACCACCCCGACCGGGTCGCCGGCGTCCACTACGGCCGCGAGACCGTCGTCCGCCGCCTCCAGCAGGTCGGCTGCGACGTGTACGGGCAGGACGAGCTCGTCGTCACCGTCCCGTCCTGGCGCCCCGACCTCAACGAGCCCAACGACCTCGCCGAAGAGGTCATCCGCCTGGAGGGCTACGAGAACCTGCCCTCCACGCTCCCCAAGCCCCCGGCGGGCCGCGGGCTCACCGAGCGGCAGCGCACCCACCGCCGCGTGGGCCGCGCCCTGGCCGGCGCCGGCTACGTCGAGGCGCTGAACTACCCGTTCATCAGCGAGCAGATCTTCGACCAGCTCGACATCCCGGCCGACGACGAGTGCCGCAAGGTCGTCACGCTCGTCAACCCGCTCTCCGACGAGGAGCCCGCACTGCGCACCGCGCTGCTGCCCGGCCTCCTCGGCGCGCTGCGCCGCAACGACGGCCGCGGCAGCCACGACCTGGCCCTCTTCGAGACCGGCCTGGTCTTCCGCGCCCCCGCCGAGCCGGGCGTCGCGGTACGGCTGACCGTCGACCGCCGCCCGACCGACGCCGAGCTCGCGGGCGTCAACGCGGTGCTGCCGCACCAGCCGCGGCACGTCGCCGTGGTACTCGCCGGGGCCCGCGAGCAGGCCGGCTGGTGGGGCGAGGGCCGCCCGGCCGGCTGGGCCGACGCGGTCGAGGCCGCCCGGACCGTCGCCCGCGAGGCCGGTACGGAGCTGATCATCCGCCAGGGCCAGTACGGGCCCTGGCACCCGGGCCGCTGCGCCCACCTTGCCGTCGTCGTCGACGGCGCCGAGCAGACCGTCGGCTTCGCCGGCGAGCTGCACCCGCGCGTCGTCAAGGCGCTCGGCCTGCCCGCCCGTACGTGCGCGATGGAGCTGAACCTCGACCTCGTCGAGCAGGCGTCCGCCGGTCTCGTGCGCGCCCCGCGGATCTCCACCTTCCCGGTGGCCACGCAGGACGTCGCCCTGGTCGTCGACCAGGACGTGCCGGCCGCCGACGTGGAGCGCGTGCTCCGCGAGGGCGCGGGTGAACTCCTCGAGTCCATCCGGCTGTTCGACACGTTCACCGGCGAGCAGATCGGCGAGGGCAAGAAGTCCCTGGCGTACGCGCTGCGGTTCCGCGCCGCCGACCGCACGCTGACCGTCGAGGAGGCCTCGGCCGCCCGTGACGCCGCGGTGGCCCTGGCCGCCGAGCGGACCGGCGCGGTGCTGCGCGGCGCCTGACGTCCGTCGGCGAGCCTGCTCGCGAGCCCTGCGGAGGGGCGTGCCCGGAACCACCGGGTGCGCCCCTCCGCGCGTTTCCCCCTCCCGTTCTGGGTGTCTTCGCGCGGTTACTCACTCATTCGAGTGAGAAGTCTGGTGGACGTTCCCGGCCTGCCGGGACGATCGGCAGAATCGTCCCGACCGCGACAAGGGGCCTGAAGAAGGGCGGTCCGCATGATCCGAGGGAGACCGGCGAGGCCCCGGGCGCCCCGCGTCGCCCCGCCCACCCGGCGCGGCCCGCTCACCCGGCTCATGCCCCTCGCACTGCCGACGCTGTGGGGCGCCGTCGCCGTCACCTGGAAGCTGACCTGCCCGCTGGCCCAACAGGAGGGCGTGGCCGCCCGGATCGCCACCAGCGCCGTCTTCTTCGCCGTCGGCACCGGCCTGGTCGTCGGCGCCTGCCGGAGCCTGCGCCGCGAACTGCGCCAGGTCGAAGCCGTCGCCCAGGCCGCGCAGCAGGTGCTGCTCCGGCCGCTGCCCGCGTGCCTGGAGGGCCTGTCCCTCGCCGCGACGCAGCTCTCCGCTGTGCGCGGCGCCGCCGTCGGCGGCGACCTGTACGAGGCGGTGGCCACGCCGTACGGCGTGCGCGTGATCATCGGAGACGTACGGGGACACGGGCTGGCCTCGTTCGGCGCGGTCGCCGCCGTCCTCGGCAGCTTCCGCGAGGCCGCGTACGAGGAACCGGGCCTCGGCGGCCTGCTGCGGCGGCTCGACCGGGCCCTCCAGCGGTACGTGGGGGAGCGGGCGCGCGACGAGGGCGCGCACGGGACCGGGGGGAGCCCGTCGGCGGAGGAGTTCGTCACCGTCCTGCTGCTCGACATCCGCCGCAACGGCGACATCCTGGCGCTCAACTGCGGCCACCCGTGGCCCTATCGGCTCGGGCACGGCGCCGAACCGCTCGCCGTGGGCGATCCGCTGCCGCCGCTCGGCGCGTTCCCGCTGCCCGACACGCTGCCCGTACGGCGGTGCGCGCGGCTGCTGCCGGGCGAGGCGCTGTTCCTGCACACCGACGGCGCGGACGAGGCACGGGACGCCGCGGGGCGGTTCTTCCCGCTGGAGGACGTCCTGGCCGAACTCGCCCGCGCGGGCGCGCTCCAGCCGCAGCCGCCGGCCGCGGTCGTCGAGCGGGTCCGCGCGGCCCTGCTGGCGCACACGGGCGGGCGCCTCGCCGACGACGTGGCCCTCGTCGTCGTACGCAACGACCTGGCGCGCACGCCGTGCGCCCGCGTCCCGGCGCAGTCCGCCGACTCCGGTCTGCGCCGTTCGCGGCCCGCACCCTCCTCTCGATAGCGGCTGGACCGGAGGGTACGGGGCCGGTGCGGCCGACCGCCGTGGCGCGGCTAGGGAGTGTCCGGCGGATCATGCCGGCATCGCGGGACCTTCGCCTTGTGCTGTTGGTGAGC
>NZ_JABWDV010000095.1 GCF_013362995.1 Streptomyces sp. TRM64462 | reverse complement strand
CCTCCGCGCCGCCGGTCACCGGGCGAAACCGAACGACGTCGAACCCTCGACCTTCGCCCGCAGCCGCTTGCCCTTCTCCGTGGCCTGGTCGTTCAGCTCCTGCTGGAACTCCTTCATGCGGGCCAGCAGCTCCGGGTCGTGCGCCGCGAGCATCCGCGCCGCCAGCAGGCCCGCGTTGCGGGCGCCCGCGACCGACACCGTGGCGACCGGGACACCGGCGGGCATCTGCACGATCGACAGCAGCGAGTCCATGCCGTCCAGGTACTTCAGCGGCACCGGCACGCCGATGACCGGCAGCGGCGTCACCGAGGCGAGCATGCCCGGCAGGTGCGCGGCGCCGCCCGCGCCCGCGATGACCGCCTTCAGTCCCCGGTCGGCCGCCTGCTCGCCGTACGCGATCATCTCGCGCGGCATCCGGTGCGCCGAGACGACATCCACCTCGTACGCGATCTCGAACTCGTCGAGCGCCTGCGCGGCGGCCTCCATGACGGGCCAGTCGGAGTCCGAGCCCATGACGATGCCCACGAGCGGGCCGGGTGCGTTACTCAACGATCGTTCCTCGCAGATAGCCGGCGGCGTGACGGGCGCGCTCCAGCACGTCGTCCAGGTCGTCGCCGTAGGTGTTGACGTGCCCCACCTTGCGGCCGGGCTTCACGTCCTTGCCGTACATGTGGATCTTGAGCTGCGGGTCGCGGGCCATGCAGTGCAGATACGCCTGGTACATGTCCGGGTAGTCGCCGCCGAGGACGTTCGCCATGACCGTCCACTTCGCGCGCGGGCGCGGGTCGCCCAGCGGCAGGTCGAGTACGGCGCGGACGTGGTTGGCGAACTGGGAGGTGACCGCGCCGTCCTGCGTCCAGTGGCCGGAGTTGTGCGGGCGCATCGCCAGCTCGTTGACGAGGATCCGCCCGTCGCGGGTCTCGAACAGCTCGACGGCGAGGTGGCCTATGACCCCGAGCTCCTGCGCGATGCGCAGGGCGAGCTGCTGGGCCTCCAGGGCGCGCTCCTCGGGCAGGCCGGGCGCCGGGGCGATCACCGTGTCGCACACGCCGTCGACCTGCCGGGACTCCACGACCGGGTACGCCACGGCCTGGCCGTGCGGGGAGCGGACGACGTTCGCCGCGAGCTCCCGTGCGAAATCGACCTTCTCCTCCGCGAGCACCGGCACACCGGCGAGGAACGGGTCGCGGGCCTCGGCCTCGGACCGTACGAACCACACGCCCTTGCCGTCGTAGCCGCCGCGCACCGTCTTGAGGATGATCGGGTATCCGCCGACCTCCTCGGCGAACGCGGCCGCGTCGGCCGGGTCCGCCACGATGCGGTGGCGCGGGCAGGGCGCGCCGATCGCGTCGAGCCTCGCCCGCATCACGCCCTTGTCCTGGGCGTGCACCAACGCGTCGGGCCCCGGACGGACGGGGATGCCGTCCGCCTCCAGGGCCCTGAGGTGCTCGGTGGGTACGTGCTCGTGATCGAACGTGATCACATCGCAGCCCCGCGCGAAGTCACGCAGCGTGTCCAGGTCGCGGTAGTCGCCGATGACGACATCGCTCACGACCTGGGCCGCGGAGTCCTGGGGTGTGTCACTGAGGAGCTTGAATCTGATGCCGAGGGGGATACCCGCCTCGTGGGTCATACGGGCGAGCTGACCGCCGCCGACCATGCCGACTACCGGGAACGTCACCCTCCTAGGGTATCCGGCCACCGGAGCGGTCCCTCAGCGGCGGTCTCCGTACCCCCGCGGCCTGTGCGTCTCGCAGCCCGCGCGCCACCGACCGGGTGATGGTTAGCATGATTGAGTTGACGCATTCGACCGGACGGGGCCTGAAGATCATCATGAGCGAGCGCAGCGCCCTTCGGGTGCGCCTGGACCAGCTCGTCCGCGAGATAGCCAAATTCGGCGTCGTGGGCGGCATCGGGCTGCTGGTCAACATGGCCGTGTTCAACCTGCTGCGCTCCACCACGGACATCCCCGTCGTACGGGCCAGCCTGCTGGCCACGGTCGTCGCGATCGCCTGCAACTACGTCGGCTTCCGCTACTTCACGTACCGGGACCGCGAGAAGTCGGGGCGTACGCGCGAGATCTCGCTGTTCTTCGCGTTCAGCGCGCTCGGCCTGGTGATCGAGAACGGTGTGCTGTACACCGCGACGTACGGGTTCGGGTGGGACAGCCCGCTGCAGAGCAACTTCTTCAAGTTCTTCGGGATCGGCGTCGCGACGCTGTTCCGCTTCTGGTCGTACCGCACGTGGGTGTTCCGCGCCCTGCCGCCCGAGGCGCCGGTGCCCGATTCACCGGCTGCCGAGTCATCGGTGGCCGAGTCACCGGTGGCCGCCGCGACGGTGCTGGGCCAGCGGCGCCACCAGGAGGCCCCGACGCCGGTGGGCCCCTCCGCGCGCTGACGCTGACGCTGACGCTCAGCGGATGGGGCGGGGTGTGTCCTCGCGGTTGCCGGCCTCGCGGCTCAGGAACAGGGCGAACACGGCGGGCTTCAGCTGGACCAGCTCCAGGCGGCCCCCGTCGGCCTCCGCGAGGTCGCGGGCCACGGCGAGGCCGATGCCCGTCGAGTTGCGGCCGCTGATGGCCCGCTCGAAGATCCGCGCGCCCAGGTCGACCGGGACGCCCGGGCCTTCGTCGGAGACCTCCACCACGGCCTGGTTGCCGGTGACACGGGTGCGCAGCGCGACCGTGCCGCCGCCGTGCATCAGCGAGTTCTCGATCAGCGCGGCCAGCACCTGGGCGACCGCGCCCGGGGTGCCGACGGCCCGCATGCCGGTCTTGCCGGACCGTACGAGCGCCCGCCCCGCGCTGCGGTAGGCGGGCCGCCACTCCTCGATCTGCTGCTTGACGACCTCGTCCAGGTCGAAGGCGACGGCGGAGCCGGTGCGCGGGTCGCGCGCGTTCGTCAGAAGCCGCTCCACGACGTCCGTGAGCCGCTCCACCTGGGCCAGCGCGATGGTGGCCTCCTCGTGCGCGGTCTCCAGGTCGTCGGTGACGGCGATCTCCTCCAGGCGCATGGACAGCGCGGTCAGCGGTGTACGGAGCTGGTGCGAGGCGTCCGCCGCGAGCCGCCGCTCGGCGGTGAGCATCCGCCCGATCCGCTCGGCCGACGCGTCCAGCACGTCCGCGACCCGGTCCAGCTCGGGCACCCCGTACCGCCGGTGCCGGGGCCTCGGGTCGCCGGAGCCGAGCCGCTCGGCGGTCTCGGCGAGGTCCGTCAGCGGGGACGCGAGCCGGTTGCCCTGCCGTACGGCGAGGAGCACGGCCGCCACGACGGCCAGCAGCGCGACCGCGCCGATGATCAGCAGCGTACGGCCCACCTCGCGGGTCACGCCGGAGCGTGACTCCTCGACGATGACCTTCTCGCCCTGCTCGCCGGTGGCCGTGCCGCGGATGACGCTGCCCTCGGGCCGTTCGCCCACCTCGATGGGCTCCCGGCCAGGGATCTCGATACGGGCGTACCGCTCGGCGCCGCTCTGGTCGGCGAGGATGTCGGGGTTGACCGGCTCGCCGCCGATCAGCCGGCCGTCGACGATGCTGGCCAGCCGTACGGCCTCGGAGTCGACGCTCTCCTGGGCGCTGCTGCTGATCGTGCGGGTCTCGACGAGGACGAGGGAGACGCCGAAGACGCCGATCACGACGAGGACGACGGCGAGCGTGGAGCTGATCAGTCGGCGGCGCACGGGGTGCTGCTAGCTCTTCTCGAAGCGGAAGCCGACGCCGCGGACGGTGGCGATGTAGCGGGGGTTGGCCGCGTCGTCGCCGAGCTTCTTGCGGAGCCAGGAGATGTGCATGTCGAGGGTCTTGGTGGAGGACCACCAGGTGGTGTCCCACACCTCGCGCATGAGCTGGTCGCGGGTGACGACCCGGCCGGCGTCGCGGACGAGGACCCGCAGCAGGTCGAACTCCTTGGCGGTGAGCTGGAGCTCCTCGTCGCCCATCCAGGCGCGGTGCGACTCGACGTCGATGCGCACACCGTGCGTGGCGGGCTGCGGGGCGGGCTCGGCGGCGCCGCGCCGCAGCAGGGCCCGGACGCGGGCGAGCAGCTCGGCGAGGCGGAACGGCTTGGTGACGTAGTCGTCGGCGCCCGCGTCGAGCCCGACAACGGTGTCGACCTCGTCGGCGCGGGCGGTCAGCACGAGGATCGGGACGGTGTGCCCCTCCGAGCGCAGCCGGCGGGCGACCTCCAGACCGTCCATGCCGGGCAGGCCCAGGTCGAGCACCACGAGATCGACGCCGCCCTTGAGTCCGGTGTCGAGCGCGCTGGGCCCGTCCTCGCGCACCTCGACGTCGTAACCCTCCCGCCGCAGGGCGCGGGCCAGCGGTTCCGAGATGGATGCGTCGTCCTCGGCCAGCAGTACACGCGTCATGGGGTGATGGTAGTCCGCGCCGTGTGCGGGTCGTGAGGAGATCGCGTCAAGATCATCACCACCTCCGTGTCAGCGACGGGATTGTGGCTATGACCTTCGAACATGGGCATGCGGTTGCATGAACACCTGTGATCCATCTCTCAAGTCCTTCCATATGCCGCACTGTCGTGGCGTATGGTGTCGAGGCGCTTGTAGCAGGTAATCGGGGACCTTTGGCGGCATCACTCGTTGACGCACCAAAGGTCTCTTTTGTTGCGTGCTGTGGCGGACGAAGGAACGTGAGCCGGTTCCGGCCACCCCCCGAGCGGGCGTGTGACGCTCACAAAGCGGCGCGCGTCCCGGACGAACAAGGATCGACCATGGCGTCCAGCCTGACGAAGGACCCGGCCGGCACCCCGGCGGCCGAGAAGACCTTCCTCGGCCACCCCCGCGGACTGGCCAACCTCTTCATGACCGAGATGTGGGAGCGCTACAGCTACTACGGCATGCGCGCCCTGCTCGTGCTGTACCTGTCGGCCGAGGTCGCGGACGGCGGCCTCGGCTTCGACGCCGCCACGGCCATCGCCATCTACTCCGTGTACAACGCGATGGTGTACCTGCTGGCCCTGCCGGGCGGCTGGTTCGGCGACCGTGTCTGGGGCGCCCGCAAGACCGTGGCGGTCTCCGGCACGGTCATCATGATCGGCCACTTCCTGCTGGCGCTGCCGACAGAGGTCTCGTTCTTCATCGGCCTGGGCTTCATCGCCGCCGGATCCGGTCTGCTCAAGGCCAACATCTCGACGATGGTCGGCCACCTGTACCGGGACAAGAACGACCCGCGCCGCGACGGCGGCTTCACGATCTTCTACATGGGCATCAACCTCGGTGCCTTCGCCGCCCCGCTGACCATCGGCTGGGTCGGCCAGAAGATCAACTGGCACTACGGCTTCGCCCTGGCCGGTGTCGGCATGGCCATCGGCCTCGCCTTCTACCTCCTCGGCTTCCGCAACCTCGCCCCCGAGTCCAACCGCGTGCCGGCCCCGCTGTCCGACACCGAGCGGGCGACGATCGTCAAGCGGGCCATGATCTGGCTGCTCGTCGCGGTTGTCGCGTACGCGCTCGTCGGCCTGAGCGGGCAGTTCACCATCGACTGGGTGCTGTGGCCGCTGACGATCCTGGGCCTCGCCCTCCCCACGTACTACCTGGTGCGGGTGCGCCGCGACAGCGACCTGGAGCCCGTCGAGCGCTCCCGGATGTCGGCGTACGTCTGGTTCTTCATCGCGGCGGCCGCGTTCTGGGCGATCTACGACCAGACCGGCTCCACGCTCACCCTGTTCGCGAAGGACAGCACCGCGGGCTCGCTGTTCGGCTTCGACTTCCCGTCGAGCTGGTTCCAGTCGCTCAACCCGCTGTACGTGATGGCGCTCGCGCCGGTCTTCGCCTGGCTGTGGGTCGCGCTGTCGCGCCGTGGCAAGGAGCCGAGCACCCTCAGCAAGTTCGCGACGGGCCTGGTGCTGATCGGCGGCTCGTTCTTCGTGATGATGCTGGCGCAGACCGCCTCGTCGGGCGGCGTCAAGGTCACCCCGCTGTGGCTGTGCTCGGTCTACCTGATCCAGACCGTGGGTGAGCTGACCCTCTCCCCCGTCGGCCTGTCCCTCACCACGAAGCTGGCCCCGGCCAAGTACGCGTCCCAGATGATGGGCGTGTGGTTCCTCGCGGTGACCGCCGGTTCGTCCGTCATCTCGCTGCTCCAGCTCGTCGGCGCGCCCACCGACACCGAGTGGTGGTTCGCCAGCCAGGGCGCCATCGCGATGGCGGGCGGTGTCGCGATCTTCATGTTCCGCAGGAAGGTCCAGCCGCTGATGGGTGGCGTGCACTGACGCGACCCCCGCCGTACGCGGGGTCCGTACGCGTGTGAGGCCGCCGCACCGGTTCGGTGCGGCGGCCTCGGTCGTCTTCGTGTCGTCGGCCGCGCGCTACGCGGGGGCCGCCAGTTCCGCCCAGACGGTTTTGCCGACCGCTCCCGCGGCCCGCGTCACGCCCCAGTCGAGGCAGAGACGCTGGACGATGAACATGCCGTGTCCGCCCGGTCGTCCGGCGCGGTGCGGGGTGCGGGGTGCGGGCTGGCCCGTGCCGCGGTCCGTGACCTCCAGGCGCAGCACCTTCGGGCCGAGCGTGACCCGCAGTTCCTCGGGCCCGTCGGCGTGCAGGCAGGCGTTGGTGACGAGTTCGGACACGACCAGCAGCACGTCCTCGGCCGCCGCGCGGTGCTCGGCCGTGGCGGCGGGCAGCCAGCCCCACTCGTGGAGGGCCTGGCGGGTGAAGTCCCGGGCGAGCGGTACGACGCCGCTGGCGCCGTCCAGGGCGAGCCTGCGGGTCTCCCGGCGCACCGCCGCCGGGCGGTCCTGCGACGGGCGGCCCGTCGACGGCCGGTCCGCGGCCGCGCCGGAGGGCGCCACGCCCCACGGGGACGAAGCACCGGAGCCGTCCGGCTCGGGGCCGAGACCGCTCGGCGGTTGCTGCTGGGTGGCACCCATCAGCGCGTCACCTCACCGAATTCACCAGGTCGCCATTACGTCGACGTCGACATCGTTAACAGAGAGTGTGGACCCTCGGCGCGTGTACCGGGGGGTCTCCTGCGTTCTTCTGCCCGGGGGTTTCCGGGCAACACCCATCAGATCGGTCGCCCTCACGGGGCGAGCGCGGCATCCAGGGAATCGTGAACGGTGAAGACCGCTTCGGCGCCTGTGATCTCGAACACCTTGGCCACCGCGGGTCGCATCGCGACGAGATGCACACCGCCTCCGGCCGCCTCGGCCTTCAGCCGGGCGCCGAGCAGCACGTTGAGGCCGGTCGAGTCGAGGAACGCGAGCTGCGAGCAGTCGACCACGAGGCGTGCCCGGCCGTGGACGAGCGCGTTCTCCAAGGGTTCGCGCAGCAGATCCGCGGTGTGGTGATCGAGCTCACCCACCGGCGTGAGGATCTCGCTGGGTCCCTCGGTGCGGACGCCGACACTGAGCCGGCCCCGATGCGCGCTGCCGACCGTCTCGCGGCCCATTCCGCCCCTCTTCGCCGATGTCTCCAGGTCGGGTAGAACCCTACGCGGAATCCGGACGAGCCGGTAGTCGAAGGCCCCCACAAAGGGTATATACGGAACATCTGACACTTGCACCGGCGGGTGCCCACCCGGTAGGGCTAGTAGGTAACACCCGACACGGCCGGCTCGGAGGCGCCGCACACCGCAGTCACACATATGGGCATCGGCGGCCATATGCCGACAACCATGGAGGAGACCATGTCACCCCGGCTCGACGAAACGCGTACCCCCAGCGCGCCGTCGGCAACTCCCACGCAAGAGATCGATTCCACCCCCGAGGACACCCCCGAGGATCTGTACGGCGGCCCCAGCGCCTTCCCGGAGCTGGCGGACCTGCCGGAAATCCCCCCGTACGACGAGGTCGAACCGCTCGACGCGCGGGCCCTCTCCAAGACTCTCTTCGCCCGGCTCGAAACACTCGAGGAGGGCACCCACGAATACTCCTACGTGCGGAACACCCTGGTCGAGCTGAACCTCGCCCTGGTCAAGTTCGCGGCCTCCCGCTTCCGCTCGCGCAGCGAGCCGATGGAGGACATCATCCAGGTCGGCACGATCGGTCTGATCAAGGCGATCGACCGGTTCGAGCTGAGCCGCGAGGTCGAGTTCCCGACCTTCGCGATGCCGACGATCATCGGCGAGATCAAGCGCTTCTTCCGCGACACCTCCTGGTCGGTGCGCGTGCCGCGCCGGCTCCAGGAGCTCCGCCTCGACCTGGCCAAGGCCGGGGACGAGCTGGCGCAGCGGCTGGACCGCTCGCCCACCGTCGGAGAGCTGGCCGAGAAGCTCGGCATCAGCAAGGACGAGGTCGTCGAGGGCATGGCCGCGAGCAACGCGTACACCGCGAGCTCGCTCGACGCGCAGCCGGAGGAGGACGACACCGAAGGCGCGCTGGCCGACCGGATCGGCTACGAGGACCACGGCCTGGAGGGCATCGAGTACATCGAGTCCCTCAAGCCGCTGATCGCCTCGCTGCCCCCGCGCGACCGGAAGATCCTCTCCCTGCGGTTCGTCGCCGGTCTCACCCAGTCGGAGATCGGCGAGGAGCTCAACATCTCGCAGATGCACGTGTCCCGGCTGCTCTCCCGCACCTTGGGCAAGCTGCGCAAGGGACTCACCGTGGAGGAGTGACCGGCTCCGCCTCCCGCCCCTGACCGCCCCCGTGACGAGGGCCCGTTCCACCGAGGAGCGGGCCCTCGGGGCTTTCCGGCCTTATTGACGCACCGTCCCGTATGGGACACATTGGGCCGGGGTTCAGGGGGGAATCGCATGGTTTCTGCGACACGTGCAGATCTCGGCCGGCTGGAAGAGCTCATGCGCGCGCGGCTCGGCAGGGAGTGCCTGTACGTGCCGTCCTGCCGTCTCGGGCTGTACGTCGCGCTGCGCCACTGGTGCCCGCCCGGCGGGCGGGTCCTCATGTCGCCGGTCAACGACGACGTCATCTTCTTCGTGGTGCTGGCCGCCGGACTGCGGCCCGTCCAGGCGCCGCTGAACCCGCGCGACGCGTCGATCGACGTGTCCGCCGTACCGGACGAGGAGTGGCGGAACCTGTCCGCCGTCCTCACCACCAACCTGTACGGGAACCCCGACCCGGCCGCCGCCCTGGCCGGGCGGTGCGCCGACGCGGGCATCCCGCTGATCGAGGACGCGGCGCACGCGATCGGGTCCGATGTGGCCGGGCGGCCCGTGGGCACGTACGGCGACGCGGCCGTGTTCAGCCTGTCCAAGCACACGGGCGCCAAGACCGGCGGCTTCCTGGCGTTACGGGACCCGGCGCTGCGCCCGGAGCTGGCGCGGGCGCGGGACGCCCTGCTGCTGCCGTCCCGCGCGGGCGCCGAACTCGCCTACGCGGTACGCCCGTACGCGGAGGCCGCCGTGCGGGGGCTGCGGCTGGTGCGGGCGGCGCGGGCCGCGCTGCGGGCGCTGGGGCGTGAGGAGCGCGAGGACATCCGGATGCCGCTGCGGGCGGACGCGCTGCGGCGGGCGCTGGCCGCCGCGCCCGGACTCGACCCGTTCGACCCGTGGGTGCGGGTCGACCTGCACGACTACCGCCTCGCGCCCGGCCGCGCCCGGCTCCGCCGTACCGAGCGGCTGCTGCGGGGCCTCGACGCGACGCTCGCCGCGCACCGCGCCGGCACCGCGAAGCTCCTGGCGTCCCCGTGGGGCGCGTCCCCCTGGGGCGGCCCATCCGCCGATGTGCGGCCGCTGTTCCGCGTCCCGCTGCTGGTCGCCGACCGGGACGCGGCGATCGCCGCCCTGGCCCGGGCCCGCGTGACCACCGGCTACCTGTACGACCCGCCGCTCGACGACTACGCGGGCGAGCCGTTCACGGACGTCTCGCCCCGGCCCGTCGCGGCCCGCTGGTTCGCCCGGCACGCGCTGCCGGCCGACCCGCTGCGCGCGGACCTGGTGCTGCGGGTGCTGCACGCGTCGGACGCCCGGCCCGCTCCCCCGCCGGCCGTTCCCCCGTCGGCCGTTCCCCCGCCTCCGGCGCCTTCCCCGCCGCCCGCTCCCCCGCCGGACGCGTCACCGCTGCCTCCGCCGCCTCCGCTGCCTCCGCCGCCGGACGCGGGCGGTGTCTGACACCACCCGCCTGCGGGCGGAGCCCAGCACCGGGCCGCCGGACCCCGTCGCCGTGACCGAGTCCGCGCCCACCAGCGGCGACTCGATGTTCCGCAACGCCTACGCCCTGATGCTGTCCACCGGTGTCTCCGCCGCGCTCGGGCTCGGCTTCTGGCTGGTCGCCGCCCGCCACTACACCGAGGAGGCCGTCGGGCAGGGCTCCGCCGCCATCGCCGCGATGCGGCTGCTCGCCTCGGTCACGGCCACGACGATGATCGGCGCCGTGGTGCGGTACGTGCCGCGCGCCGGGCGGGCGACCGGGCCGCTGGTGTGGCGGGCGTACGGGGTCAGCTCCCTCGTCGTGTGCGCGGCCTGCGCCGCGTTCCTGTTCACGCTGGACCTGTGGGGCCCCTCGTACGCGCCGCTGCGCGGGCTGCCCGCAGGGCTGTTCTTCACGGCCGCGTGCGTGGCCTGGGCGCTGCTCACGCTCCAGGACGGGGTGCTGACCGGGCTGCGGAAGGCCGTGTGGGTGCCGGTCGGCAACGCCGTCTTCTCCGTCGGCAAGCTGGTGCTGCTCGTCGTCCTCGCCACGGCCCTGCCCGTGCTCGGCGTCTTCGTGTCGTGGGCGCTCGCCATCGCCCTGTCCGTGCTGCCGCTCGGCTGGCTGGTCTTCCGCAGGCTCATTCCCCGTCAGGCGGCCGCCGAACGGGACCGGGAGCCGCCCGCGGTGCGGGAGATGGGGCGGTTCCTGGCCGGGGACTCGGTGGGCGCGCTGTTCAGCCTGGCGATGATCAACCTGCTGCCCGTGATGGTCGCGGTCCGCTTCGACGCGGCGCACAACGGCTACTTCTACACGGCGTACACGGTCGGCGGGACCATGGAGTTCATGGCCATCAACATGGCCTCGTCGCTCACCGCGCACGCCTCGCACAGCCCGGAGAGCCTGGCCGACGGCGTACGGGGAGCGCTGCGGCGCATGGCGCTGCTGCTGGTTCCGGTGGTGGTCGTGCTGGTGCTGTTCGCTCCGTACATCCTGCTGCCGTTCGGCGCCTCGTACGCGGAGCACGGGACGACGGTGCTCCGGCTTCTGGCGGCGGCCGCGCTGCCGCGGGTGGCCGTCGAGCTGTACATCGGGGTGCTGCGGGTGCAGGGCCGTACGGGCAGGCTGGCGGCGGTGCAGGGCGCGATGTGCGCGCTGGTGCTGGGCAGCGCGGCGGTCCTGATGACGCCGGCGGGCATCGCGGGGGCGGGGCTCGCGATGCTGCTGTCGATGACGGTGATGGCGCTGGTGGCGGCTCCGGGGCTGCGGGCGGCTGTGGCGGCGCGCGGGACCGCGGTGGGTGAGGATGGTGCCGTGCGCGGGGACGGGCGGGGTGGTGCGGTGTCGGAGGGCAAGGTGGTCTCGTGGCTGTGGCTGCTGCTCGGGTTCGGGGCCGGACTGTTCTGGGTGCCGCTCGTGCGGCTGGTGCGGGAGCCCGGGGGCGGCGGGTACGAGCGGCTGACCGGGGGCGATCTGCTGGAGGCGCTGCCGCCGGTCGGGGTCGGGGCGGGGGTGCTGATGGTGCTG
>NZ_JABWDV010000094.1 GCF_013362995.1 Streptomyces sp. TRM64462 | reverse complement strand
CACCACCCGCAGCTCGCCGCCCACCGCGACGGCCACCCCGGCGAGCCGCTCCGCGTCCCACCCCGACGGCCACCGCGCACCCCGGTCCGCCGGCAGCTCCACGGCCGCGACCCGCAACCGCCCCCCGGACTCCACCGCCGCCGCCCGCAGCAGACTCACCCCACCGGCCCCCCGGTGCAGCAGCACCACCCGCCCCCCACCCGCCTCGGCCCGCGCGACCGCGTCCAGCAGCACCGCGTCGTACGCGTCCCGGTACCGCTCGCCCAGTACCACCGCCACCCCCGGCACCCCACCCGCCCGGGACGCCCGCCGCAGCGCGTCCGCCACCGGGTCGTCGCTCACCCCGAGCACCGTCCAGTCGTGAACGCCGACCGCCCGCGGGTCGGCCTCGACGGGTTCCAGCACCGGCCGGAAGGCCCACACCCGGGCCCCGGCCCCCTCCCCGCTCACCGGTTCAACGCCGTGAGCAGCGTGGGAATCGCCTCACCCTGGAAGTCGACGTCCACGTCGAAGTCGTTGATCATCCCCTCCAGGACCAGCAGCGACAGCAGCGGGAAGACGAACGCCGGCGCCGCCGCGACTCCCGACCGCCGCTGCAGGTCGAACAGCCGCGCCGCGAACGGCGCGAGCCGGAAC
Organism: Streptomyces sp. TRM64462; assembly: GCF_013362995.1. Classification (GTDB taxonomy): domain Bacteria; phylum Actinomycetota; class Actinomycetes; order Streptomycetales; family Streptomycetaceae; genus Streptomyces. The sequence continues at coordinate 11,565 of NZ_JABWDV010000094.1, read as the reverse complement.
TGCCCGGCCGTACGCCCGGTGGTCGCCGCGACCAGCTCCTCGATCCCGGCCCTGAACCCGGCCAGATCGCATCCCTCCGGTATGTGCTCCGCGCTGCGCAGCACGACGTCGGCGCACTCGGCCCCCCGGCCCAGGGACATGTTCATGAAGAACTGGGCGAACAGCCTCCGCACGTCGGGGCCGAGCTGGATGACGAACCCCGCGTCCAGCAGCACCACAGCGCCGTCCGGATCCAGATACAGGTTCCCGGGGTGCATGTCGCAGTGCACCAGACCGTCGATGAACAGCATCCGGTACACACCCTGGAGCACCTGCCGCACCACCTGCCGGCGCGCCTCGCGGTCCATGCGCGACGCCTCGAACCGGTGCAGCGGCTCCATGAACTCCATCACCAGCGCCCCGGGCCCGGACGCCTCCGGCACCGGCGCGGGCAGCCGGAAACCGGGCAGTGCCGACAGGTTGGCGCGCAGCTTCGCCAGCGCCCCGGCCTCCTGCTCCAGGTCGAGCTGGCCCAGCACGGCCCCGCCCACCTCCTCCACCATCCGCCGCGCGGGTACCCGGCGCAGCGGCGGCAGCCGCTGCATCACCCGGGCGCCCGCCCGCAGCAGGGCGACGTCCGCGTACATGTGCCGCCGGATGCCGGGGCGGCGCAGCTTCACCGCCACCGTACGGCCGTCCGCGAGGCGTGCCCGGTGCACACAGGCGATGCTTCCGGCGGCGGTGGCTGTCCGCTCGAACGCCGTGAACGGCCAGTCGCGGCCCGGTGGATACGCCTCCGCCAGGGCCCGTGACGTCTCCGCCGCCGTCATCGGCGCCACCCGGTCGTGCAGCCGCCCCAGGGCGCCGCACACCCGGGGCGGCAGCAGATCGGTACGGGTACTGAGAAGCTGCCCGCCCTTGACGAACGTCGGCCCCAGGTCGTTCAGCAGCCGCACCGCCCGCCCGCTCACGGCGTCGGGGCGCCCGCCGGGACCGGCGCGCAGCGCGTCGAGCAGGCCGCCCGCCGTATGGCGGACGGTGGTCGCGGTGATCACGGCGAGCCGCCCGGCCAGGGCCGCGGGTGCAATCCGCCGGGACGGCGCAGAGAAGTGCTCCACGGCATTCCTTCCGATCCACGGGAATGACGCGAGAAAGACTTACCGATGCGGAACCGAACAGCCAGACGCTTGCACAGAAAGGCGAAAAGGCGAGAAAACCACGGCGGGTTCGCACCGTTGACAGCACATGACTGCTACATAATATGGGAGCGATCCGGCGGGTGGCAGCCCGCCGCGCGGCGCTCAGGCCCCCGTCGAGCATCGGAGGACAGATGTCGGACCATCACGGCCCCGTCCCCCCGGAAGCGCCCGCCGGGGAACTGCGCCCCGGGGTCGTCCGGGTGACGCTCCGCCTCGCCGCCGAGCCGCACCGGGTGTGGCCCGCACTGACCGAACTCCGCGCGCTGAGCCGCTGGTTCGGGGACTTCTCCGCACCGCTGCGCGTCGGCTCCGACACCCGCCTGGACTTCGGCGACGGCGACTTCTTCACGGTGCGCCCCACCGCGATCGTCCCCGGCCGTAGCGTCGCCTTCGACTGGCGCTTCCTCGGCGTCGGCGCGCCGCAGTCCGTCGTGTGGACGCTCACGCCGGGCACCGACGAGAGCCCCGGAACCGGTTCGGTGCTGACGGTCGAGGACCACGACGACACGCGCAGCGCCGCCGAGTCCGCCCAACTCCTCCACGGCTGGAGCGACTTCCTCACCCGGCTCGGTACGCACCTGCACACCGGGCGCAACACGCGCTACCAGTGGCGCGACGACATCGACGGCTCCGTCGACCTGCCCACCGGACCGTTCAGGCCGCTGCGCCACCCGGCCGTCCTCGACTGGCTCCCCGTCGCCGTCGACGGCTTCCGGCCCGCCTGGTTCTTCATCGTCGACGACGAGGGACCGCGCCGGTTCGCCGTCAGCGACTGGCAGCTCAGACCCGACGAGGAGCTCACGTTCACCGTGGAGATCCCCGACGCCCGCACCCACCCGACCTGCCGTGTCTCCACGGCCCCCGCGGGTCCCGGCACCACCCGGCTGTCGTTCGCGCACCACGGATGGACCAGGCTCGGCCTGGCGCAGGGCCGCGCCCAGGAACTCCGCCGGCGCTTCGCCGCGACATGGACCGCCTCCCTCCGCACCGCCCGCGACAAGGCCGCCACCGCCGGCCCCGGCGGCCCGGGCGGAACCGGCTGACCCGCTCACCCCCGGCCACCCCGGCCACCCGGGCCCCCGACCGAGCCGTACAGCGCCCCGCACGCCGCCGCTCGTCCCCCCCCCGCCCGCGCCGCGTCAAGGAGGCGACGGACCGCCATGTCCCCGTACCCGCCAGCCCCCGCGCCACCGGCACCCCCGTCCGACGACCGCCTCGCCTCCGTCGAACGTGCCGTGCGCCGGATGCGCGACCACCTCGGCGAGGCCCAGTGCCTCACCGACCACGCCGAGGCCGGCCTGTTCAGCCCGTTCCACTTCCACCGCGTCTTCCGCAGCGTCACCTCCGTGACGCCCGGCCGCTTCCTGGCCGCCCTGCGCATGGCCGAGGCACAGCGCATGATGATCCGCGGCAGGCCCCGCGTCACCGACGTGTGCACCGCCGTCGGCTACTCCAGCCTCGGCACGTTCACCACTCAGTTCACCCGGCTCGTCGGCATGTCCCCGAGCCGCTTCAAGCTCCTCGTCGACCAGTACGGCGACCGCAGCATCGGTGACATCGCCGACACCTGCGACCTCGCCCGGGCCCCCGGCCTGCCCGCCACGACCGGCCCGGGCCCGTACGAGCCCACCGGCCACGACAGCAGCGGCGACATCACCGGCGAGGTCACCGGGGCCGGGCCCGGCGCGTCCGGGCTGCTGTTCACGGGTCTCTACCCGCACGGCGTACCGCAGGCCCTGCCCGTGGGCTGCACCGTCACGACCGGCCCCGGAGCCGTACGCCTCAGCCCGCCCGACGACGGCGTGCACCACGTCCTCGCCGTCTGGTTCGACCGGGACACCCGCGTCGCGGACGCCCTCGACGACCCCGCGGGCGCACGCCGCCTGGTCGGCGCGGCCCGCGCACCGCGCCGCGGCTCCCCGGTCCCGTTCACGCTGCGGCTGCGCGCCCCGCTGATCAGCGACCCGCCGATCGTCGTCGCGCTGCCCCTGCTCCTGGCCCGCGCCGCCGCAGCGGCCGGCGGCGGCTGACCCGCACGCCGGACCATCCACCTGGGGGAGAGATGTTGACGTCCGCCGAGTGCAGCACCTTCGTCGACGCCATGGCAGCCGTGCCCGGGCCGGTCGCCGTCGTGACCACCGTGGACCCGTCCGGCGGCCGCTGGGGCTTCACCGCCAGCGCCTTCTGCTCACTGTCGCTCGACCCGCCGCTCGTTCTCGTGTGCCTCGCCAAGTCGGCGGGCTGCCACCGGGCGTTCACCGGCTCGGATGCCTTCCTGGTCAATGTGCTCGCCGACGACCAGGCCGACATCGCCCGCCGCTTCGGGGGCCACGGGCGCGACAAGTTCGCCGCCGGCGACATGACCCCCATCGAGCTCGGCATCCCCGGGCTGCCGAGCGCCGCCTCCCGGCTGGTGTGCGTCACGCACTCCGTCCTGGACGGGGGCGACCACAGCATCCTCGTCGGGCGCGTCCACGCCGCCAGCGTGCAGGAGCGGACCCCGCTGGTGTACTGCAACCGCCGCTTCACCAGCCCGGCCCGCTCCCACTGACACCGTACGGACGGCGGACGACGCGTCACCGCGCCCGCCGTGCCCGCCCCGAGTGTCAGACGCGGTCGGCCGCGATCAGCAGGTAGTGGAAGCTGCCCTCCTTGTACGCGGTGAGGAACGGGTCCTCGATGCCCGTGGCCAGCGCCGACTTGGCGCGCAGCTCCCAGTACGGGATGGTCTGCGCCGTCAGGTCGACCACCTGCATGGGCACGAGCCGGTTGGCGGCCATCGCCTTGAAGTACTCGCTGCGCGGGTGGATGTTGCACGTGTAGTGCTCGTCGATCCGGCTCACCGCCTTCGAGCGGCCGCCGGTGAGGTCGTTGTAGCAGCCGGTGATGCACACGTAGCGGCCGCCGTGCTCCAGGACCCGCGAGAACTCGCCGAACAGCTCGAACAGGTCCACGTACATGGTGGTCTCGTTGGTCCACACACCGCGCCGGGACGCCGTCTCGAAGCCGGTGTCGAGCATGTTCCGGAAGTGGAACCGCACGCGGTCCGCGACCCCGCGCTCCTCGGCCTGGCGGTTGGCGAAGCCGACCTGGTACTCCGAGATGGACACCCCGTCGACCTGGCAGCCGAACCGCTGGTTGGCCATGAAGCTGGTGCCGCCGCGCCCCGACCCGGCGTCCAGCAGCCGGTCGGCGGCCGTGACGGCGCCCAGGTGGTCGAGCAGGACGTCCGCCTGCGCGGTCTCCAGCCGGTGCAGCTCCTCGGTGATGCACTCCTGGCGGGTGTCCTCCGGGCCCTCCAGGACCGACGGGTCGTAGTCACCGATCCCGTAGTGGTGGTGGTAGAGCCCGTCGACCTCGCCGAGCCGCAGGTTGACCGGGTCCTGCTGGTTGGTGTTCCAGTACTCCGCGACCGACTTCTGGAAGTCGGTGCGCAGGACGTCGTTCATCATGGTCATGGTGTGCGCTCCTCGGTGTGTGGGGGGAACCGGGGGCGTGGGGCCCCCGGTCGGTCAGTTCTTCGCGGCCGTGCCGCGGCGGGCGTGGCCGGCGTGGCCGGCGTGCCACTCGCGGCTGCCGCCGAGCCACGCCCAGATCCCCGCGAGGAAGCGGCGCAACTCGGGGGAGCCGGTGAGGGACAGGGCGGCGGCCTCGGCCTCGAAGGTGTGCATCAGCTCGTTGTGGATCTCGACGGTCCGGTCGACGGCCTCGTCCGGCGAGCTTGTCTCCTCGACGGCGACCAGTCGGGGGAGGCCGGTGTCCGAGGGGCCCTCGGTGCCCATCGAGTAGAGGTCGTTCACGATGACGCCGGCGGTGCCGGCCATGGTGAACGCCCGGCGTACCCGGGGGTCCGCGAACTCGGCCTGCGGCACTTCGTACCCGGCGACCGTGTCGATGACCGCCATGCAGGGCAGGAAGGTGTTCCGGTGCCGGTGCGTCAGGAACTCCCGGTCCGGAGGTGTCCCGCCGGACGTGTGCCGGACGGCTTCATGGCCGACGGCCTCATGGCCGTACGCGACGAAGGGGGCGGACAGCTGGTCGCGCAGGCGCCGCAGCTGGGGCGTCGTGGCGTACTCGGAGAGGTGGTCGAGCGCCGAGCGCAGGGCGACCGCCGCCGGCTGGTCGCGGACGACCTGCTCCGCCGCGCCGTCGACGCGGTGGTCGTCGACCGCCCACGCGGCCAGGGCGCACTTGGCCGCGGCGAGCAGCCGGTCGGGGTCGTCCGACGCGGGGTGCGCCAGCATCATGAGCCGGCCGAAACCGGCCGACCGGACCGTGTCCAGCCGGCCCGGGTAGATGCCGACGTCCTCGGCCCACCGCACCAGCCGGTCGTCGACCTCCTCGCCGAGCGCGGCATCGTCACGGACGGCGGGCGGGCCGTACAGCCGCGGCCCGGGCGGAGCGTCCCGCTCCGGAGCCGCACCTGTCGCAGCCGTCGCACCCGTCGCAGCCGTGTCCGCCGGTGCGGCGCCCGTGCGCGGGGCGTCTGCCGGGGTGTCCGGGCCTGCCTCCTGGAGGGCGCGGACCACGGACGTCGCGGCGGCCGTGCCGATTCCGTGGGCGGCCGCGAGGCCCTCCACGACGTGACCCGGCAGCAGCGACCCCATGGTGACCCGCGGGGGTGCGGCGGCGACCGCCGCCCCCGGGCCCGTGGCGCCACCTCCCGTACGGCTCGGACGGAGTTCCGGCAGGCGGTACGGGCCGGCGGCCGGAGGCCCGGGCGTCGCGCGGGCCGCGGTGCTGCCCAGGCCGCTGGGCCCGGTCGGCACACGGGGCCGGTCCGGCGCCGCTGCCCGTGCCCGGGGTGGTGCGGTCCGCGCGGGGTCCGCGAGCAGCGCGCCCACCCGTTCGGCGATCCCGTGGGTGGCGGGCGCGGCGGACATCCGGGACAGCAGGGACACCGGTCAGCCCTCCTTCAGCGGTCGTCCGTGCGGGTCCTGGTGCTCACGCACGCGGACGGACCTCGATGTTCTCGAGGATCCCGATGGCGTCGGGCACCAGCACGGCGGCGGAGTAGTAGGTGCTGACCAGGTACGAGATGATCGCCTTGTCGTCGATGCCCATGAACCGCACGTTGAGCCCCGGCTCGTACTCGTCCGGGAGCCCCGTCTGGTAGAGGCCGATGACGCCCTCGTTGTCCTCGCCGGTACGCATCGCGAAGATCGACGACGTGTGGTGCTCGCTGATCGGGATCTTGTTGCAGGGCAGGATCGGGATGCCGCGCCACGCCGGGATGTGGTGCCCGTCGACGTCGACGCTGCCGAAGTACAGGCCCCGCTTGTTGCACTCCTTGCCGAACGCGGCGATGGCCCGCGGGTGGGCGAAGATGAACTTCGTGCCGCGCCGCATGCTGATGAGATCGTCCATGTCGTCCGGCGTGGGCGGGCCGTCCGGCGTCTGGATGCGCTGGCCGTAGTCGGTGTTGGCCAGCAGCCCGAACTCCGGGTTGTTGACGAGCTCGTGCTCCTGGCGCTCCCGGAGGGCCTCGATGGTGAGGCGGAGCTGCTGCTCCGTCTGGTTCATCGGCTGGTTGTAGAGGTCCGCGACCCTGCTGTGGACCTTCAGGACGGTCTGGGCGACGCTCAGCTCGTACTCGCGGGGCGAGGACTCGTAGTCGACGTACGTGGTCGGCAGGTCCGGCTCGCCCTGGTGGCCGGAGAGGAACTCGATGGCCTTCTCGCCGTACTTGTTGGTCTTGTGCCCGTTGGAGCCCATGGCCTGGACATGGGCGCGCAGACTGTCGTGCTGCCCGGCGACCTGCTTGTACGCCGACTGGGACAGCGTCAGCACCGTGGTCGCGGTGAGCGCGCGGACCGTGTACTCCCAGTTGCCGTTGCCGGCCATCATCCGGCCGCCGAACGAGTCGCCGTCCGCCAGCATGCCGAGGCGGGTCTCGCCCTGCTCGTACTTGGCCTTGCCGACCTTCTCCACCTTGCCGTGGGCGATCAGGAAGACCGTGTCCGCCTTGCGGCCGGCCTCCACGATGACCTGGCCGGGACGGAACTCCTTCTGCGTGAACTTGCCGGCGAGCGCGGTCAGCGCCGCCTCGTCGTCGTAGCCGTGCAGCAGGGGCAGTTCGGCCAGCTCCGCCGGGACGACCTGCACCTTGGAGCCGGTCTGGATGAAGGTCACACGGCCGTCCCCGACCGCGTACGACAGGCGCCGGTTGACGCGGTACGTACCGCCCGGGGTGTGGACCCACGGCAGCTTCCGCAGCAGCCAGCGCGAGCTGATCTCCTGCATCTGCGGGCGCGACTTGGTGGTGGTCGCGAGATTGCGGGCCGCCGCCGTGCTGAGGCTGAGCCGCTCCGCCTGTTCCGTCCGTACCTCGGTCTTCCCCGCGCCGACCGTACGAGTCTCGACAGTCATGGCTGCCTTTCCGTTTCGGGTGGGCGGCGCGCACACGCCACCCACCTGTGGTCACTCTCAGTATCTAGCTGTAACGGAAAGTGATGGTGGGTGGAGTGAGACACGCACAGCGCGCCGTTCGGTGTCGCCACACCGCAGTGCACCCCCGCGTCGCACGCCGACCGAGTGCGCTCCCTGTGCGCCCCTCGATGCCTGAGCGCCCCCCTCACTCGTCCGTGCAAGGGCAAACGATTACTCGCCGGCCGGTCGCCGGCCGGTCGGCAGCCGCCCTGCGGGCGCCGGAGGGTTCGAGCTCCTCGTGGCCGGAAAACGCCCCCGGCCGGCGCGGGGGCCGGTGGTCTCAACTGCCGGGGCTCACAGGTGACTCACCGGTCGGCGGGCTGCGTCGTCCCTGTACAGAGCGGCCCCGCCGGGGCGCGCCCTGCCCCGAGGGGGACGGCTCCGGTGCTGCGGTGAGGGGCCGCGCGGGGGTGACAAGGGTTTTCCCCGTATCGGCTTCATTCCGCGTTTCCCTACTGTCTCCCGCACCGGCGGTTCCTCTTCCCTGACTTGTGAATGTCAGGTGCATGTAACCCCATACGTGTGGACCCCAAAGGGGGTTCCGCCGGTGACGGCCCCGAAGGCGAGGCCGTCGCGCCGGCGGCGGCGCGGGGGCGCACCCGGCCCCAAGGGACTGTGGAGGCACCCCACAAGCAGCCAGAGTCCCGCGCCGCCCGCTCGCGCTCCGCACCGTCAGCTGCTCCGGGAGTCGCCGGAGCCAGCCCCTGAAAGGGAACACCTTGAACGGTTCCAGGCGGAGACTGATATCCGTCGTGGCCGCGAGTGCCACGATCCTCGGCGTCACGGCGACGTCGTCCGTGGCGCTCGCCGCGCAGGCCACCCCCTCCCCGAAGCCGGCTGTCCCGGTGTCGCAGGCCATGAACCCGGCCGCCGCCACGCCGAGCGCGCCCGTCGAGAAGGTCATCGTGACCTACAAGGCGCGCACCGCGGAGGCCACTTCCAACACCGCCGCCAAGAGCGACACCGCCGAGAAGGCCAAGAAGACCGGCGAGAAGCTGGCCTTCGAGCGCCGCCTCGCCGACGGCTCCGCCCTGGTCGACCTGGGCGCCGAGGCCACGGGCAAGGACGCCGCGGAGGTCATGGACGCCTTCCGTGCCGACCCGGCCGTCGCGTCCGTCGAGCCCGACATCCGCGCCTACGCGATGGCGGTCACGCCCAACGACACGGACTACGCCAAGCAGTGGGACCTCTTCGAGCCCACCGGCGGCATGAACGTGCCCGGCAGCTGGGACACCACCACCGGCAGCGGCGTCACCGTCGCGGTCATCGACACCGGCTACGCCGCCCACACGGACCTGGCCGCCAACACCGTGGCCGGCTACGACTTCATCTCCAGCTCCAGCGACGCCCGCGACGGCAACGGCCGCGACAGCGACCCCAAGGACGAGGGCGACTGGAACGCCACCGACGGCGAGTGCGGCATCGGCTCCCGCGCCAGTGACTCCTCCTGGCACGGCACCCACGTCGCCGGCACCATCGGCGCCGTCACCGACAACAGCAAGGGCATCGCCGGTATCGCGTACGGCGCCAAGGTCCAGCACGTCCGCGTCCTCGGCAAGTGCGGCGGCTCCTCGTCCGACATCGCCGACGCCATCACCTGGGCCTCCGGCGGCAGCGTCTCCGGCATCCCCGCCAACCCCACCCCGGCCAAGGTCATCAACCTGAGCCTCGGCGGCGCCAGCAACACCTGCCCGACCGTCTACCGCAACGCCATCAACGGCGCCGTCTCCCGCGGCTCCACCGTCGTCGTCGCGGCCGGCAACAGCAACGCCGACGTGTCCGGCTTCACGCCCGCGAACTGCGACAACGTCATCTCCGTTGCGTCCAACAGCCGTGAGGGCAACCGCGCCTTCTACTCCAACTACGGCAGCAAGATCGACATCACCGCCCCCGGTGGTGAGACCCGCCGCGCCACCGACACGCCGGGCACCATCACCACCCCCGAGAACGGCATCCTCTCCACGCTGAACTCCGGCGCCACCGTCCAGTCGACGGAGAACTACGAGCCGTACATGGGTACGTCGATGGCGGCCCCGCACATCGCCGGCCTCGCCGCACTGATGAAGTCCGCCAAGTCCTCGCTGACCCCGGCCGACATCGAGTCCGCCATCAAGGCCAACGCCCGCCCGCTGCCCGGCACCTGCTCCGGCGGCTGCGGCGCCGGTATCGCCGACGCCACGAAGACCGTGAACGCCGTCACCGGCGGCACCACGCCCACCGAGCCCGGCACCACGTTCACCAACACCACGGACGTGGCCATCACGGACGGTTCCACCGTGCGGTCCCCGATCAGCGTCTCGGGCCTCACCGGCAACGCCCCGGCCACCCTCAAGGTCGACGTCGACATCAAGCACACCTACCGCGGCGACCTCGTCATCGACCTGGTCGCCCCGGACGGCACCGCCTACCGGCTGAAGAACAACAGTAGCAGCGACAGCGCCGACAACGTCCTCGCCACCTACACCGTGGACGCCTCGTCCGAGGCGGCGAGCGGCACCTGGAACCTCCAGGTCCGCGATGTGTACGCGGGTGACACCGGCTACATCGACTCCTGGGGTCTCACCTTCTGAGACTCCGGCGGTCACCGTATCATCGCAGGTCAGGGGCGCACTCCCGGCACATCGCCGGGGGTGCGCCCCGCACCGTTCCCCGCGACAGGGCGTCCACATGCCGGACACGGCACCTGGACGTGGCCGTCCGACTTCGTATCCTCAGGGCGCGGGCAGGGGGTCCGCGGCACCGGAGGGTGGTGGCACATGAGGACGACGCCTTACCGCTCCACGCCGGTCGGGCGGGCCGGTCTCCTCGCACGCCTCGGACAGGTCCTGCGCAGCCGCGGACGCGCCGTCCTCACCGGGCCCGCGGGCATCGGCAAGACCGAGGTCGCCCAGGCCGCCGCCGCCGAGGCCGCCGACCGCGGCGAAACGGTTCTCTGGCTCGCCCCGCAGCCCGCCGACCGCACCATGCCCGGCGCGGCCGCCGCCGCACTCGTCGCCTCCGTACCCGACTCGGCGCTGGAGGGCCTGCCCGGACCGCAGCGGTCCGCCGTCGCCGTCCTCTGCCGCGAGGCCACCGCACCCGACAGCGGCTGGGACCCCATCGCGCTCCGCCTCGCCCTGGCCCGCATCCTGCGCACCCTCGCCGAACAGCGCCCCGTCCTCCTCGTCGTCGACGACACCCGCCACCTCGACGCCGACAGCGCCGACCTGCTCCGCTTCGCCCTCCACCTCGCGCCGCCCGACCTGCGCGTCCTCGCCGTGGAGACCCCCGCCCCGTACGGCCCGGACCGCCCGCACACCTCGCCCGACGGGGCACGCGGCCCGGACCCCGCCCATCCGTACGGCTCCGACGGCCCGCGCGGCCTCGACCACCCGTACGGCACGGACCACGCACACGGCACGGCCCGCCCGACCGGCGCCGCGGGCCCGCGCGGAGACGGCGGCCCGCACGGCTCCCGTGGCGCGTACGGCACTGAGCGGACGTACGGCGCAGGCAGTACGTACGGCGGTTCTGCGAGCGCGCACAGCTCGACGGGCGCGCACGGCCCTCAGGGCGGCCTCCACGGCACCCAGGGCGGCCCGTACGGAGCCGACGGCAGCCACGGCAGCCACGGCAGCCACGGCCGTCGGGGTGCCGAGGGCGCCCGGGGCGCCGGCGGCGAGTACGGCGCCGACCGCCGGGCGGGGTCCGACCGTCCGTACGGCGTCCCGGACGGCGAGCAGCCGTACGGTGCGGCGCCGGTGGCGCTCTGGGTGCCGTCCGAGGCGGACGTGCTGCTGGTGCAGCCGCTGCAGGCCGACGAGATCGCCGAACTGCTGGTGCACCACAGGCTCGCCTCGCGGATGGCGGGGCGCATCCACCGGGCGAGCGGCGGCAACCCGCGGCTCGCGCTCGCCGTGGGCCGGTCGCTGGCCGACGCCACGACGCCCGTGCACCACGCGGAGGCCCTGCCCCTGTC
>NZ_JABWDV010000093.1 GCF_013362995.1 Streptomyces sp. TRM64462 | reverse complement strand
TCCTTTCGGGCCTGATTCCCAGTCAGCGGGATTTGCCTTCACGACCCTGCGGCCGTTCCGACGTCCAAACCTTAGCTGATTTCCCGGGGCAACTCATAATCGAGTCCGTGGAATGAATTCCGGCATGCCGAAATGCGTCCCGGTCGGGATGTCGTGCTGGGTTTGGTTGGCCGCTGGTGCGGCAGACGGCTGCCACAGAACCGTTCCGGCTCCGTGACAACCCGAAGAACTTTACGGATCGGGTGGACCCGTGTCAACCCCGGTCAGTCGAGGTCCGTGAGGCGGCCGCCGGCGTCCGGCTGGGCGTCCTCCACGCGGCGCAGCAGGCGGGTCAGCAGCTCACCCAGCACGCCGCGCTCCTGGCTGGAGAGGTCCTGGAGCAGGTCCTCCTCGAACGTGGTGGCCATGCGCATGGCCTCCAGCCATTTGGCGCGGCCCTCGTCCGTCAGCTCGACGATCACGCGGACGCGGTTCTTCTCGTCACGGTCCCGGGTGACGAAGCCCTCGCCGGCCATGCGGTCGATGCGGTGCGTCATGGCGGCCGGGGTGAGGCCCAGGCGCTTGGCGAGGTCGCTGGGGCCCATGCGGTAGGGGGCGCCGGAGAGGACGAGGGTCTTGAGGACCTCCCACTCCGCGTTGCTGATGCCCAGCTCGGCGACCTGGCGTCCGTACGCGACGTTCATACGGCGGTTGAGTCGGCCGAGGGCCGACACGACCTGCTCGACCTGGGGGTCGAGGTCGCGGAACTCGCGCTGATAGGCGGCGATCTGCTCGTCGAGGCTGGGCTCGACGCTCGGCTCCTGGGGCTCGGACATGCGGAGGAGTATTCCACGGCTTCAGTTGGCGTCGAAGTCCTTCGATGTGTACAGTCAAGATTCGAAGTTTAGTGTTGAAGTCTTCAGGGTTCAGCCCTACGGATTCGAAGTGGGTGAGTGTGACCAAGGCGAAGGGCGCAGCGATGCGCCGGATCCAGGCAGGCAACGCGCTGAGCGCGTTCGGGCTCGGGTTCACCGTCCCGTACCTCTATGTCTATGTCGCTCAGGTGCGCGACCTGGGCGCCACCACGGCCGGTGCCGTGCTGGCCGTCTTCGCCATGGCCGCTCTCGCCGTCCTGCCGTTCACCGGCCGGACCATCGACCGGCGCGGGCCGCTCCCCGTTCTCGTCGGCGCCGCCCTGCTGGCCGCGCTCGGGGCGCTCGCCATGGGTGTCGCAGGCAGTGTGCCGACCGTGGTCGGTGCCGCGGCCCTGCTCGGTGCCGGTACGGCCGTGATGCAGCCGGCGCTCGCCACGATGATTGTCTGGTGCTCGCCGGCCGACAGCCGCACGCGCGCGTTCGCCCTGCAGTTCTTCCTGCAGAACCTTGGCCTCGGCATCGGTGGCCTCATCGGCGGCCAGCTCGTCGACGAGAGCCGCCCCGGCAGCTTCCTGCTGCTCTTCTCCATCGAGGCCGCCATGTTCCTGGTCCTCGCCGGTATCGCCGTCACCGTCCGCATGCCGGCCACCCCCGCCATCGCCGACGCGCGGCCCGGCAACGCCGCCGCGCAGGGCGCCGGTGGGCTGCGGGCGCTGCTCGGGCACCGGGCGATGGTCCAGCTCTGCGTCCTGGGGTTCGTGCTGTTCTTCGCCTGCTACGGCCAGTTCGAGTCGGGTCTCGCGGCGTACGGCACCGAGGCCGCCGGGATCGAGCCGTCGACGCTCGGCATGGCGCTGGCCGCGAACACGGCCGTCATCGTCGTCGCCCAGTTCCTGGTGCTGCGGTTCGTGGAGCGGCGCCGGCGCACGCGTGTGATCGCGGGCGTGGGTCTGATCTGGGCCGTCGCGTGGCTGATCGCCGGGTACGCGGGGCTCGGGCACGGCAGCCAGGCCATGGCGACGGCCGCGTTCATCACGACGTACGGGCTCTTCGGGCTCGGCGAGGCGATGCTGTCGCCGACCGTGGCGCCGCTGGTCGCTGACCTCGCCCCGGAGGCGATGGTCGGCCAGTACAACTCGGCGTTCGCGCTGGTCAAGCAGCTCGCGCTGGCCGTCGGACCGGCCGTCGGCGGGCCCATGGGGGCCGCGCTGCACGGTCCGTACATCGTGACGTTCGTGCTGTTCTCGCTCGGCATCAGCGTGCTGGCGCTGCGGCTCGGCCGCGGGCTGACGACCGCGCAGGACCACCCGTACCTGGCGGCGCGGTCCCGTGTCGTCGCCCAGCACCGGCCCGAGGGGCCGGCCAAGGAGCGGGTGGTGGAAGCCGCCGTCTGAGCGCGGCGGCCCCCTCGGGAGCCGCCGTACGAGCTGCCGCCCGACTGGTCCAGCGGTCGCGGCGGCGCGACTGCCCTGCCGGGCCGGCCATGCAGGGGGCCGGCCCGGCAGGGCGAACCTCCACGCCCGCCCGAACTAGCCCGGCAGGGCGAACTCGCACCACACCGCCTTGCCGCCACCCGGCGTACGGCGGCTCCCCCACGACGAGGCGATCGTCGCGATGATCGAGATGCCGCGGCCCGCCTCGTCCTCCGTCTCGGCGCGGCGACGGCGCGGCAGATGGTCGTCCCCGTCCGTCACCTCGATGATCAGCCGCCGGTCCGTACGCCGCAGCCGCAGCCGCATCGGCGGCGTGCCGTGCTGGAGCGAGTTCGCGACGAGCTCGCTGGTCGCCAGGACACCCAGGTCGCGTAGCTCCACCGGGAACCGCCAGCTCGACAGCACCCCCGATGCGAAGGCACGCGCGCGTGGCGCCGCCTCCACACCGCCGAGCAGATCCAGCGCCGCGTTGTGGAACAGCTCCGCGTCCGCACCCGTACGGGACGGGTGCTGGAGAACCAGGACCGCCACGTCGTCGTCGTGCTCCGCGGTCACGCCCAGGGAGCGCAGCAGCCGGTCGCACACCACCTGCGGCGTGCCCGTCGCACCCGCCAGGGCACGCTCCAGGGACGCGACGCCCTCGTCGATGTCCTCCCGGCGCCGCTCGACCAGGCCGTCCGTGTACAGCACCGCCGTGGAACCGGGCGGCAGGGCGATCGTCCCGGACGTGTGCAGCCAGCCGCCCGTGCCCAGCGGCGGGCCCGTCGGGTCCTCGGCGCGGCGCACCGACCCGTCCTCGTCCCTGACGAGGATCGGCAGATGCCCCGCCGACGCGTACACCAGGCGGCCCTCGTTGGGGTCGTGGACCGCGTACACGCACGTGGCGATCTGGCTGGCGTCGATCTCCGCGGCCAGGCCGTCCAGCAGCTGGAGGACCTCGTGGGGCGGCAGGTCCAGGCGCGCGTAGGCCCGCACCGCCGTGCGCAGCTGCCCCATGACGGCCGCCGCGCGCACGCCCCGCCCCATCACGTCACCGATGACGAGAGCCGTGCGGCCCGCGCCCAGCGTGATCACGTCGTACCAGTCGCCGCCGACCGCCGCGTCCGTACCGCCCGGCTGGTACGTCGCCGCCACGCGCAGGTCGTCCGGCTGCTCCAACTCCTGCGGCAGCAGCGACCGCTGCAGGGTCACGGCCGTCTCCCGGTGACGGCGCTCGCTGGCGCGCAGCCGCTCGGCGGCCTCCGCGTGGTCGGTGACGTCCGCGGCGTGCACCAGGACACCGCCGCCGCGCCCGCCCTCCGCGGATGCGGCGGCGGACACCGCCGCCGACGGGTCGGAGTGCCGGGCCGGCACGTCGACGGGCAGGCACGTCACCGTGTACGAGCCGCCTCCCCGCGTACGGCGGGACTTGACCGTGCGCTGCTTGCCGCTGCGCAGCACCTGGTCCATGAGCGGCAGCAGCCCCAGATCCGCCAGCTCGGGGCAGCTGTCGGCGACGGTGACGCCCGTGGCGCGGTGCCCGAACGCGGCGGCGTAGGCGTCGTTCACGTACGCGACGCGATGCTCCGCGCCGTACGTGAGCGCGACGAGACCGGGGAGGCGGCCGAGGATCTCCCGTACGGAGAAGTCCTCCAGGGCCGGCACGGGAGCGGGCTCCGGGGCGGTGGGCGCGGGCCGCGCCCCGCGCGCGGGTGCGTCCCCCTGTGCGCCGCCGGGCGGGGAGGCGTCGCCGTCGGCGCGCGCGTCCGGCTGCCGCGCGTACTCACCCCGCGCGGCGGGCACGGAGCCTTCCCCGCGCTGCGCCGGCGCGGCACCGTGCTCGGCCCTGCGCGCGGCGGCACGGCGCTGTGTACCGGGGAAGCGGGCGCTCCAACGCGTGAAGTTCACGGATCTCTATGCCTCGTGGTGTCGTTGCCGTGCGGAGTCACTCTGTGCAGGTGTGAGCCCACCTATGGTCACACGTCCAGTGTGACCGAACACACTGACAAAGGGCGTCAATCGGGAGTGGAGCCACCGTTCTTGGCGTCGCCCGTTCCTTCTGTGGCCCCGGTGTCTCCCGAGGCACGTGGGTCCGCTGAGTCTCCCGTGTTTCCGGTGCCTCTCGTGCCGCCCTGCGCCTCCGGGGAGTCCTTGGCGCCGGGAGACGAGTCGGCGGTGACGGCCGTATCGGGAGGGGGCGGTGGCGGCCCGGCGGCCATCTCGAACTCCGCACGCGGATGCTCCAGCGAACCGAGCGAGACGATCTCCCGCTTGAAGAGCCCCGCGAGCGTCCACTCCGCCATGACCCGCGCCTTCCGGTTGAAGGTCGGGATACGGCTCAAGTGGTACGTGCGGTGCATGAACCACGCCCAGTAACCCTTGAGTTTGCGGCCGTAGACATGCGCGACGCCCTTGTGCAGCCCCAGGGACGCCACGGAGCCCGCGTACGCGTGCGCGTACGCCTTGAGCGGCCGGCCGTGCAGCGACGCGGCCAGGTTCTCGGCGAGCACCTTCGCCTGCCGTACCGCGTGCTGGGCGTTGGGCGCGCACTCCTTGCCCTCTTCGCGCGCGGTGACGTCCGGGACGGCCGCGGCGTCGCCGGCCGCCCACGCGTGCTCGACGCCGTCGACGGTGAGGTGGGCGGTGCACTTGAGGCGGCCGCGGCCGTTGAGCGGCAGGCCGGTCGACGCGAGGACCGGCGCGGGCTTCACGCCCGCCGTCCACACCACCGTACGGGTCGGGAAACGCGAACCGTCGCTCAGCACCGCCACCCGGTCGACGCACGACTCCAGGCGCGTGTCCAGACGCACGTCGATGTTCCGCGCGCGTAGCTCCCGCACCGTGTACCGGCCCATCTCCTCGCCCACCTCGGGCAGGATCCGGTCGCTCGCCTCGACCAGCACCCACTTCAGGTCCGACGGCTTGATGTTGTGGTAGTACCGCGCCGTGTAGCGGGCCATGTCCTCCAGCTCGCCGAGCGCCTCCACACCGGCGAAACCGCCCCCGACGAAGACGAACGTGAGCGCGGCGTCCCGGATCGCCGGGTCACGGGTGGAGGAGGCGATGTCCATCTGCTCGATGACGTGGTTGCGCAGCCCGATGGCCTCCTCGACGGTCTTGAAGCCGATGCCGTGGTCCGCCAGGCCCGGCACGGGGAGGGTCCGGGAGATCGAGCCCGGGGCGAGCACCAGCTCGTCGTAGTGGACCTCCAGGGGTCCCGCGGCCTCCTCCTCGGAGGCGAGCGTGGTGACCGTCGCGGTGCGCTTGGCGTGGTCGACGGACGTCACCTCGCCGATGACGATCGTGCAGCGGGTGAGGACGCGGCGCAACGGCACCACGACGTGACGGGGCGAGATGTTCCCGGCGGCCGCCTCCGGCAGGAACGGCTGATACGTCATGTACGGGGCGGGTGTGACCACGACGACCTCGACCGCACCGCTCCTCATCTCGGCCTTCAGCAGCTCCTGGAGGTGCAGTGCCGTGTACATCCCGACGTAGCCGCCGCCGACGACGAGAATGCGCGCACGTGCCGGGGATTCGGCGGTCGGTCCCCGCGAGATTGCAGCCGTCACCATCCCATGACGCAACGGGCGCCGGTGTTTGTCCACAGGCTCGACGAATTGTGTGACAGGCGGAGCGGGGAGGCGCAGGGTGGCGTTTAACCTCGGGGGAGATGGATCTTCGCAGGTCAGAGGCGGGATGAGGGGTGCCTGGCGGGCGCTGAATCGGGAGTCTTCCGGTCCTTGCTCCGATCGGGGGGCGCACCGGACGGAACAGCCCCTTCTGAATTGACCCCGTCTCAACTATGTTCGTATCTCGTCGGGGAGTCGGAACGCTGCGTGTACGACCTGAGCGCGGACGGTACGAGGCCCCGGATGTCAGGGCGGGGAGTCTCCGGGGGGAGACGTCATAACCGGGGGAACGTTATGCATATTGAGGATTCGCACGGGCAGGCACGGACCGCGCAGGCCACGCCGAGCGCTCCGGGCACGTCGAGCACGTCGAGCACGCACACCGTGAGCAGCGGAAACACGTACGGCGCCGGAAGCGGCCGCGGCCCCGTGGGCGTACCCACGGGAGGCCACGCGCACGCCCACGCCCGCAGCCACACGGGGCGGGCGGCGACGGTCAGCGGGATCGGCACGTCGGGCTCCATGGGCGGACACGGCACGGCCGGCTCCACCGGTGGGGCCGCAGGAGCCGGCGGGACCGGTGGGACCGGTGTCACCGGTGCCGCCACACGGCCCACACCGCTGCGCGTGGACGCGCAGCGCAACCTCGAACACGTCCTGCGCGCGGCGCGCGAAGTCTTCGGCGAGCTCGGCTACGGCGCGCCGATGGAGGACGTGGCACGCCGGGCCCGCGTCGGCGTCGGCACCGTCTACCGGCGGTTCCCGAGCAAGGACGTACTGGTCCGTCGCATAGCCGAGGAGGAGACGGCCCGGCTCACCGACCAGGCGCGTGCGGCACTGGGGCAGGAGGACGAGCCCTGGTCGGCGCTCTCCCGGTTCCTGCGCACGTCCGTCGCCTCGGGCGCGGGCCGGCTGCTGCCGCCGCAGGTGCTGCGGGTCGGCGTGGACGTGGAGGACATCGCGCCCGAGCAGGCCCAGGACGACGCTCGGGTCCCGCAGCAGCGCGGCGCGTCGGCCGGACCCGAACTCCGGGTGATCGCCCCGCGCGCCGTACCGGCCGCCGAACTCGACGACGCCGGTGCTTCCGAGCTCCTCGACGTCGTGGGCCAACTCGTCCATCGCGCCCGCGAGGCCGGGGAGCTGCGCCGCGACGTGACCGTGGGCGACGTCCTGCTCGTCATAGCCACCGCGGCCCCGTCCCTCCCGGACGCGGCCCAGCAGAGCGCGGCATCGACACGGCTCCTGGACATCCTGCTGGAGGGCCTCCGCTCCCGGCCCGCGTAGCGAGGACGGCAGCGGTACGGACCCGGTGACCGCCCGGCCTTCCGGGCGGCGGCGTCACCGGCGGCCGGTCGCCAAACCCTTGCGGGCGGCGGCCCTGTGGCGGGTGCGCCCGCGCCGCTGCCACGCCACTGCCGGGCGGCGGCTGTGGGGCCGGTGCGCCGCGCCGCTGCCGGGCGGTAGCCACGGGTGCGGTCGCCGGGCCGGGCCGAACACATGGGCGTCGGGGCTTTCGTTCGGTATCGGTCCTCGGATGAGTGGTTGGAGGGCACACCCCGGCGGGAGGGTCGCTCCTCTGTGGCACGCTTGCTCAGTGTTCCGGTCTGAGCAGTGGTACGGGGGCGGTCGCGATGAGCGGTGACGATCGCGACGAGCCGCTGGGCGGCAATGACGCCCAGGAGGCGGCCGGTGAGCAGACCGCTCGGAAGGTGCCCGGCCAGGGCGGCCCGAGCGGACTCCGCGGAGCGCTCCCCCTGAACGAGCCGAGCGTTCCCCAGCAGCGGGCGCGGCGACGCGGCCGGCGTCGGCACGCGGCCGGGCCCGCGGCGGAGACAGCCGACGCGTTCGAGTCGGTGCTGCCGCCGCCCGTGGAACTGCCGCCGTCCGACGCGGAGCTGATCCAGCGCATGCGCGGCGGCGACGACACCGCGTACGAGGAGCTGTTCCGCCGGCACTCCGGGGCCGTGCGGCGCTACGCCCGCACGTGCTGCCGGGACCGGCACACCGCCGACGACCTGACGGCGGAGGTGTTCGCGCGGACGCTGCAGGCGGTGCGCCGGGGCTCCGGGCCCGAGCAGGCCGTCCGGGCGTATCTGCTGACGACGGTCCGGCACGTCGCCGCGGCATGGACGAAGTCGGCCAAGCGCGAGCAGCTCGTCGAGGACTTCGGGGTGTTCGCCGCGCAGGCGGCCAGGGTGTCCGAACTGTCCGACGACGACACGGTCGAACTGGGCGCCGATGTACGGGCCATGCAGGAGGCCGAGCAGTCGCTGGCCATGCAGGCGTTCCGGTCGCTGCCGGAGCGGTGGCAGGCGGTGCTGTGGCACACGACGGTCGAGGAGGAGTCACCGAGCAAGGTCGCGCCGCTGTTCGGGCTGACCGCCAACGCCACGGCGGTACTGGCCAGCCGGGCACGGGAGGGGCTCAAGCAGGCGTATCTGCAGGCACATGTGAGCCAGGCCCTCACCGCCGGCGGTGACTGCGCGCGGTACGCGGACCGGCTGGGCGCGTACGCACGGGGCGGGCTGCGGATGCGGGCCGAGCGGGGGCTGCGCAAGCACCTGGAGGAGTGCGCGAAGTGCCGGCTGGCGGCGGGCGAGCTGGAGCAGGTCAACGCCGGGATCCCGGCGCTGCTGCCGGTCGCGGTCATCGGCTGGGTCGCTGCCGGGTTCTCGCTCAAGGCGGC
>NZ_JABWDV010000092.1 GCF_013362995.1 Streptomyces sp. TRM64462 | reverse complement strand
ATCGACACGCTCGCCCCCGACGTCTGCGGGCCGCTCCGCGAGCGGGAGCAGCGGGCGAGCGCCGCCGTCGTCGGGGTCGGCGCCGTGGAGTTCCTCGACCACCGGGACGGCGTCATCGAGTACGGCATCGGCCTGCGGCGGGACATCGCCGCCGCGATCCGCCGCCACCGGCCGGAACTCGTCATCACGCTCAACCACCGCGACACCTGGGGCGGTGTCGCCTGGAACACGCCCGACCACGTCGCCGTGGGCCGCGCCACGCTGGACGCGGCCGGCGACGCGGGCAACCGCTGGATCTTCCCCGAGCTCGTCGAACAGGGCCTCGAACCCTGGGACGGTGTCCGCTGGGTGGCCGTCGCCGGCTCCGCGACCCCGACCCACGCCGTCGACGCGGGCCCCGGCCTGGAGCGCGCCGTACGGTCGCTCCTGGAGCACCGTGCGTACATCGAGGCCCTGACCGACCAGGACCCGGAGGAGTACTGCCGCTCCTTCCTCACCGGCCACGCCCACGCCGCGGCGGAGCGCTTCGGCGGAGTCCCGGCAGTCACCT
>NZ_JABWDV010000091.1 GCF_013362995.1 Streptomyces sp. TRM64462 | reverse complement strand
CCGGCGGCCTCGCCCAGCGCGCTGCCACCGCACTCGCCCTCGTCGGGGACGCGCCCCTGCTGCTCGCCGACGAACCGACCACCGGCCTCGACCGTGACCTCGTCGACCGCACCGCCGACGAACTGCGCCGCCACGCCGACGGCGGCCGCGCCCTGCTGCTCATCACCCACGACCTGGCCGCCGCCCGGCGCGTCGCGGACCGGGTGGCCGTCATGTACGCGGGCCGGATCGTGGAAGTCGCCCACGCCGAACGGTTCTTCAGCGAGCCGGGCCCCCGCCACCCGTACGCCCGCGGCCTCCTCGCCGCCCTCCCGGAACGGGACTTCACGCCCATCCCCGGTATGCCGCCGGAGCTGAGCGCCCTCCCGGACGGCTGCGCCTTCGCACCGCGCTGCGGCCTCGCCACCGAGGCGTGCGGCACGCTGCCGCGCCTCACCGGCGGCGTGGCCTGCCACCACGCCGCCCGCCCACCCCGCGCCCAGGAGACGGCCCGTGCTTGAACTCCACGCCATCACCGCCGGGTACGACCGCCGCGCACCCGTCGTCCGTGACGTGTCCCTCACCCTCGCGCCCGGCGAGGCCGTCGGCCTGCTCGGCCCCAGCGGCTGCGGCAAGTCCACGCTCGCCCGGGTCGCCGCGCTGCTGCACCGCCCCGACGCGGGCCGGGTCACCGTGGACGGCGAGGAGGTACGGGGCTGGCGCCACCGCGCCCCACGCCGGCTGCGCACCGCGATCGGCGTCGTCTTCCAGCAGCCCCGGCTGTCCGCCGACCCCCGGCTGCGGCTGTACGACCTGATCGCCGAGCCGCTCCGGGCGACCGGCCGCCGCGCCGAAGTGCCGCTCAGGACCGCCGAACTCGCCCGCCGCACCGGCCTCACCGACGACCTGCTGGCCCGCCGCCCCCACGAGGTCAGCGACGGCCAGCTCCAGCGCGCCTGTCTGGCCCGCGCCCTGGTGCTGCGGCCCCGGTGGCTGGTGTGCGACGAGATGACGGCCATGCTGGACGCCTCGACCACGGCCGCCCTGGTCGCCGTCGTCGAGGACTACCGCCGGGAGTCGGGCGCGGGCCTGCTGGCCGTGGGCCACGACCGGGTGCTCCTGGAACGCTGGTGCGACCGCACGGCCGACTGGCCGGCCCCGCGGCACGCCGAGCCGGCGAAGCCGGGCGTCGGGGCCGGGGAGCCGGGCGCCGCGTAACGCCCCGGCACGGATTCCTACCCGTTCGGCCGACATGCCGTACGGCCGGACGGCGCCGCCACTCCGCAAGACTGGCCGCCGAACTCGCCGCACCCGACCTGTGCGGCACCGGGCCGAGGAGGGTGACACATGGCCGTATCCATCTCCGTGGTGGTGCTTCTGCTGATCCTGGCGGTGGTGTTCCTGCGCAGCGGCGGCCTGAAGCTCTCGCACGCGCTGGTGTGCGCCCTGCTGGGCTTCTTCCTCGCCGGGACGAGCCTCGCCCCGACCATCTACGACGGGGTGTCGGCCACGGCGGACGTGGTCAGCAGCGTCAAGCCGTGACCCGCCTGCCCAGCGCGCCCGGACCGCGGAACACGTACGGCGGCGGCGCACCGCCCGCGCCCTCATCGGCCGGCACCCGGACGAGCCCGTGGTCCGGGGACAGCGCGCACGCCGGATCCGTACGGGCCGCGTCGCCGGTGAGCGCGTACGCCTGGCAGCGGCAGCCGCCGAAGTCCTCGTCGCGCCGGACGCAGCTTCGGCACGGTTCGGCCATCCAGGCGGTGCCGCGGTAGCGGGTGAACGCCGTCGAGTGGTCCCGGATCCACTCCAGCGGCCGGTCCAGGACGTTGGGCGGATCCAGGCCCGGCAGCCGGGCCGCGGCCGGGCAGGGGAGCACGGTGCCGTCGGGTGTCACGGTGAGCGAGACGGCTCCCCACCCGCCCATGCACGGCTTGGCGACGCCGTCGAAGTAGTCGGGCACGACCCAGACGAGCTCCGGCCGGCCGGGGCCCCCGGACGTGTCGGAGAGCCGTTCGCGCCATCGGCGGACGGCGTCCCGGGCGCGGGAGAGCTGCTCGCGCGTGGGTATCAGCGCGGCGCGGTTGAGCAGACCCCAGCCGTAGAACTGGGTGTTGGCGAGCTCGATGCGGTCCACGTCCCAGGACACGCCCAGTTCGACGACGGCGTCGACGGCGTCGAGGTTGTGGCGGTGCAGGACGACGTTGAGCCCGAGGGGCAGCCCCGCCCCGCGTACGAGGGCGGCGGCACGCTCCTTCGCGGCGAAGGAGGCGCGGCCCGCGATGCGGTCGGACGCGCCCGGGTCGGCGTGCTGCACGGACAGCTGGACGCTGCGCAGGCCGGCGTCGCTCAGCGCGGTCAGCCGGGCCTCGTCGAGACCGACGCCACTCGTCACGAGCTGGGTGTGGATGCCGGCGGCGTCCGCCGCCGCCACGATCCTCTCCAGGTCGGGCCGCAGCAGCGGTTCACCGCCCGAGAGGTGGGTCTGGACGACGCCGAACGCTCCTGCCCGGCGCATCACGTCCGTCCACTGATCGGTGGTCAGCTCGCGTGACCGCCGCGTGAGCTCCAGCGGGTTGGAGCAGTACGGGCACCGGAGCGGGCAGGCGTGGGTGAGTTCGGCCAGCATGGCCCAGGGGCGGCCGGGTGTGCCGGCCGGCGCCGCGGACGTCATCGCAGCCAGCCCTCCTTTCGCAGACGGTCGAGGAAGGGTGGGACGTCGGCGGCGACCGGAGCGCCGGGGAAGCGTGCGGCCAGCTCGTCGACGATGGCGCGCACGGTGCGGGTCGCGTCGCACAGCCCGACGACGAGACCGGCTCTGCCGGTGAGGACGACGACACGCTCGGGAACGACCAGCAGGTCCGCGCCCCGCACCGGGTCGTGGCGGCGCACGACGACCGGTGAGAGGGCCGGCTGCCAGTCGGCCGCGGACGGCGGCCCCTTCACGCCCCCTCCGGGCAGTGCTCGTGGGCCACCGCGTCGAGGAGCGACCACAGGACGTCGCACTTGAAGCGGAGCGCCGCCACGGCACGTTCCTGGTCCTCGCGGGTGTACGCCCAGGAGAGGACGAGGCCGAGGGCCTCGGCGCTGTCCCGCCGGCCCTGGGAGACCCGGGAGCGGAAGTAGGCGAGGCCGTCCGGTTCGATCCACGGGTAGTGGCGTTCGAAGGCCTCGATCCGCGTGCGCATCAGGTCCGGTGCGGTCAGTTCCGTCAGCGACGCGGCGACGGCTTCGAGGGGCGGCCGCAGGCGGCAGAAGTTCACATAGCCCTCGACGGCGAGCCGTACGCCCGGCAGCACGGTGTCGCCGCGCAACAGCGTCTCGCGGTCGATGCCGGCCGCCTCGCCCAGGCGTAGCCACCGCTCGATACCGCCCGTGCCCTCCTCCACGCCGTCGTGGTCCTGGATGCGGCGCAGCCACATGCGGCGCAGCGCGGACGTCGGCAGCTTGGCGGTGATCAGCGCGTCCTTGACGGGGATGTGGCGTTGGTAGTGGAAGCGGTTGGCGATCCAGCAGCGCAACTCGGCCTGGCTGAGCGCGCCGCTGTGCATACGGATGTTGAAGGCGTGCCGGTCGTGGTACCGCTCATCGGGCACCGCGCGGAGCCGTGACTCGAACTCCTCGGTGCTCCAGGGCGCGTCGCCGACCGGAGTGAGCGGCGTGGTCAGCACTCGATCACCATCCCGTCGCAGGCCACCTCGATGCCCAGGTCGGCGAGCCGCTTGTGCTGCGGTGCCGCCGGGTCGACGAGGGGGTTGGTGTTGTTGAGGTGGGTGTACAGGCACCGGGCGGACAGCGGGGCGAGGAGCTCGGCGGTGCCTCCCCGTCCGTCGATGGGCAGGTGGCCCATGCCGGTGGCGGTGCGGTCGGAGATGCCGCTGCGCCGCGGCTCCTCGTCGTCCCAGAAGGTGCCGTCGACGATGACGAGGTCGGCCTCGGCTGCGGCTTGCCGGAGGCGTTCGGGCCAGGCGGCGAGGGCGGGGGCGTAGACGGCGGACGCGCCGGTGGCGGTGTCGTACAGGCGCAGCGCGACGACCCAGGCGTCGTCGTCCGGGGCGTCGGCGGCGTACCGCGGGCGCTTGCCGGACACGGGAAGTGCGCTGATCCGCACGGCCGACGTGCCGCCGTCCAGCGGTCCGTCCCCGCGCCGGGGCAGTTCGCGCCAGGTCACGGACGTGTACGGGTCGAGCACCGCGCCCAGCCGCAGACGGTCGATGAGCGCCTCGCGCACGGGAGCCGTCGCGACCACTTCGAGCCGTTCCGCCTCGCGCAGCCGGGCGATGCCGAGGGTGTGGTCGAGTTCGGCGTCCGTGAGGACCAGACCGGCGACCGGAGTCCGACGCCGCCCGGGCCCGGGGCGGAGCCCCGCCCCGTCCTCGATCTGGTCGCCGATGTCCGGCGTGGCGTTGACGACGTACCAGGTGCCTTCGCCCGCCTGGACGGCGAGCGAGGCGTGACGGCGGCGCCGCTCCGGGTGGGCGCGTGCCCCGGAGCACCCGGGGCACGCGCAGTTCCACTGGGGCAGTCCGCCGCCTGCGGCAGTGCCGAGCACCTGCAGCAGCATGGGCCGGCTAGACGGATTCGCTGTAGTAGCCGGTGACTTCCAGCGCCGTCTCGACGACGGTGTGCCCCGGGGCCTCCCAGTCCGTCTCGTCCGCCGTCCGCGCGGCCGCCGGCTCCACCTGCTCCGTGACTTCCTCGGTTTCGTTCATGGCTGTGCCTGCCTTTCTCCGATGGGTGGGGGCCTACTTGATGGTCACTTCGAGGACGACGTCCTTGCCGACCTCGCGCCTGTCGCTGCCGAGCCAGAGCGCGTCGGCACCGGGGACCTTCGCCACGGCACGCAGCCGGCCGTACGTGCCCGGGTAGAACGCCGTCTTCGCGCCGACCGCGTCGGTGTCCCCGTTGATCGGGACACGCCACAGCCGCTGGCCGCGCAGTGTCGCGACGTAGAGGACGTTCCGTACCACGGCGAGCTGGGCCGGGACCCCTTCCTCGGGCTTCCAGACCGCCTTCGGGCCGGTCATACCCGCGGTGCCGCACGGCCCCTCGCAGGTGGGCCAGCCGTAGTTGGCGCCCGGCTTGATCAGGTTGAGCTCGTCGTACGTGTCCTCGCCGATCTCCGCCGTCCACAGCCGTCCGTTGCGGTCCCAGGCCAGCCCCTGCGGGTTGCGGTGGCCGTAGCTGAACACGCGGGTGCCGAACGGGTTGCCGGGAGCCGGGGCGCCGGACGCGGTGATCCGCAGGATCTTGCCGTTCAGGGAGTTCTTGTCCTGCGCGAGGGCCGGCACGCGGCCGTCGCCGGTCGCGACGTAGAGGTATCCGTCGGGGCCGAAGGCGATCTTGCCGCCGTTGTGGTCGCCGCCGCGCTGGATTCCGCCGACCAGGGTGGTGTAGCCGCTGAGCGTCGCGCCGTCGTAGTCCATCCTCACGACACGGGTGTCGGTCTGCGTCGTGTGCATGAAGTACACGCGCTTGTCCGTCGTGCCGTTCCAGGTGGGGGAGGGCGCGACACCCAGCAGTCCGCCGTTGCCGTGGGGGCGCGCGGGGCCGGCGACCGTGTGCGGCACCTTGCCGACCTGGGTCTTGCGGCCGTCGCGGTGAAGCCGGAAGACGCGGTACGTGTGGCGCTCGGTCGCCAGCGCCGAGTCGCCGTCCGGCAGGAAGGACAGCGACCAGGGCCCGGTCCAGTTCTGGGACAGGGCGCTGACGGCAGCGGGTGAACCGCCGTCGGGAATCGCCTCCCCGCCGCCCGCTTCCGTGGCCGATGCCGCCGGTCCGGTGGCCAGGAGCGCCGCCAGGGCGGCGAGCGAGGCCACGCCGCCACGGGAGGCCTTGCGGGAGCGACTGACGCGGCGGCTGCGCGAGTGATGCAGCACCGGACGCCGTGACTGTGCCATTGCGAACCCTTCCGTTCTCGGGGCCGCCTGCGCGCGTGAGGCGTCGACAGGCCGACGTGTCGGCCGAGCAGGACGAGCCGTCCCGGCGCGGCTGGTCCGTACGGCTCCGGAGTGACAGACACAGACGACGCGCCGCGACCGTCTGTCACGAGTCTTGACGCGATGCATCCGCCCGACCACTGGGGTTCACCCGTCGGGGCATCGGCGGACCATGGACCTCCCGCAGCCGCCGCGGCAGTCCAGCGGCTGCGGGGGTCAGCTCCGCCCGCGCGATCCGCGCGCCCTCTCGCCGCCGGTCACGACACCACCCGGTTCCGCGTCAGCCACGCGCGGCCGAAGTCGACCGCGTCGGCCAGCCCCAGGACCCGGCAGTCCGCCGCACCGACCCGGCCCCGCCGCACCGCGACCGTGCCCGACGCCTCCAGGTCCGCGCCCAGCGCGCCGAAGTCGCCGTCGTCCAGCGCCACGTCCTCGTACGCCCACCAGCGCCGCCCGGTAGCGCCCCCGGCCCCTGCCCCGTCCCGGACCACGCACCGGTACGTACGGCGTGGCGGCGCCGGCACCCGGTACTCGGCCAGGTGGAACGCCGAGCACGTGCCGTACCCGGTGCCCAGCAGCAGGATCCGCGCCCCCAGGTCGTACAGCCGGGCCAGCGGCGAGTCCTCGCCGAGGTGGCAGTCCGCGCGGTGCCCGGACACCACCTTCTCGGCGAACGGCCCGAGCGCCGCGAACGACGTCTGCGGATGGGCGCTGCGCAGCGCCCCCGGCGCCGTACGGACCAGCTCCGGCAGCACCCCGACCCCCGACGACGGCATACGCCCCGCGTCGTACGGCTCCATCGCCGCACGGAACGCGGCGGCCTCCGCGGCGCCGAGCCCCCGCACCCGCTGCCGGTGCTCCGCCGACGTGTCCGAGTTGTGGGCCGTGAACGCCGGCACGACGAGCGTCCCGCCCGGCCCGAGCGCCGCGCGCAGCGCCCGCAGCACCGCCGCGCCCCCGCCCGCCACCGGCCCCAGGGCCCGCAGGGAGGAGTGCACCAGCAGGAAACCGCCCGCCCCGACGCCCAGCGCGGCCAGCTCCGTGGTCAGTCGCCCCTCGTCCATGGCGGCTCATCGTAGAGGCGGAAGCCCCCGTACCGGCCGCGAGAAGAAGCCAAGCTCAAGGGTGTCCGAGGTGCGACGGCCGGACAGGGCGAGCAGCATCGACAGAGGAGTCCCGCACAGACCGGCGAGGCACGCCGAGCCCCGGAGGCCGGACCATGAGCACATCGCCCCGGCGACCTCACCCCCGGGTCGCCCGCTACCCCTCACTCCCCGACGACACCGTCCTCTGGGAACCGAGCGAGCGCTGGGTGCGCGCCACGAAGGGCGCGACGACCGTCGTCGACAGCCGCAGGCCGGTCCTCTTCTGGGAGCCCGGCGTGCCGGTGCCGCTGTACGCCTTCCCGGAGGCGGACGTCCGCACCGACCTGCTGCGCCCGGCAGCCGAGCCCCCGTCCGGCCGCCGCCACCCGGGCGCCACGGCGTTCCACGACCTGGTGGTGGCGGGCGGTACCACCCCGAACGCGGCCTGGACCCCGCCCGGCCCCGACCTCGCCGGGTACCTCGCCTTCGAGTGGTTCGGCCGCAGCGCCCTCGACCACTGGTACGAGGAGGAGACCGAGATCTTCGTGCACCCCCGCGACCCGCACAAACGCGTCGACGCCCTCCCCAGCAGCCGCCACGTCCAGGTCGCCATCGGGGGCACGACCGTCGCCGAGACACGCACCCCCGTGCTCCTCTTCGAGACCCGTCTGCCGGTCCGCTACTACTTCCCGCGCGACGACGTCCGCCTCGACCTCCTCACCCCCACGGACCACGTCACCCGCTGCCCCTACAAGGGCCTGGCCACCGACTACTGGTCCTGGACCGGCCCCGGCGACGTCCCCCCGAACGTCGCCTGGAGCTACCCCGCCCCGCTCCCCGCGGCCCACGAGATCACCGGCATGATCGCCTTCTACAACGAGTTCGTGGACCTGACCGTCGACGAGCAGCCCCTCCAACGCCCCGTCACCTACTTCACCACCCTCAACAGGGCGTCTTGACACGAGAGTTGGTCTAAACCAATGATTCGGGCATGCCGATACCGAGACCCCGTACGCGCGCCGCGGGCCGTGCCGTCGTGCGGACCGCGCGTGCCGCGCTCGCCGTGCTCGTTCCCTGGATCCTGCTCACCGGCTTCGCGCCGTGGCCCGAACCCGTGCCCGTCGTCTCCCGCGTCCCCACGGACGAACCCGTCGTCTTCCTGACCATCGACGACGGCTGGTACCACGATCCCGCCGCCGCACGGCTCCTCATCGACCGTCAGGTGCCCGCCTCGCTGTTCCTGCTCCCCGGAGCGTACGGATACGACTCCGGCTACTTCCGGACCCTCCTCGACCACGGCCCGTCCCGCGTCGAGAACCACACCCTCAGCCACCCCGACCTCGGCGCCCTCGACGCCGACGCCCAGCGCGCCGAGATCTGCGGCGCCCGCGACCGCCACCTCGCGCAGTTCGGGGACAGCCCCCGGCTCCTCCGCCCGCCCTACGGCGCATACGACGAGGAGACCCGCGCCACCGCCCGCGCCTGCGGCGCGAAAGCCCTCGTCACCTGGACCCACGACTTCACCACCTGGGGCCAGTCACCGCCGCCCGCACCCGCGTTGAAGGCGGGCGA
>NZ_JABWDV010000090.1 GCF_013362995.1 Streptomyces sp. TRM64462 | reverse complement strand
GTGCCGCCCCGCCCGGCGTCGGTGCCCGTCCCGCGTCATGCGGCGGGGACGGTGCCGGTGCCGATGTTGAACGTGTTGTGCAGCACGGCGCCCGGCGCGCCGCCCGAGCGTTCGCGGAGCATGCCGTCCAGGATCTGCCGGACCTCGGCGGCCTGGGCTTCACCGAGGCCGGCGATCCACCCGGCGCCGATCGGGTGGCTGCTGCGGACGGTGTCCAGCAGCTCCTCCGCGGATCCGAACTCCGCGTCCAGCGCCGCCTGCCGTACCGTCACCCCGTCGAGCCCGGCCGCGCGCAGGATCCCGGCGAACCGGTCCGGGTCCGCCGTCCGGAAGGGCAGCGGCGGCGGGTCGGCCGGCAGGCCGGTGAACCCGGGGACGGCGGCCCGCAGCGCACCCGCCGTCCAGGCGATGAACTCGACGTCCGGCGGCGGGCCGAACGCGGCGACCAGCACCGTGCCGCCCGGACGGGTGACGCGGACCATCTCGGCGAGGCCGCGCGGCAGGTCCGGGAAGAGGGAGACGCCGTTCAGCGAGGCCGACACGTCGAAGGCGTCGTCGTCCAGCTCCAGGTGCTCCCCGTCCATGACGAGCGCGCGGACCTGGTCGAGGCCCTCCGCGCGGGCGCGGGCGGCGAGGCGCTCCACCATGGCGGGGGCGATGTCGACGGCGACGACCCGAGCGCCCCGGTGTGCCGCGGGCAGGGCGAGGGCGCCGCTGCCGGCGGCCACGTCCAGGAAGCGGGTGCCGGGGCCGACGTCGGCCCTGTCCAGGATCTGTTCGCCGAAGCGCATGGTGTGCGGCGTGGTGTGGCGGTCGAACCCGGGCGCCAGGGTGTCCCAGGCGGAGCGGATCTGGTCCGTGGTGGGGGGTTTGGTGGGCGTGGCCATGGCTGTCTCCTCCTTCGACTCCTTCGACTCCTTCGACTCCTTCGACTCCTTCGACTCCTTCGGCTCCTTCGGCTCCTTCGAGTCGAGCGCCGAGCGCAGGGCCGCCACGAGGGCGTCGGGGCGTTCGAGGTGGACGTCGGCGCCGCAGTCGTCGACGACGTGCAGCGGCCAGCCGTACCGGGCGGCGGCCTCCTCCCCGTACCGCAGCCTGGCCTCGGGGTTCTGCCGGCCCCAGACCAGCGTCGTGGGGACGCGGATGGCGGCGAGTTCGGCCGGGGGGATCACGGGGAGGGCGAACTCCTTCATGAGCGTGCGGCCCGCGGTCTTCACGCCGGGGGTGTGGGCGCGGTCGAGCGCGTAGTCGGCGAGGCCGTCCCAGCGGTCGCCGAGGTCGTCCCGTACGCCGTCGAAGTCGACCATGCAGCGTCCGAGCAGGCGGTCCCGGGTCCGCTCGGTGGGGCGCACCTGGAACGCGGCCATGCTGACCGCGAAGCGCGGTGCCGGGCGGAAGGGCCCGAGACCGAACGGGTCGATGAGCACCAGCGCGCTGATCGCCCCGCTGTGACCGGCCGCGAAGCGTGCGGCGACGGCGGCGCCGACGTTGTGGCCGACCAGGACGGGCGGGACGTGGCAGGTGGCCGCGATGAGCTCGGCCAGCCACTCCATGACCCGGCCGACGGTGAGGGGGACGCCGGCGGGCAGCTCGGAGGCGCCCTGTCCCGGCAGGTCGGGAGCGATCAGCGTCCAGGACGCCATGAGGTCCGGGACCACCCGGACCCAGCCGAGTGCGGACTGGCCGATGCCGTGCAGCAGGACCATCGGGGGTCCGCTGCCGCCCTCCAGGACGGTGGTCGGGACACCGGCCAGGTCACGGCGGTGTTCGGTGAGCGGGGTGCCGGTGAGGACCCGCCGCCTCGCCTCCGGCCCGGTGGTGTGCTCGTGGGGACGGGTCGCGGTGTGTGTCCTGTTCATCTCCGCCTCCTCTCCTAGGCTCTACGGAGAGTCTGGGCGGGGCGGACGGGCCGGGGCATCGGGTGAACGGTGCATATCGGGAGCGGCGGCGGACGTGGGCAGAACCACCCATACGGGCGTCCGGTGCGACGGGTGTCAGGCGAGGCCGTGTTCGTACGCGTAGGCGGTGGCCGCTGTGCGCGAGGGCACGTCCAGTTTCGTGAACATGTTGTTCAGGTGCCGGGCGACGGTCTTCTCGCTGATGACGAGCGCGGCGGCGATGTCCCGGTTGGTGGCGCCCTCAGCGACGAGTTTCAGCACCTCCGCCTCGCGCGGGGTGAGCCCGCCGGGCAGGCGCGGTGGGGCGGTGCGCCGGGAGAGCCGGTCCACGCGGTCGAGCTGCGGGTCCGCGCCGAGCCGCTCGAACACGGTGCGGGCGGCGTCCAGTTCCATCTCGGCGGTGTCGTGGTCGCCGAGCGCGCCGCACACCTGCGCCATCAGGACGCGTACGCGGGCCGCCTCGTACGGGGCGTCCAGCTCCTGCCACGCCGCCCAGGCGTCGCGCAGCGCCTCCCAGGCGTCGCGCAGCGCCTCCCAGGCGGGCTCCGGGTGTCCTTCCGCGAGGAGGACGGCGCCCCGGGCGCCCGCCGCGACCGCGCGCAGGTAGGGCGCGGCCAGTTCGTCCGCCGCCCTGCCGAGGCCGTCGGCTGCTTCACGGGCGGCGGCGGTGTCGCCCGCCGCGAGGGCGATCTCGGCGTACGCGGCGAGGACGCGGGCGCGCCGTACCCGGTCGTGCTCGGTCTCGGCGGCGACCCTGCGGA
>NZ_JABWDV010000089.1 GCF_013362995.1 Streptomyces sp. TRM64462 | reverse complement strand
GCACGTACCCGACCGACGGCCCCGGCCCGGCGGCGGCCTGGACGTGCATGCCCCGCTCCAGCCGCTCGATGCGGGCCTGCACCGACCGCTCGTCGCCGAAGGCGGCGGGCAGCAGCACGCGCGCGCAGATCAGCTCCAGCTGAAGGCGGGGCGAGGTGGCGCCGCGCATCTCGGTGAGCCCGGCGTTGACGAGGTCGGCGGCGCGGCTCAGCTCGGCGGCCCCGAACGTGGAGGCCTGCGCCTGCATCCGCTCGACGACATCGGCCGGCCCGTCGATGAGCCCCTTGCCGGCAGCGTCCGGAACAGCGGCGAGGATCACCAGATCGCGCAGCCGCTCCAGCAGATCGGCGACGAACCGTCGCGGATCGTTGCCCCCTTCGATGACGCGATCGACGACTTCGAAGGCCGCGGCACCGTCTCCCGTGGCGAACGCCTCGACGACGGAGTCGAGCAGCGACCCGTCGGTGTACCCGAGGAGGGAGGTGGCCATGGCGTACGTCACACCGTCCTCGCCGGCGCCGGCGAGGAGCTGGTCCATGACGGACATGGAGTCACGCACGGACCCGGCCCCGGCGCGCACGACGAGCGGCAGCACACCGTCCTCGACGGGGATGCCCTCCCGCCCGCAGACCTCGGCGAGGTACTCCCGGAGCGTCCCGGGCGGCACGAGCCGGAACGGGTAGTGATGGGTGCGCGACCGGATGGTCCCGATGACCTTCTCGGGCTCGGTCGTCGCGAAGATGAACTTCAGATGCTCGGGCGGCTCCTCGACGACCTTCAGCAGGGCGTTGAAGCCCGCCGAGGTGACCATGTGGGCCTCGTCGATGATGTAGATCTTGTACCGGCTGCTCGCCGGCCCGAAGAACGCCTTCTCGCGCAGGTCACGCGCGTCGTCCACACCGCCGTGCGAGGCGGCGTCGATCTCGATGACGTCGATCGAACCCGGCCCGTTGCGCGCCAGGTCCCGGCACGACTGGCACTCGCCGCACGGGGTGGGCGTGGGCCCCTGCTCGCAGTTCAGGCACCGCGCGAGGATGCGCGCACTGGTCGTCTTGCCGCATCCGCGCGGCCCGCTGAACAGGTACGCGTGATTGACCCGGTTGTTCCGCAGCGCCTGCTGCAGCGGGTCGGTGACATGCTCCTGCCCGATGACCTCGGCGAAGGTCTCGGGTCGATAGCGGCGGTACAGCGCGAGGGACGACACGCTTACGACGATATCGGGCCCCACCGACAACCGGTCCGCCCCAAGATCCCCACCAACGCAAGCGCCCCCCACGCACCCGCCAGAGCCGACCTACCCTTGCTGCCTTCCGGCCCTGGGGGAGTTCAGTCAGATAGCGCCACGTGAGGGGCTCCGCCAAGAGTACCTGATCGTCCCGCCCGGGAACGAGTTCGCGAGCACTGCTCGGCGTCATGTAATGTTTCCGGCGGAGGATTCGCCTAGAGGCCTAGGGCGCACGCTTGGAAAGCGTGTTGGGGGCAACCCCTCACGAGTTCGAATCTCGTATCCTCCGCCAGTGCCTCACCGGGCACGATGTCGAAGGGCCCCACCGTTCGCGGTGGGGCCCTTCGTCGTGGCTGAAAGAGGTCGAGCGCGGTGGGGAAGGTCTGAGCTCCATGGTTCCGCTCCGCCTGGCAGTGTGGGGGGATGGGTGCTGACCGGGTGTTCGTTCGGGTGGGGCGGGGGCGGGGGCGGGCGAGGTATGGGGGTGGTGTGCCTGTGGGGGTGCGGGAGTTTCATCGGGGGTTGGCGGGGTTCGCGGCTACGGCGTTGGTCGAATTGCCCGCGCTCGCTCGCGAGTTGGGGGTCGGGCGGGTTTTCGTCAAGGACGAGTCGGTGCGGTTGGGGTTGCCCTCGTTCAAGGTGCTGGGGGCCTCATGGGCCGTGCACCGGGTGGTGGGTCGGCGCGGGGCGGGGGCCGTGACGTTGGTGACCGCTACGGACGGGAACCACGGGCGGGCCGTCGCGCGTACCGCCCGGTGGGCGGGGCAGCGGGCGCGGGTGTTCGTGCCGGACGGGGTGGCGGCCGGGGCCGCCGCGGCGATCGCGGCCGAGGGGGCCGAGGTCGTGGAGGTGGCGGGGCCCTACGACGAGGCCGTGCGGCGGGCCGCCGGTGCCGTGGGGGGCGATGCCGTGCTGGTGCAGGACACCGCCTGGGACGGGTACGAGCGGGTGCCGGGGTGGATCGTGGAGGGGTACTCCACGCTGTGCGCCGAGATCGACGAGCAACTGGCGGAGGCCGGGGCGGGGACGCCCGGGCTCGTGGCGGTGCCGGTGGGGGTCGGGTCGCTGGCGCAGGCCGTGGTCACGCATTACGAGGCGAGGCCGGCGGGGCGGCGGCCCGCGCTGCTGGCCGTCGAGCCGGAGGCCGCCGCGTGTGTGCTGGAGAGTCTGCGGAGGGGGCGGCTGACGTCGGTCGCCACCGGGCAGACGGGTATGGCCGGGCTCAACTGCGGTACGCCGTCCAGCATCGCCTGGCCGCGGCTGCGGGACGGTCTTGACGCCGCCGTCGCCGTCAGCGACGCCGGCAGTGCCCGGGCCGCCGCCGATCTCGGCGCGCTCGGGGTGTCCGCGGGGCCCTGCGGTGCCGCGTCCCTCGCGGGTGTACGGAAGCTCCTCACCGGGCCGGGCGGCGACGCGCGCGCCGCCGCACTCGGCCTCGGGCCCGGCTCGACCCTCGTACTGCTCAATACGGAGGGGCGGGCGGCGGCGGGCGGCTAGTGGTGTTCGGAGGGTTTCCGGTGGGCGTGCTCGGCCGGCGGTCAGATGCGTTCTGCGCGGCGGGCGCCCGGGGGCCACACCACGTCCACCGGGATGCCTCGGCCGCGGGCGTACGCCACCAGGTGGGCGGTCGCGTCGCGGCCGTTGGACGGGGAGCCGTCCCAGACGGCCAGGAGGCGGCGGCTCGTGGTGATCATCCGTTCGTCCGCGCCGACGCAGGCGTCGCGGCCCTCCGGGTCGTATGGCATGAGGCGCATCCGCTCGGCCAGGAGCAGCAGTTCACCGGCCGCCACCCGGTCGCGACGCGGCAGCGCCGCCGGGACGGAGCCCTGGGCGGGGAGGAGGACGACCAGGTCGCGGCCCGCCTCCCGTACGGCACGCCCGAAGGCCAGCGGCAGCCCGGCGCCGACGCGTACGAGGCCGGTGGCCCCGTCCGCCAGGTGGTCGAGCCGGGCGCGCAGCTCGCTCTCGACCAGTCTCAGGGTGTCCGGGGTCAGGTCGGTGTGGCCGACCGCCGCGATCACCTGGTGGCTCGCTTCCCCGCCATACGGCGCCTCCCGTACTCCCGGCGTACTCCCGGCGATTCCTGCACGGTAGTGAAGTGAACACACGCCGTCGCGCGTGCGGAAGGGGTCCGACGTCCCCAGGGCGTGCCGGACGGCCCTCTCGTGGGGTGCATGTGGCGTCAGGGGACCCGCGGGACCGGCGAGGTGCCGCCTCCGACGGCCGACGCCACCGCGGCGCGGTCCCTACCCGCGTCGCCGGCGGGTGGTCGCGCGCCGGCCGTACGGGGTGAGGCCGCGCGGCTGGAAGACCGACAGAACCGTCACGACGAGGAGCACCACCAGGGCCGCGCCCGCGTCCACGAGGAGCTGGACGCGGAGGCCGTCGAGGGAGCCGTCCAGGGCGGCGCCGCGGGCCGACACGTCCGCGAGGTGGCCGACCGGGGCGGTGTGGAGGAGCAGGAAGCCGGTCGCCAGGACGGTCAGCGCCAGCTTGGCGACGACCCAGTAGTGGCGGAGCAGCCCCCACGGCGTGCCGAGCGCCTGGACGACACCCGTCAGCAGGGACGCGAAGGCCAGTGGGACGATCACCCACCAGGTGAGCACCTGCGTCGCCAGGTACAGGCCGCGCGCACGGTCCGTGTCGCCGCCCGCCAGGCCCGCGGCCGCCAGTGCCAGGAACGCCGCCACCGCGCCCAGCCAGCCGACGGAAGCCGTCACATGGGCGGTCAGCGCGGCCTTGCGCCATATCGGGGGCAGGGTCACGACAGGGCGCCCAGACCGTGTATGCCCGGGCCCAGGCCGCCGCCCGCGCCGCCCGTCAGGTGCAGCACGACGAACAGGGCCAGCGCCACCAGGGCCACCACGCCCGAGACCTTCACCCACCGGGGCGTCGGCGGGCGGTGTGCGTCATCGGTGTCAGTCATCGAGGGCTCCCCTTTTTCGAGACACACTGTCTACTTGCACGGCACAGTGTATGCGGTTCCCGCTGCCTACACTGAGTGGGTGCCGAAGCTGTGGAACGAGACCATCGAGGAACACCGCCGCGCGGTACGGGACGCGGTGCTGGACGCCACGGCGACGCTGGCCGCCGAACACGGGCCTCGCGCGGTGACGATGTCGCGGATCGCCACGGAGACGGGCATCGGCCGGGCGACGCTCTACAAGTACTTCCCGGACGTCGAGGCGGTCCTGACCGCCTGGCACGAGCGGCAGGTCGCCGCCCACCTGGACCTCATCACCGGGCTGCGGCACCGCCCCGGCAGCGCGGCCGACCGGCTGGCGGCCGTCCTGGACACGTACGCGGGCATCCAGCGGCAGCGCGCGGGCCACGGCGCCGGGCTGGCGGCGCTGCTGCACCGGGGCGAGCACGTCGACCGCGCCCGCCACCACCTCACCGGTCTCGTACGGGACCTGGTCACCGAGGCGGCCGCGGAAGGCGCCGTGCGCGGGGACGTGCCGGCCGCCGAGCTCGCCGCGTACTGTCTGCACGCCCTGGAGGCCGCGGGGGGCCTGCCGTCCAAGGCGGCGGTCCAGCGCCTCGTCGCCGTCACTCTGGACGGTCTGAGGCCTCCCGGCCCCCTGGTGCCTCCGGAGGCCCCGGAGGCCCCGGGCGATCCGGCGGCCCCGAGCGATCCGGCGGCTCCGGGGGCTCCTCGCTCGTCGTCGTCGCCGGGCGCAGGGCGCCCAGATACACACCCGCGATGATCAGCGGGGCGCCCAGCAGCAGCGACCACGTCAGCGGCTCGTCGTCCAGCCACGCCGACACGGCGATCGCGACCACCGGGATCACCACGAAGACGTACGCCGCGCGCGAGGCGCCCCACCGCTGGATCACCAGGAGGTAGAAGACGAACGTCAGCACCGACCCCGCCACCACCAGGTACGCCAGCGCCCACCACGTCGCCGCGCGCTCGGGCAGCACCCACGCGTCGCCCACCGCCCGCGAGACCGCGAACAGCGCGGCCGCCGCCGCGGTCATGCCGACCGCGTTCATCGTCACAGGGTGGACCTTCGGCAGCCGCCGCACCAGCACCGCGGCCTGCGCCAGCGACAGCACGGCACCCAGCGCCGCCAGCAGCGCGCCCAAAGGCACGTCCGCCTGGAGCGGCGCCTGCGACACCACCGCCACGCCCCCGACGGCGCACACCGTCCCGGCGAGCCCGGTGAGCCGGAACCGCTCCTGGTGCTGCGCCACCGCCAGCAGCAGCGCGGCGAGCGGTACGAGGGCGAGGAGCGTCTGGCCGAGGCCCGCGTGGATGTGGACCAGCGCGTAGTACGCCAGCCCGAACGTCACGCCGAAGTTGAGCATCCCGAACAGCACCGACCCGGCGAGCGCCCGCCCGCGCGGCCACGGAAGCCGCAGCGCCGCCATGATCGCCAGCAGGAGGAGCGCGGCCGCGCCGAACCGGAGCGACGCGCCCCAGAGGGGGTCCAGCTCGCGGTTGCTGAAGCGGATGCCGACGGCGTTGCCGCCCGCGAGGACGCAGGTCACGGCGAAGGAGGCGACGCCCGCCCGGTCCCGTACCCACTGCACCCCCTCACCGTAGGGCGGTGCCGGTACCCTCGGTCGGCAACGACACCTGGAAGGCAGCACCCCCCATGACGGCGCGGACCAGAACTCCTCTGCTGCTTGCCGCCGTGGCAGCGCTCGCCTTCGGGCTGTTCCTGATGCACGGGCTCGGGCACCCGGCCGAGCCGGCGCCGACGACGACCACGACCACCACGTCCGTCGCGTACGCGTCGGTGCCCGCCGGCCATGACCACGAGCGCGAGCACGAGACCCGTACTCCCGGGACCCACACGGACCTCGCCGCCCTGTGCGTCGCCGTCCTGTTCGGTACGTGGCTCCTCACCGCCCTGGTCCAGGTGGCGCTCATCCGCCGCCGCCCCGACGGGCATCCGCCCGCGCGGAACCGCATCCTCCATGCGCTGCGAGCCCAGCCGGCTCCGCGCCCGCCCGACCTGGCGAGGCTGTCTCTCCTGCGGATCTAGGGACCACCGGCTCCGTCGGTCACCCCCAGCTCCCTTCAGTGAGGCACGCACCCATGAACATCCGCACCAGGACCACCGCCACCGCCGCCGCCCTCCTCGCGCTCGCCCTCCCCCTGGCCGGCTGCGCGAGCCCGGACTCAGGAAGCGGTGGGACCGTCACCACCGCCACCGGCGACGTCATCCGCGTCAGCCACATCCACGGGCTCGGCGTCGACCCCGCCGACGGGCGCGTCCACGTCGCCACGCACGAGGGGATCCTCACGCCGAACCCGGACGGCACCGCCCGCCGCGTCGGCGACAGCCACGACGACTACATGGGCTTCACGGTCGTCGGCCCCCGTACGTTCGTGGCCAGCGGCCACCCCGGGCACGGCAACGACGACGAGCCCGGGAACCGCGGTCTGATCGAGTCGACGGACGCCGGCGTGACCTGGAAGGTGAGGTCCCTGTCCGGCGGCGCCGACTTCCACGCGCTCGACTACGCGCACGGCACCGTCTACGGCTACGACAGCACCGGCGGCCGCCTCCGTGTCAGCGAGGACCGCGAGAACTGGGACGACCGCGCCGAACTGCGGGCGCTGGACATCGCCGTGAGCCCCGAGGACCCGGACACGGTCCTGGCGACCACCGGCAAGGGCATCGCCCGGTCCACGGACGGCGGCCGCACCTTCGGGCCCGGCGCGGAGCCCGTCATGGCGTACGTGTCCTGGCCGGCGGCGGACGCGCTGTTCGGCCTCGACCCGCAGGGCGGCCTGCACCGCAGCGCCGACGGCGGCCGGACGTGGCGGAAGGTGTCCACGGTCCCGGGCAGCGGCCCGCAGGC
The DNA here is from genome assembly GCF_013362995.1 of Streptomyces sp. TRM64462. GTDB lineage: Bacteria > Actinomycetota > Actinomycetes > Streptomycetales > Streptomycetaceae > Streptomyces. Next base: position 9,088 of record NZ_JABWDV010000089.1, on the reverse strand, counting down.
GCTGACGGCCGTGACGGCCGGCCACATCCTGGCCGCCACGGAGAGCGGCGTGTACGAGTCGAAGGACGGCGGCAGGACCTTCGAGCGGATCCTGGCCACCACCCCAGGCGCCCACTGACCACCCGTCAGGCATCGGCCCTCTGGAGGCCCGGGACGCCCAGGTCGGACAGGCCGTCGAGCGCCAGGTCCACGCCCACCGCCGCGAGCAGGAGCCCGAGCAGCCGGCCGGCCAGTTCAATGGTGGCGTGGTGCGTGCGGCGCAGCAGCCGGGCCAGCGCCAGGACGCACACCAGGTCCAGGACGATGACCGAGAGGTACGCGCCCACGACGGTGCTGCGCCAGGTCCAGGAGTCGCGGGCGGACGCCTCTACGAGCAGGCCCGTCATGGCCAGCGGGCTCACCACGTACGGGATGAGCAGCGCCCGTACGCCGCTGACCAGGTCCTGGCTGTCCTGGCCGGCGCCGTCGGAGCCGAGGTGGATGCCGAAGACCAGGCCCAGGGCGTACAGGAAGAAGATCAGCCCGCCCGCGAGCTTCAGCGCGGGCGTGGTGATGTGGAACAGGTCGAGCAGCCAGGGCGCGGCGAAGCCGGTGCCGACGCCGACCAGCAGGGCGGCCGCGGAGGCGATCAGCGCGATGAGGCGCAGTCGGCGCGTCACGTGCAGCTGGGCGAGACCGGCGAAGGACAGCATGACCTTCGGCGGGCCGACCACCGAGAAGAACGTGATGAAGGCGGCGGAGAAGCTGAGAGCGTTCACTCCCGGCATCATGGCCCGGCCGGCCGCCGCCACCGGCTCTCCGACACCCCGCTGCGCGGCGACCCCGCTGCGCGACGGGCCTTCTGCGCGGCGACCCGCTGTCCGGCGACCCCGCTGCGCGACGACCGCTGTCCAGCGACCCTGCTGTCCCGCGACCCCGCTGTGCAGCGACCCGCTGTCCCTGGCCCCCGCTGCGCGGCGACCCGCTGTGCGACGGCCCTCTGTGCGACGGTCCTCTGGCCCGGCGACCTGCTGCGCGGCGACCCCGTTGTCCGGCGACCCTGCCGTGCGACGACCCCGCCGGCCCGCGACCCTGCTGTGCAGCGCCCCCGCTGTCCCGCGCCCCCTGCTGTCCGGCGGCCCCCCGGGCTCAGCAGGCGTGGCGTTCGCGCTCCGGTGAGTACAGGTGGCTGTCGCGGAACTGGGTCGCGGCCAGGGTGCGGCCGACGATGATCACGGCGGTCTTCGTGATGCCCGCGGCCTTCGTCTGCGCGGCGATGTCCGCGAGCGTGCCGCGCAGCACCAGCTCGTCCGGGCGGCTGGCCATCGCCACGACGGCCGCCGGGCAGTCCTCGCCGTAGTGCGGGACCAGCTCGCCGACGACCCGGTCGACGTACCGCGCGGCCAGGTGCAGCACCAGCAGCGCGCCGCTGCGGCCGAGCGTGGCGAGGTCCTCGCCCTCCGGCATGGGCGTGGCCTGCTGGGCGATGCGCGTGAGGATGACGGTCTGGCCGACCGTCGGCACGGTCAGCTCCCGCTTCAGCGCCGCCGCGGCCGCCGCGAACGCCGGGACGCCCGGCACCACCTCGTACGGGACGCCGACCGCGTCGAGCCGTCGCATCTGCTCCGCGACCGCGCTGAACACGGACGGGTCGCCGGAGTGCAGCCGGGCCACGTCGTGCCCGGCCTCGTGGGCGCGGACGATCTCCGCGACGATCTCGTCGAGGTCCAGGTGCGCGGTGTCGACGAGGCGCGCGTCCGGCGGGCACTCGGCGAGCAGCTCGCGCGGGACCAGCGACCCGGCGTACAGGCACACCTGGCAGGAGGCGAGCGTACGGGCGCCGCGCACGGTGATCAGGTCGGCGGCCCCGGGGCCCGCGCCGATGAAGTGAACGGTCATGCCTGCTGCTCTCCTGCCTTGGTTACGGTCCATTGCGTGACCGGCATCGCCTGCCGCCAGCCGGTGAAGCCGCCCACCGGTACGGCGTGCGCGACCGCGAGCCGTACGAGCTCACCGCCGTGCCGCCGGTACCGGTCGGCCAGCAGCGCCTCGGACTCCAGCGTCACGGTGTTGGCGACCAGCCGGCCGCCCGCCGGGAGCGCGTCCCAGCAGGCGTCGAGCAGGCCGGGAACGGTGAGCCCGCCGCCGATGAACACGGCGTCCGGCGTGTCGAGCTCCGCGAGCCCCCCGGGCGCGGCGGCGCGGACGACCCGGAGGCCCGGTACGCCGAGGGCCGCGGCGTTGCGGGCGATGCGCTCGGCCCGTTCCGGGTCGCGTTCGACGGCGACGGCACGGCAGGTGCGGTGGGCGCGCATCCACTCGATGCCGATGGAGCCGGAGCCGCCGCCGATGTCCCACAGCAGTTCGCCGGGGGCGGGCGCGAGGGCGGCGAGGGTCGCGGCGCGTACGTGCCGCTTGGTGAGCTGGCCGTCGTGCTCGTACGCGTCGTCGGGCAGGCCCGGTACGGCGCCGAGGCGCGGCGCGCCCGGGGCGCGGAGGCACTCGACGGCGACGATGTTCAGGGGGTCGCCCTGCGGGTGGGGCCAGTCGTCGGCGGTGCCGTGGAGCAGGCGCTCCCGCGTCCCGCTGCCGAGCTGCTCCAGGACGTGGAGGCGGCTGGGCCCGAAGCCCCGCTCCCGCAGCAGCCCGGCCACCTCGCCGGGGGTGCCGGCGCCGGCGCTGAGCACCAGCAGCCGCCGCCCGTGGTGCAGCGCGGCCGCCAGGGTGTCGAGGGGGCGCCCGACGAGCGTGACGGTCTCGGTGTCCTCCAGCGGCCAGCCGAGCCGGGCGCAGGCGTACGAGACGGACGACGGGTGCGGCAGGACGCGCAGCCGCCCGGGCCCGAGGGTCTCGGCGAGTGCGCGGCCGATGCCGTGGAACATGGGGTCACCGCTGGCCAGCACGGCGACGTCGCGGCCCTCGTACGCCGCCAGGAGCCCGGGCACGGCCGGCCGCAGCGGCGACGGCCAGGCGACGCGTTCGGCGCCGACCTCGGCGTCCGGCAGCAGGGCGAGCTGGCGGGCACCGCCGCCGATGACGACGTCGGCGGCGCGCAGGGCGTCCCGGGACGCCTCGGGCAGCCCGGCCCAGCCGTCGGCGCCGATACCGACGACGGTGAGGGGTGGTGGTGCGGGCTTCTCCGGGCTGCTCACGGGCCGGAACCCTACCGGCCGGTCGGGACACGGCCCGCCGCCGGGGCTACTTGTTCGCGTGGTCGCCGACGTAGAAGAGGATCCACACGAACCCGGCGAGCGCGTGCGTCACGAACACGTACACGAAGACGCGCAGGGCGACGCCCTTCTCCTTCCAGCGCTCCAGGTCGCTCATCGCGTCTCCTTGCCATGGCCGTCGTGGTCCGCCGCCCACAATACGCCCGACGCCGCAGGGCCCCGCCGCGACCGGTTCAGCGGGCCTCGGTGGCCCGTCTCAGTGCGTCCCGGTGCTCCCAGGTCCAGGGGGCGTTCCGCAGCTCGGCGGGGAGTCCCGCCAGGCCTGCGGTGATGTGGTCGACCGCGTCGGCGTATCGGCCGAGGCCGAGGTGGGCCAGGCCCATGTTCAGGCGGTTGAACTCGGGCGTGAGCCAGTACGCCGTGTCCGGGGGCGGCAGGGCGGCGGCCACGTCGGTCAGCCGCTCGGCGTTCTCCATCATGCGCAGGGCGTCGTCCCTCGCCCCCAGCTCGGCCAGGCCGGCGGCTGCCTGGAGCATGTCGCCCAGGCGCTGGGCGGGATGGGCGCCGGGCGTGAACGCGGCGGCCGAGTACCAGCGGGCCACGCCCTGCGGCCTGGCCTGCCGGCGGGCCAGGTAGCCCTTGAAGTTGAGCGCCTGGGCGGCGAGCGTGCCGTTGCCGACCTCGTCGGCCAGCTCCACCGCCTCGCCCAGGAGCCGTACGGCCTCACCGTCCCGCCGTTCCTGCGCGAGCAGCCACCCGCCGAACTGGACGAACTCCGAGGCCACTTCGGCCAGCCGGTCCCGGTGCGGTCCCCTGGCGTCCTTGAGCAGCCGGACGACCTCTGTCATCTGGGCGAGCGTCGCCGGGATGACGGACCGGGGCCTCACGGTGTCGTCGAGCCGCCGGTACGCGGTGAGCACACCCGCGATCGCGTCGACCGTGGCGCCGTCCAGCCGCAACGGGTTCGCCGTACTGCGGGACAGCCGCGCGCGGTCGTCGTCGCCGGGCAGGGTGCCCGCCAGCGCGCCGCCGGTCCCGAGCAGGCCGTCCAGGGCCTTGGCCAGCTTGGCGGAGGGCCGCTGCTTGCCGTTGAGCACCCGGGAGAGGTAGGCGGGGTCGTAGTTGACCGCCCGGGCGGCGGCCCTCATCGAATAGCCCTGGTCGCGCAGCGCCCTGCGCGCCACATCAGCGAACTCGTCACGCATCGTGAACCTCGTGGCGTTGACCGGTGACCACCACTGTATGTCAACGCCGGTCAACTCCCGCGTGAGCAGCGGTCACCAGCAGCCTTCCGCCATGGCGAACAAGACCACGATGGACGGCCCCGTCCACCTCCGGCTCCCCGTCCTCGAACCCGTCCCGGTGGAGGGCTGCGCCGTGTGCACCGCCCTGGCAGGACAGCAGAGGTCGGCCCGCCGCGCGGGCGACCTGTCCGCGGCCACCGACTGCAACGTGCGGATCCGCAACCACCCCCACGCGCGGGGGCCGAAGTGAACGCAGGGCCCGCGACCTCGGAGCCGCTGCGCCTGCTCTCCCTCCGCGTCTCCCGCGACGGCGGCCGGACCTGGGGACCCGAACGGCAGGTCTGGAGCAGCGAACCCCTGGCACACGCCATCTGGCCGCCCTGCCAGTGCCCGCGCTGCCGCGCCACGGGCGGCACCGGCGGCACCGGCCGCGCCGGCGGATGACACGCTACTTCCGGTTGTACAGCCGCATCGTCACCGCGCCGAACACCACCACGAACACCGCCGACCAGCCCAGCGTCCACGCGATGTCGGCCGCCGGCCAGCCGCCTGCCATCAACTCCCGGACCGACGTGGCCAGATGGGTCATCGGGCTGTTGTTGACGAAGGCCTGGAGCCAGCCGGGCATGGTGCGCGGGTCGACGAACACATTGCTCAGGAACGTCAGCGGGAAGATCACCATCATGCTGACGCCCATCACGGACTTCTCGGTGCGCAGCAGCAGGCCGAACATCGTCCAGATCCAGGAGAAGGCGAAGGAGAAGACCATGAGCAGGGCCACGCCCGCCAGGATCCCCGCGATCCCGCCGTCCGGCCGGTAGCCGATCAGCAGGCCGACCGACAGCATCACGGCGGACGCGATCAGGTAGCGGACGACGTCGCCCAGCAGGTAGCCGACCATCGGCGCGGGGCGCCAGATAGGGAGGGTGCGGAAGCGGTCGAAGACGCCTTTCGCGATGTCCGTGTTGACCGCGACACCCGTGTACATCGTGATCATCACGACGCTCATCGTCAGGATGCCCGGCAGCAGGAACTGGATGTACGCCGAGACCGAGCCGGCCAGCGCGCCTCCGAAGAGGTACGTGTACATCAGCACCATCATGATCGGGAACGCCGTCACGTCGAAGAGCTGCTCCGGCACGTGCTTGATCTTCAGCATGGCCCGCCACCCGAAGGTGAGCGAGGCGGACAGTGCCGAAGGGCGCGGCGGACGCCGGTCGGCGCCCGTGACCAGCAGCGCGGCCAGTTCGTCGGCGCGGGGCGCGACGAACGCTGCGGCGTCGGTCTGCTGCGCCTTCTGCGCCTGTGCCTGCTGTGCCTGCTGTGACGAGGTCGTGGTCATGCCGGGCCCTCCTTGCCCGTCAGCGCCAGGAACACCTCGTCCAGGCTGGGCTGTCCGAGCGCGAAGTTGTCGACGGTCACCCCGGCCCGGGCCAGTTCCGTCAGGGCTCGGGCCGCCTGCTCGGCGGCGCCCAGCTCCGTGCGGTGGCCGTCGACCGTCGCGGTCAGCGCGACCGGGTCCGGGTCGAGCTGGACGGTCACGTCGCCGAGGGCCGCCCTCAGTACCCGTACCGCCTCCTCGCGCTGCTCGGGCGCCCGGAGCCGTACGTGCACCGAACCGGAGCCGACCGACGCCTTCAGCTCGCCCTTCGTGCCCTCCGCGATGACCCGCCCGTGGTCGATCACCGCGATGCGCGAGGCGAGGTGGTCGGCCTCGTCGAGGTACTGCGTGGTGAGCAGCACCGTCGTGCCCTGGGCGACGACCGCCCGCACGATGTCCCACACCTGGTTGCGGGAGCGCGGGTCCAGGCCCGTCGTGGGCTCGTCCAGGAACAGGAGGTCCGGGGTGTTGAGGATGGACGCGGCGATGTCGATACGGCGCCGCATGCCGCCCGAGTAGTTCTTGACCTGCCGTCCCTCCGCGCCCGCCAGCCCGAACGCCTCCAGGAGCTGCGCCGCCCGCTCCCGCGCGGACGCCCGCGAGTGGCCGAGGAGGCGGCCCAGCAGCACCAGGTTCTCCGTGCCGGTCAGGTCCTCGTCGACCGACGCGTACTGCCCGGTCAGGCTCACACGGCCGCGCACCGCGTCGGCGTCCCGCACCACGTCCCGGCCGAACACCCGGGCCTCGCCGCCGTCCGGGCGCAGCAGTGTGGCCAGGACCTTCACCGCCGTCGTCTTGCCCGCGCCGTTCGGGCCGAGGACGCCGTAGACGGTGCCGGCCGGCACCCGCAGGTCGACGCCGTCGAGCGCCCGCGTGGCGCCGAAGACCTTCACCAGGCCGCTCGTCTCGACGGCGGGAGAGTCGGTCTCGGTCATGTCCACCAGTCTCCGACGGCGGGCCGCCCGATGCCACCGGCCGCCACCGACCGGCCATCGAACATCTATTCGTGCGTGTAGAAGACGTAGAACGCCGCGCAGAACATCGACGCACCCACGATCAGGCCGATGAACGAGCTGCTCAGCACGCTGAAGCCGCCTGCCGCGCTGTGCAGCCAGCCGACGCCGACGCCGGTCAGCGCCCCGTACGCGATGCCGCGCAGCTCGCGCGGGAGACTCCGCTGCACGCGGCCGAGGCCGTAGGCGAGTGCGCCGAACACGACGCCGCTGACCAGGCCGAAGACGACGTTGCCCCAGTCCGTGGGGCCGTCGCCGCGGTCCAGGAACCCGGCGTACAGGCCGTAGACGAAGGCCAGGCTCGCGGGCAGCGCCCAGCTCAGCGTGCTTCCTCCCGCCGAGCCGCGTGTGCGCGCCCGGCGGTGGCGCGCCGGAGCGGCGTGTGCGCCCATGGTGTGACTCCTTCCCGCAGCCCCCGTCAGCCCTGTCAGCTCCCCCCCTCAGCCCCTCGCACCTTCGAATCGCCTGCCAACACCTTCCGCCTTCCAAGGGCACACCCGTGGGCGGGAGTCGGCAACTCGACGGCTGCCCGGCACAGCTCCCGGAAGCCCCGGACGCCGGGCTTCCGGGCGCCCCACTACGATGCGCACGGATCGACCGGCTCGGCGCCACTTCCTCTCCACCTCCCCTGCCAGTCAAGGACGTTCGGTATGCGCAGCACTTCCGGCAGAGGGCTTCGACCCAATGTGCTCGGCACGTTCGACACCGTCGTGATGGCGGTCGCGGGCAGTGCCCCCGCCTACTCGCTCGCCGCCACCACCGCCGTACTCGTCGGCGCCGTCGGCCTCGCCGCGCCGGCCGCGCTGCTGTACTGCGCGCTGCCCATGCTCGGCATCGTGCTGGCGTACGGCAGGCTCGGGCGGATCGACGTGAACGCGGGCGCCGCGTACTCGTGGGTGGGGCGGACGCTCCACCCGTGCCTGGGGTTCCTGGCCGGATGGGCGCTCGTGGTGTCGACGACGCTGTTCATGGTGGCCGGTTCGCTGCCGGCGGGCGCGCTGACGCTGGCGCTGTTCGACCCGGCGCCGGCCGAGGAGACCTGGCCGGCCACGGCGGTGGGCGCGGGCTGGTTCCTGGTGATGCTGCTGGTGGTGCTGGGCGGGGCCCGGCTGACGGTGCGGGCGCAGTTGCTGATGACGGGCGTGGAACTGCTGCTCCTGCTCCTCTTCGTGCTGGGCGCGATGCTGCACCGGGGCGCGGCGGCGGCGTTCGACTGGTCGTGGTTCGGGCTGGGGCACTTCGACGGGGTGTCCGGGTTCGCTTCGGGCGCGTTGATCGCCGCCTTCTACTACTGGGGCTGGGACGTGACCAGCAACCTCAGCGAGGAGACCCGTGACAGCCGCCGCACGGCGGGCCTCGCCGCACTGGTCGGCGTCGCCGTCGTGTTCCTGCTCTTCGAGGCGTTCACGGTCGCCGTGAACGTCATCCTGACCGCCGAGGAGATCGGCGCGGCGGGCGGCGCCAACACGCTGGCGCTGCTCGGGGACGCGGTGTGGCCGGGCGTGGGCGGGAAACTGCTGGTGGTGGCGGTGATGCTGTCGACGGTCGCGACGCTGGAGACGACGCTGATCCAGGTGACGCGGTCGTTGTTCGCGATGGGCCGGGACCGTACGATGCCGGCCGCGCTCGGGGCGGTGCACCGCCGCTGGAACACGCCGTGGGTGGCGGTCGCCGTGGTCGGCGGGGTGGCGCTGGTCCTGTTCGTGGCGGCGAACGCGCTGGGCTCGGTCGGGGACATCCTGGCGGGCGCGGTCAGCGCGATGGGACTGCAGGTCGCGTTCTACTACGGCCTGGCGGGGGTGGCGGCGGTCGTCGCGTACCGGGGTCTCCTGCTGTCGTCCGTACGGGAGTTCCTGCTGGGCGGGGTGTGGCCGCTGGCGGGGGCGGCGTTCATGCTGTGGATCTTCTTCGAGTCGCTGACGGAGCTGCCGGCCGCGTCCGTGGCGATCGGGCTCGGCGGGCTCGCGGCAGGTCTCATTCCGATGATCTGGTACTGGCGGCGCGGCAGTTCGTACTACCGTCCGGCGAAGCTGGACGCGGTGCGCGCGCTGGCGGCGGCGGAGGGGCCGTCCGGCGACGCACCACGGCAGCGGCAGCACCGGCCGGCCGCCGACGAGCCGTTGGCGACCGACTTCTGACCACGCGACCGACCACGCGACGGGGGGAGAGGTAATGGCCGCACGCCATCGCGCCGACCGCACGGGAGGCCCCGGAGCCTCGGGCGGATCCGGAAACGCACGCCCCGCGGGACACACCCCGCCGCCCCCGCGACTCCCCGGGCCCACGCCGGAGGCCCCGGCA
>NZ_JABWDV010000088.1 GCF_013362995.1 Streptomyces sp. TRM64462 | reverse complement strand
CCAACCACTCCCTCCTCCGCCTTGCAGCCGCACGCACCAGACCCCGCTCACCCACAGTCAAGGTGAAGGTCCCGCGATGCCGCCATGATCCGCCGGACACTCCCTAGGAGCCGCCCTGACAAGGGGCGGACACCGCGGCACGGGTCGTCCCGGCGCCGCTGGCAGGGTGTCCTGCTCCAGGGTGTCGTCGCCGTGCTCGCCGGCCTGGGCCTGGGCGCCGGCACGCTCGCGCTGACCCTGGTGGTGATCCCGGACGCGCGGGCGGAGGAGCGGGCGTTCGCGGCGGCGGCGCCGTGCACGGCCCCGCTCCCGGCCGGGGTGGCCGTCGCCCGCGAGGAGTGCCTGCGGGAGCTGGACTTCACGGTACGGAACGTCAGCATCACGCGCGGCAAGTCGAGCCGGTACGCCGCCTCGCTGACGCGGGAGGCCGCGGACGGCGGCGGGCGCGCGTGGGAGCGCGTCGAGTTCGGCGGCGAGGAGCCGCTGCTGGGCCGCCTGGAGCGGGGCGACCGTGTCACGGCCACGGTCTGGCGCGGCACGGTCGTCGAGGCCGCCGCGCACGGCACGTCGCAGCGGACCAAGGGCCACCCGCAGGGCGCGATGGGCGACACCACGCTCATCGCCGCGGCCACCGCACTCGGCACGCCCGCCGCCCTCGCGTACGGCTGGTGGGCCCTGACCCGCTGCCGCACCATCGCCGCGGGCCACCGCGCCCGCGGCCTGTCCCCGGAAGGCTGGGCCGCCACCGGCGTCGCCGCCCTGGCCCCGTTCTCCCTCGTCGCCGCGGCGGCCCTGGAACGCCCCGCCTGGTGGACGACCCCGCTCTGGGCAGCGGCCGCGGTGGGCGTCGCCCTGCTGTGGCGGCGCAGAGCCGCACGCCGACGCCCGCACTCCTCGCCCCGGCCATGGGAGGCCGCATGACCGCGCCCGCACCCGAGCAGCCCCTGATCCCGCAGCCGCCCGCCACGGTGGCGGCACTGCGCCAGGCTGCCGCCCAGATCGCCCCGGCCGCGCTCCCGGCGTTCGCTCGCGAGCTGGACCAGGCGGTGGACCAGGCACTGCTGGGCTCGGACCTGGCACCGCTCGGACGCTTCACCAGCCACTGGTCCGTATACGTCCAGATCCAGCGCGGCCCCGGCCTGGCGGCCAGGTTCCGGGAGCTGGAGGACCTGGCCGCGACGGGCGACGCGACCACCGCCCGCGACGCGGCCGCCGAGCTGGGCCGCATTCTCGACGACGCACGGGCGCGCTGCCCGGGACCGGCGGTGGGTGACGCCTGACGCCAGGACGCCGGGACGCCGGCGCCAACCGGCGCCGGACGCCGTGGAGTCGGGGCCCTGAGGGCTGCTCAGACGGCACCCGGCTAGCCTCGGGGCATGTCCGCCAGTCGTCCCGCCATGAGTCGTACCACCATGCCGCCGCCCCCACCGCCCCCGCACCTGCGGGCCTGGCCCCACCGGGACGCGCTGCTCGTCGACCGGGCGCGGGCGCTGGGTGAGCTGAACCGACGGCTGCTCGGTGGCGGCCGGCTGGCGCTGTTCCTGACGTGGCCGGCGCTTCTCCAGCTCGGCTGGGCCCTGGTGGTCGGCTCGCTGGGGGCGCTGAGTCTGTCTCCGGACCCGTTCACGCTGATGCTCGTCGTCCTCACGGTGGCCGCCGGGCTCGGTGTCCTGGTCCCCGCCGTGTTCTTCCAGGTCCGCGGCCTGCGCCGGGACCGGGACGTCCGCGGGCGGCTCGTCCAGTGGGCCCTCCTCGACCGCGACCCGGCCCGCGACGCCCGGCACCGCGCGCCGGTGCTCAGCGCGGCCTGGCTGGTGGTGTCGTTCCTGATGTGCGCGGCGGGCCTGTGGCTCTGCTTCGCCGTGCCCGCGGCGGCCCGGCCCGGCTCCACGACGTACACCGACGTCGCGTACGGCATGGGCGCGGGGTTCGGCCTGTGGGTGACGGGGCTCGCGGGGCTCGCGAAGGCCGTCGCCCACTACCGCCTGGCGGTACGCGTGTTCGGCGCCGTCAGCGCCCGGCCCGCGTCTGAGCCCGTGCCTACGCCTACACCTACGCCTGAGCCCGCGCCGGACGGCCGATCAGCATCGTCGGCGCGCCCGCCACACGCGTGAGGAACACCGTCGCCGCGTTCGGGCCCTTCGGCTTCACCTTGCGGCGCAGCTCCTCCGGCTCCACCGCCGAGCCGCGCTTCTTCACCGTCAGCGTGCCGACCTCGCGCTCGCGCAGCAGGGCCTTCAGCTTCTTCAGGTTGAACGGCAGCTCGTCCGTGATCTCGTAAGCCGTCGCGTACGGCGTCGGGCGCAGCTCGTCCGCCGTGACGTACGCGATCGTCGCGTCGACCAGCCCGCCGCCCACCTCCCGCGCCACCTCCGCGACCAGGTGCGCCCGGATCACGGCACCGTCCGGTTCGTACAGGTAGCGGCCCACCGCCCGGACCTCCGCGTCCGGCGGCGGCGCGGGCACGGCGAGCGACGCGCCGGACGGCAGCAGCGTCGCCCGTACGGAGCCCGGCGCCGTACCGAACCACAGCACCGCCTCCTTCACGTCCCCGGCGTCCGAGATCCACTCGGCCTCCGCCTCCGCGGGGACGATCTCGTGCGGAATGCCCGGGGCGATCTTCAGCGCCGCGTGCGGGGCGCGCCGGGCCGTGTCGATCGCCCACGACAGGGGCGGCGAGTACGCCTCCGGATCGAAGATCCTGCCGCGCCCGCCCCTTCGCGCCGGGTCGACGAACACCGCGTCGTACGGCGCCGTGTCCACCTCCGTGACGTCCGCGCACCGCACCTCGATCCGGTCCGCGAGGCCCAGCGCCTCCGCGTTCGCGCGGGCGGCCGCCGCCGTGACCGGATCCCGGTCGACGGCCAGGACGGTGACACCCGCGCGGGCCAGCGCGATCGCGTCTCCGCCGATCCCGCAGCACAGGTCCGCGACGCTCCGCACGCCGAGCCGGGCGAAGCCCGCCGCCCGGTGCTCGGCGACCGTCCGCCGCGTGGACTGCTCGACGCCGTGGGGCGTGAAGTACATGCGGTACGCGTCGTCGGCGCCGAACTTCGCGACCGCCCGCTGCCTCAGCCGGGCCTGGCCGAGCGCCGCCGACACCAGCTCGGCCGGATGGGCGCGGCGCAGCCGGGAGGCGACGGCCAGCTCCTGGGCGGGGTCGTAGTGGCGCAGGTCGTCGAGGAGGGCCCGGCCCTCGTCGGTGAGCAGCGCGGAGAAGGCGGCGAGATCGGTCACCCGTCCCATTCTGGGCCAGGGCGGCGACCCGGTGTGGGCCGGGCGGGGGATGGTGCGTGTCCTGCGGCGGTGTCGGGCGTTCGCGGACGCACGGCGCTGACAGGATGCGGCGCCATGCAGCTAGTACGACAAAGAGGTCTATCGCGGTCGGTGCGGATGACACGGACAACGCGAACAACGCGGGCGGCGCGGGCAGCACGATCAGCACGATCGGCGCACGGCTCACACGCCTCACGCGCGACGCGGCTCCTGTCCGTCGCCCTGCTCACCGCCGTACTCGGCACGGCGTGCGCGGGCGGCGAGGACACCGTCACGACGGGCCTCGGCGCGGCGGGCCCCGCCGTCCCCGCCCAGGAGGCCGCCCAGGGCGCACGGGCCGCCCAGGGCCCTCAGGGCCCGCAGGCCGGGCCGCTGACCGCCTCGGGTGCCCTCACCGCGTACGTCGAGCGCTTCAAGGCCGCGCAGGCGGCTCGCGCCGCCGCCGCGAAGAAGTGGGGCCTGAAGGAGACCCCGCTCCTCGCGCCGCCCCCGCCCGACGTCAAGCCCACGATCACGTTCCGCAAGGGCTTCGAGGTCGGCGACCCGACCCTCCCGCCGGTCTTCACCACCGTCCCGACCGAGGACCGCGTCGTCTTCCTCACCATCGACGACGGCGCCGACAAGGACCCCGAGCTGCTGCGGATGATGCGGGAACTCGACATCCCCTACAGCGCGTTCCTCAGCGACTACCTCGTCAAGGAGGACTACGGCTACTTCAAGCGGATGCAGGACCTGGGGGTGACCCTCAACAACCACACCCTCAACCACCGCTACATGCCGGCCCTTTCGTACGCCGCGCAGAAGCGCGAGATCTGCGGCCAGCAGGACACCATCGAGAAGCGGTTCGGCACGCGCCCCACGCTCTTCCGGCCTCCGTACGGCAACTACAACGCCGACACGCTGCGCGCCGCGCGGTCCTGCGGCATCACGGCGGTGCCGCTGTGGGCGGCGGAGGCGTTCCCGGACCGCATGGAGTGGCGCGAGTGGGACCGCGACCTGCACCCCGGCGACATCGTTCTCACCCACTTCCGGGGGCGCGACGCCTGGAAGGGCTCCATGGCCGACATGATCCGCCGCGCCATGGACACCATCACGGCCAGGGGCTACGCGGTGGCGAGACTGGAGGACTACGTCGGGTAGAGCCGACTGCGACTGCCCCACCAGCCGCCCTCACACGAGGTACGGCACCCACACGTACAGCACCCACGCGACCACGACCGAGGCCACCGCGACCTGCGTCCAGCCGCTGACGGCCCGGTCGCGGCGCAGGAGGGCGTACGCGCTCAGCGCGATCAGCGCGACGGCGGCACCGAACGAGGCCAGGAACACCTCCCCGCCGTACACGCCGAACGCGGCGCGGAACGAGAGGACCCCCGCGCCGACGAGCAGAGCGGCGTCCAGGCAGAGCAGGCCGATCACGAGCAGGAGGCCGCGGAGGGCGGGGCCGAGGCGCGGGCCGTCGTACTCGGGGTATCCATAGCCGGGCATGGGCGCACTCTCGTACGGAACCACGGCGCCGCCGTCCGGCGTTTCCGTATCGAGATCGAATCGCAGCACATCGCACGCATCGCACGCCTGTGCGACGGAACGCGGCGCGCGGCGGGTCATTGGCACTCCGCTTGACCGAGTGCTAATCGCGGTCATAGTCTCGGCTCTGGCACTCCCCACCGGAGAGTGCCAACACAGCGACGGGCAGGTCCGGCACCCGCGACGACGGATCGACCTGGTCGCCACCTCAGACAGTAGACCCCGTGAGATCTCCGAAGGGGGAGGTCGGATCGTGACGACCACCAGCTCCAAGGTTGCCATCAAGCCGCTCGAGGACCGCATCGTGGTCCAGCCGCTCGACGCCGAGCAGACCACGGCCTCTGGCCTGGTCATTCCGGACACCGCCAAGGAGAAGCCCCAGGAGGGCGTCGTCCTGGCCGTCGGCCCGGGCCGCTTCGAGAACGGCGAGCGTCTGCCGCTCGACGTCAAGACCGGCGACATCGTGCTGTACAGCAAGTACGGCGGCACCGAGGTGAAGTACAGCGGCGAGGAGTACCTCGTCCTCTCGGCCCGCGACGTGCTCGCGATCGTCGAGAAGTAATTCACGCTTCACGTGCCTTGAGCTGCGCCCCTGGCCCCCGTTGCTGTGCTGCCGCACGTGCGCCGGGCGGCGAGGGGCGCCGTTCTATCTCCACCGAGTACCGAGAGGGCTGAATCGCTCCCATGGCGAAGATCCTGAAGTTCGACGAGGACGCCCGTCGCGCCCTTGAGCGCGGCGTCAACAAGCTTGCCGACACCGTCAAGGTGACGATCGGCCCCCGGGGTCGCAACGTCGTCATCGACAAGAAGTTCGGCGCCCCCACCATCACCAACGACGGTGTCACCATCGCCCGCGAGATCGAGGTCGAGGACCCGTACGAGAACCTCGGCGCCCAGCTCGTGAAGGAGGTGGCGACCAAGACCAACGACATCGCGGGTGACGGCACCACCACCGCCACCGTCCTGGCCCAGGCGCTCGTCCGCGAGGGCCTGCGCAACGTCGCCGCCGGCGCCTCCCCGGCCGCCCTGAAGAAGGGCATCGACGCCGCCGTCAAGGCCGTGTCCGACGAGCTCCTCGCCACGGCCCGGCCGATCGAGGAGAAGTCCGACATCGCCGCCGTCGCCGCGCTGTCCGCCCAGGACCAGCAGGTCGGCGAGCTCATCGCCGAGGCCATGGACAAGGTCGGCAAGGACGGTGTCATCACCGTCGAGGAGTCCAACACCTTCGGCCTGGAGCTGGACTTCACCGAGGGCATGGCCTTCGACAGGGGCTACCTGTCCCCGTACATGGTCACCGACCAGGAGCGTATGGAGGCCGTCCTCGACGACCCGTACATCCTGATCCACCAGGGCAAGATCGGCGCCATCGCCGACCTGCTGCCGCTCCTGGAGAAGATCATCCAGACCGGTGGCTCCAAGCCGCTGCTGATCGTCGCCGAGGACGTCGAGGGCGAGGCCCTGTCGACCCTCGTCGTCAACAAGATCCGCGGCACGTTCAACGCCGTCGCGGTCAAGGCCCCCGGCTTCGGCGACCGCCGCAAGGCGATGCTCGGCGACATGGCCGCCCTCACCGGCGCCACCGTCGTCGCCGAGGAGGTCGGCCTCAAGCTCGACCAGGTCGGCCTCGAGGTGCTCGGCACCGCCCGCCGCGTGACCGTCACCAAGGACGACACCACCCTCGTCGACGGCGGCGGCAAGTCCGAGGACGTCGCGGGCCGCGTCGCCCAGATCAAGGGCGAGATCGAGACCACCGACTCCGACTGGGACCGCGAGAAGCTCCAGGAGCGCCTCGCGAAGCTGGCCGGCGGCGTGTGCGTCATCAAGGTCGGCGCCGCCACTGAGGTGGAGCTGAAGGAGAAGAAGCACCGTCTGGAGGACGCCATCTCCGCGACCCGCGCCGCGGTCGAGGAGGGCATCGTCTCCGGTGGCGGCTCCGCGCTGGTCCACGCCGTCAAGGTGCTGGACGGCAACCTCGGCAAGGACGGCGACGAGGCCACCGGTGTGGCCGTCGTCCGCCGCGCCGCCGTCGAGCCGCTGCGCTGGATCGCCGAGAACGCCGGCCTGGAGGGCTACGTCATCACCTCCAAGGTCTCCGAGCTCGACAAGGGCCAGGGCTTCAACGCCGCCACCGGCGAGTACGGCGACCTGGTCAAGGCCGGCGTCATCGACCCGGTGAAGGTCACCCGCTCCGCCCTGGAGAACGCCGCCTCCATCGCCTCCCTGCTCCTCACCACCGAGACCCTCGTGGTGGAGAAGAAGGAAGAGGAGCCGGCCGACGCGGGCCACGGCCACGGTCACGGCCACGCCCACTGACGCGTCGCTCCCGACTCACGTCACACGAGGCCCGGTGCCCCCTCAGGGGGCACCGGGCCTCGCCCGTTTCCCGTACCTACGGCTCAATCCCCTACGGCTCCACCCCGTACCTACGGCTCCACGGGCCGTCACATCCGCTACACCGGCCCGTACTTCCGCCCCGCCCGCGAGCTCACCCCGCCCAGCAGCCCGCGCGGCGCCAGCTTCACCACACCCATCAGCGCCTTGTACCGCGGATCCGGCACCGACAGCGTCCGGCCCCGCGCCAGATCCGTCAGCGCGTCCGCCACCACCTTGTCGGCGTCCAGCCACATCCACCCCGGGATGTTGTCCGTGCCCATCCCGGCCCGCTCGTGGAACTCCGTCCGTACGAAGCCGGGGCACAGCGCCATCATCCGCACTCCGCTGCCCGCCAGGTCCCGCGCCGCGCCCTGCGTGAACTGCACGACCCACGCCTTCGACGCCCCGTACGTACCGCGCGGCACGAACGCGGCGACGGACGCCACGTTCACGACGCCACCCCGCCGCCGCTCCCGCATCGCCGTCGCCGCCGCCGTCGTCAGCCGCAGCACCGCCTCGCAGTGCACCTTCAGCATCCGCAGCTCGTCGGCCATCTTCACGTCCAGGAACCGGCCCTTGTTGCCGAACCCGGCGTTGTTGATCAGCAGGTCCACCGGCCGCTTCGGATCCGAGAGCCGCGCCTCGACGGCCGCGATGCCCGCGTCCTCCGCGAGGTCGGCCGACAGCACCTCGGCCTCCACGCCGTGCCGGTCGTGCAGCTCGGTCGCCTGCTCCCGGAGCCGATCCACATCGCGGGCCACCAGGACCACATCATGGCCGTCCGCCGCCAGCCGCCGCGCGAACGCGGCCCCGATACCCGCGGTCGCGCCAGTAATCAGTGCACTCGTCATACGCGGCACGTTAGTGCCCCGGGTCCGGCTGCCGTGTACGCGCCCAGGTCAGCCGGCGCCCCGGCCGCCCCGCCGCTCCACGTACGTCCGCGCGTTGTCCCGCCACTCCGGGTCCAGCGCGTCCCCCGCCTCCAGCAGCCTCGGCAGCAGCTCGCGCTCCCTGGTCGAGGCCCGGAACGCCAGCGACACCGTCACGTCGTGGTCCGGCCGGTGCACCACCTCCACCGGGTCGCCCGCCCGCACCTCGCCCGGCTCGACGACCCGCAGATACGCTCCCGGCGCCGCCCGCAGCGTGAACCGCTTCAGCCAGCCCCGCTCGCCCAGCCACCCGGCGAACGTACGGCACGGAACCCGCCCGCTCGCCACCTCCAGGACCAGCGCGTCACCGACCCGCCACCGCTCGCCGATGAGCGCCCCGTCCACGTCCACGCCCGAGGTCGTGAGGTTCTCGCCGAACGTCCCGTTGCCGAGCGGGCGGCCCAGCTCCCGCTCCCAGAAGTCCAGTTCCTCGCGCGCGAACGCGTACACGGCCATGTCCGAGCCCCCGTGATGGCGCAGGTTGCACACCGCGTCCCCGGCCAGACCGCTGCCGCCCGTGCCCTTGGGGCCGGGATCGGCCACCCGTACCGGCCCCTCCGCCGGCCGCTTGCCGATCCCCGTCACGCCGCCCGGCGTGTCCGTGTAGTCCACGACCTGCGGCCGCCCCACGTTCACCGTCAGCACCCGCACGCCGTGCATGCCCCGGCCCGCATCGCCGTCACTCGTCACCGCATCGCTCATACGCGGCACGCTAACCCCATCCCCCTCAAAGGATCCAGCCGACAACTCGCGCGGAACCCAAGCTGGCCTTATAGTCGGCGCTGTGATCGAAGCCCGCCACCTCCGCGTCCTGCGCGCCGTGGCCACCACCGGTTCCTTCTCCGCGGCGGCCCGTGAGCTCGGCTGCACCCAGCCCGCCGTCAGTCAGCAGATGAAGGCCCTTGAGGCGTCCGCCGGTACGCCGCTGCTCATCCGCACCGGCCGCGAGATGCGCCTCACGCAGGCGGGCGAGGCCCTCGTCCGGCACGCCGCGGGCATCCTCGCCGGACTCACCGCGGCCGAGGAGGAGGTCGCCGCCATCGCGGGCCTGCGGGCGGGCCGCGTCCGCCTGGTGTCCTTCCCCAGCGGCAGCTCCACGCTCGTCCCCACCGCACTCGCCGCCCTGCGCGCCGCCCACCCCGGCACCCGCGTCTCACTCGTCGAGGCGGAGCCGCCCCGCTCCGTCGAGATGCTCCGCGAGGGCGACTGCGACATCGCGCTCGCCTTCCGGTACGGAGGCGGCGCCGCCGAGTGGGACGACCTCGTCGTACGCCCCCTCCTCACCGACCGGCTCGTCGGCCTGGTCCCGGAGGGCCACCGCCTGGCCGGCGCGGACGCCGTGGCGATCGGCGAACTGGCCGGCGAGCCCTGGATCGCGGGCTGCCCGCGCTGCCGCCGCCAGCTCGTCGAGGTGTGCGAGGGCGCCGGCTTCACCCCGCGCATCGACTTCGCGACCGACGACTACCCGGCCGTCGTCGGCCTGGTCGGCGCCGGCCTGGGCGTGGCCGTCCTGCCGGAGCTCGCCATCGAATCCGTACGCCCCCGGGGCGCCCGTACGGTGGCGGTGCAGCCGCCGGTCGAGCGCGAGATCGTCGCCCTCACCCTGCCCGACCTCGCCCACGTCCCGGCCGTTGCCGCCACCCTGGACCGCCTCGCGGCCGCGGCGCGCCCGGCATAGCCGCCGCGCAGAAACGTTCTTTCTGTTGGTGACGCCGTGACCCGGCGTCAGCTCTTGCCGGCGGGCGCCGCCGACGTCGTGACCAGTCGTGTACGCGCCCTGCCCATCAGCTCCTCGCGCTCGTCCTCGGTGAGGCCGCCCCATACGCCGTAGGGCTCCCGCACGGCCAGTGCGTGGGCCGCGCACTCCGCGCGGACCGGGCACCGCATGCAGACCTCTTTCGCCGAGTTCTCACGCGCGCTCCGTGCCGCGCCGCGCTCTCCCTCGGGGTGGAAGAAGAGCGAACTGTCGACCCCCCGGCACGCCGCGAGCAGCTGCCAGTCCCACAGGTCGGCGTTGGGTCCGGGAAGGCGGGAGAAATCTGCCATGGCGCATGTCCCCTTGTAACCGGTACTGAGCCCACTGAGCGGACTACTTGTCGCAGTAGATGTAAATATGACTCATTGCGAATCTAGCCACAGACACCAGCAAAGGGAAGGAAATGGCGCTAAATGGGGCATAGCTCTGAGTGAAGTGGCGATGACCTGCGGCGCTCTCCTCCGTGTGCGTCCCCTCACGTAGAGTGCTGGAGGAGATGCCCGTACCCGTAACTCTTTCGAGTGACCGTCGTTGAGAGTGCGGAGGCGGTTGAAACAACAAGCGCTCGGGCAGATGTCCGAGGGCGTCAACCGCACAGGTGACGATTCGTAACCCAGCCTGGAGGCCCAAGGTGACGCGCATCAGCTGCGGAGGACGGTCATGACATCCGTCCTCGTCTGCGACGACTCCCCGCTTGCCCGAGAAGCGCTCCGCCGCGCCGTCGCGACCGTGCCCGGCGTCGAGCGCGTGACGACCGCGGCCAACGGCGAGGAAGTCCTCCGCCGCTGGGGCGCCGACCGCTCGGACCTGATTCTGATGGACGTGCGCATGCCCGGTCTGGGCGGCGTGGAGACCGTCCGCCGGCTGCTCTCCGCGGACCCCGGCGCCCGCATCATCATGCTCACCGTCGCCGAGGACCTCGACGGCGTGGCGCTCGCCGTCGCCGCCGGCGCCCGCGGCTACCTGCACAAGGACGCCTCGCGCGCCGAACTGCGCGCCACGGTCACGCAGGCGCTCGCCGACCCCACCTGGCGCCTGGCCCCGCGGCGGCTGCGCTCGGCCGAGATGGGCGCCGCACCCACGCTCACCGCCCGTGAGATCCAGGTGCTCGAAGGAATGAGCCACGGCCGCTCGAACGCCGAGATCGGCCGCGAGCTGTTCCTCTCCGAGGACACGGTCAAGACCCACGCCAGGCGGCTGTTCAAAAAGCTGGGCGCCTCCGACCGGGCCCACGCGGTCGCCCTCGGCTTCCGCTGGGGCCTGGTGCGCTAGACCTGGTGCCAGGCCCGGTGCCGGGCCCGGGTGCGTGGCCGTTTGGGGTCCCCGTCCGCCTTGTGGCGGACGGGGCGGCGCAGGCCCGATGTCTGTTTCCTGCGCGATGCCGCATCCTTGAGGGGTGGAGTTCCTCGGGGACGAGTCGATCGAGCGGGAGGGGAGGGCGCAGGACATGACATCCGGCGCACCTGCTCATAACGCTTCGGTGCACAAGGCAGGACGCGGTGCCACGGAGCGGACGCGGTCAAGGCACCATGGACCGATGCGCGACGACCAGACGCCGGGTTCCCCCACGCCCACCGCCGGGCCGGGGACCATCGGCGCACTCGTGCACCGCGCGGTGGACGGCGACGAGCAGGCCACGCACGACCTCCTCGCCCATGTCCACCCGCTCGCCCTGCGCTACTGCCGCACCCGGCTCAACCGGCTGCCGGGCGACGCGCGTCACTTCGTCGAGGACCTCGCCCAGGAGGTCTGCGTCGCCGTCCTCATGGCCCTGCCCCGCTACAAGGACACGGGCCGGCCCTTCGAGGCGTTCGTCTTCGCCATCGCCGGCCACAAGATCGCCGACCTGCAGCGCGCCGCCATGCGGCACCCGGGCTCCACCGCCGTACCGTCCGACGAGATGCCCGAGCGCCCGGACGACTCGCTCGGCCCCGAGGAGCGCGCCCTGCTCAGCGAGAACGCCGCCTGGGCCCGCCGTCTCCTCGCCAACCTCCCCGAGAACCAGCGCGAACTGCTCGTCCTGCGCGTCGCCGTCGGCCTCACCGCCGAGGAGACCGGCCAGATGCTCGGCATGTCCCCGGGAGCCGTACGGGTCGCCCAGCACCGCGCGCTGAGCCGCCTCCGCGCCCTGGCGGAGCAGTAGGCGACAGGCACAGGAGAGCAGCCGGACGGACGGCCGGACAGAGGGCCGGACGGACGGCCGGACAGAGGGCCGGACCCCCGCCGTATGGCGGATGTCATACGTGTGAACATCCAAAGCTTGTGGCTGATCTTGCTCGTGGAATGAGACACCGCCGCAGCCCGTTAGCATGGACATCCGCACCGATCAAGGCCATTGGGGAAGGTGTCATGACTGCCAACGTCGACGGAGTGCCCGAGAAATTCGCGACACTCGGGCTGACCTACGACGACGTGCTGCTGCTGCCGGGCGCGTCGGACATGGCGCCCGACCAGATCGACACCTCCTCGCGGCTGTCCCGGAACGTGCGGATCAACATTCCGCTGCTCTCGGCCGCGATGGACAAGGTCACCGAGTCCCGCATGGCCATCGCCATGGCCCGGCAGGGCGGCGTCGGCGTCCTGCACCGCAACCTCTCCATCGCCGACCAGGCCAACCAGGTCGACCTGGTGAAGCGCTCCGAGTCCGGCATGGTCACGGACCCGATCACGGTCCACCCGGACGCCACGCTCGCCGAGGCCGACGCGATCTGCGCCAAGTTCCGCATCAGCGGCGTCCCGGTCACCGACCCGGCCGGCAAGCTCCTCGGCATCGTCACCAACCGCGACATGGCCTTCGAGACCGACCGCAGCCGCCAGGTGCGCGAGGTCATGACCCCGATGCCGCTCGTCACCGGCAAGGTCGGCATCTCCGGCGTCGACGCCATGGAGCTGCTGCGCCGCCACAAGATCGAGAAGCTGCCCCTCGTCGACGACGAGGGCATCCTCAAGGGCCTCATCACCGTCAAGGACTTCGTCAAGGCGGAGAAGTACCCGAACGCCGCCAAGGACGCGGAGGGCCGCCTCCTCGTCGGCGCCGCCGTCGGCGTCGCGGGCGACGCGTACGAGCGTGCGCAGGCCCTGATCGAGGCGGGCGTCGACTTCATCGTCGTCGACACCGCGCACGGCCACTCCAAGCTGGTCGGCGACATGATCGCCAAGATCAAGTCGAACGCGTCCGTGGACGTCATCGGCGGCAACGTCGCCACCCGCGACGGCGCCCAGGCGCTCGTCGACGCGGGCGCCGACGCCATCAAGGTCGGTGTCGGCCCCGGCTCCATCTGCACCACCCGCGTCGTCGCCGGCATCGGCGTCCCGCAGGTCACGGCCATCTACGAGGCGTCGCTCGCCGCGCAGGACGCGGGCGTCCCGGTCATCGGCGACGGCGGCCTGCAGTACTCGGGCGACATCGCCAAGGCCCTGGTCGCGGGCGCCGACACGGTGATGCTCGGCTCGCTCCTCGCGGGCTGCGAGGAGTCCCCGGGCGAGCTGCTCTTCATCAACGGCAAGCAGTTCAAGTCGTACCGCGGCATGGGCTCACTCGGCGCCATGCAGTCCCGCGGCGAGCAGCGCTCCTTCTCCAAGGACCGGTACTTCCAGGAGGGCGTCGCCTCCGACGAGAAGCTCGTCCCCGAGGGCATCGAGGGCCAGGTGCCCTACCGCGGCCCGCTCTCCGCGGTCGTCCACCAGCTGGTCGGCGGCCTGCGCCAGTCGATGTTCTACGTCGGCGGCCGCACCGTCCCGGAGCTGCAGGAACGCGGCCGGTTCGTCCGCATCACGTCCGCGGGCCTCAAGGAGAGCCACCCGCACGACATCCAGATGACCGTCGAAGCGCCGAACTACAGCAGCAGGCGCTAGGTCGTATCCGGCGAGCCCGTGAGGGGCGGCCCGGCAGCGCCCGGGCCGCCCCTCACGCATGCGCGGGGTGATACTGGTAGGCGCAGACGTAGAGGGAAAGGCCACACATCGTGACTGAGATCGAGATCGGGCGCGGCAAGCGCGGCCGCAGGGCGTACGCGTTCGACGACATCGCCGTCGTACCGAGCCGGCGCACCCGGGACCCGAAGGAGGTCTCGATCGCCTGGCAGATCGACGCCTACCGCTTCGAGCTGCCGTTCCTGGCCGCCCCCATGGACTCCGTAGTCTCCCCGCGGACCGCCATCCGTATCGGGCAGCTCGGCGGCCTCGGCGTCCTCAACCTCGAAGGCCTGTGGACCCGCCACGAGGACCCGCAGCCGCTCCTCGACGAGATCACCGAGCTGGACGAGGCCACCGCCACCCGCCGTCTGCAGGAGATCTACGCCGCCCCGATCAAGGAGGAGCTGATCGGGCAGCGCCTCAAGGAGGTCCGCGACTCCGGCGTCGTCACCGCCGCCGCGCTCTCCCCGCAGCGCACCGCCCAGTTCTCCAAGGCCGTCGTGGACGCGGGCGTCGACATCTTCGTCATCCGCGGCACGACGGTGTCGGCGGAGCACGTGTCGGGCGCGGCCGAGCCGCTGAACCTGAAGCAGTTCATCTACGAGCTCGACGTCCCCGTCATCGTCGGCGGCTGCGCCACGTACACGGCCGCCCTGCACCTGATGCGCACCGGCGCGGCGGGTGTCCTCGTCGGCTTCGGCGGCGGCGCCGCGCACACCACCCGTAACGTCCTGGGCATCCAGGTCCCGATGGCGACCGCCGTGGCCGATGTGGCGGCCGCGCGCCGTGACTACATGGACGAGTCCGGCGGCCGGTACGTGCACGTCATCGCCGACGGCGGGGTCGGCTGGTCCGGCGACCTGCCGAAGGCCGTCGCGTGCGGCGCCGACGCCGTCATGATGGGCTCCCCGCTGGCCCGCGCCACGGACGCGCCCGGCAAGGGCCACCACTGGGGCATGGAGGCCGTCCACGAGGACGTGCCGCGCGGCAAGCTCGTCGACCTCGGCATGGTCGGCACGACCGAGGAGATCCTCACGGGCCCGTCGCACACCCCGGACGGCTCGATGAACTTCTTCGGCGCCCTGCGCCGCGCCATGGCCACGACCGGCTACAGCGAGCTGAAGGAGTTCCAGCGCGTCGAGGTGACGGTCGCGGAGTCCCAGCACCGCCGCTGAGCCGGCCGGCCCGCTTCACGTACGAAGCTCACGTACGAAGGGGCCCGCACCACGTCGGTGGTGCGGGCCCCTTCGTACGTCTGCCGTCGGTGTGCCTACGCGGAGCCCTTCTTGGCGCCCGCGAAGGCGGTGACGGCGCCGATGGCGAGGAAGACATACGTCATACCGTCGGCCGCGGTCTTCCACACGTCCGCCAGCTCGGCGAAGTTCTCGAAGAAGACCTCCGCGAACGAACCCTGGCCGAGTTTGCTGACCACGATGGCGATGGCGACCAGCTGGCCCAGGTAGACGGCGCCGGCCGAGAAGACCGCGGCGGCGACCGCCAGCAGCGGGTTGCGGCCGCCGACCTTGCCCGCGACGAAGCCGACGAGCAGGCCGACACCGACCGCCGCGTAACCGATCTCCCGCTCGATGGCGCCGCCGATGCCGCCGTACGCACCGGCGGCGACCAAGGCGGCACCGAGCGCGGCGAGCAGCCCGAGCCCGATGTTGTTACGCGCCGGCGCCGGCGCCGGCGCCGGCGCGGGGGCGTGGGCCTGCGGGTACGGGGCCGACGGGTCGGCTGCCGGGCCGCCGGCGAACGGGTTGCCGGGCTGGGGCGGCGGAACGGACTGGCTCATGTAGGGATCCCCCCTGAAACGTCGGGCACGCCGGGCGGACCCGACGGTTGCATGACAGCGCGATGGTGCGACGGCTGTGCGAATCAGGGGCGGACACTAGCAGGCCCGTACGACGACGAGCAGCGCAATAGCGCGCCGCGCAAGGCGTAAACCGGTCATAGGCGGGCGACCGACGTGAGGTGACGTGAGGCGCCGTGACGTTCAGAGGCGGTGCGCCGCGCCGGCCGGGGTGGCGCCGCGGGTGTCCAGCAGGAGCTGCGCCTTCACGGCCAGGCCCTGGAGGTCGTACGTGCGGTGGTGCTGGAGCAGGATCGTCAGGTCGGCCCCGGCGGCCGCCTCGTACAGCGAGTCGGCGCGCGGCACCGGCAGGTCGCGGACGCGCCAGACCGGCACGTACGGGTCGTGGTAGCTGATGACCGCGCCCATGTCCATCAGTCGCTGCGCGATCTCGGGCGCCGGGGAGCCCTCGCGGTCGGCGAGGTCCGGCTTGTACGTGACGCCGAGCAGCAGCACGCGCGCGCCGCGCACGGACTTGCCGTGCTCGTTGAGGAGCGTGGCGCAGCGCTGGGTGACGTACTGCGGCATGCGCTCGTTGATCCGGCTCGCCAGCTCGACGAGGCGCAGCGGGCGGTGGTGGCCGACGGTGTCGACGGGCACGCCGTGGCCTCCGACGCCGGGGCCCGGGCGGAACGCCTGAAAGCCGAACGGTTTCGTCTCGGCGCAGCGGACGACGTCCCACAGGTCGACGCCGAGCTCGTGGCAGAGGACGGCCATCTCGTTGACGAGGGCGATGTTGACGTGCCGGAAGTTGGTCTCCAGGAGCTTCACGGTCTCCGCTTCACGGGTGCCACGCGCGCGTACCACCTTGTCGGTGAGGCGCCCGTAGAAGGCGGCGGCGGACTCGGTGCACGCGGGCGTGAGGCCGCCGATCACCTTGGGGGTGTGGGCGAAGCCGTGGGTGCGGTTGCCGGGGTCGATGCGGCCGGGCGAGTACGCGAGGTGGAAGTCGCGTCCGGCGCGCAGCCCGGACCCCTCTTCGAGGAGCGGCCGCAGGACGTCCTCGGTCGTGCCGGGCGGTACGGGGGACTCCAGGAGCACGGTGGTGTGCGGGCGCAGTCGGGCGGCGAGCGCGCGGGCGGCGTCGGCGACGGCCGACAGGTCGAGGCCGTGCGTCGGGCCGACCGGTGTGGGGGCGCAGATGACCGCCGTACGGACCCGGCCGAGCTC
Organism: Streptomyces sp. TRM64462; assembly: GCF_013362995.1. GTDB lineage: Bacteria > Actinomycetota > Actinomycetes > Streptomycetales > Streptomycetaceae > Streptomyces. The sequence goes on along the minus strand of NZ_JABWDV010000088.1, from coordinate 9,733 downwards.
GGCGGGGTCGGTGGTGGGCCGGAAGCCGCCGGACAGCATCCGGCGGATCTCGGAGGGCGTGAGCGACCCGTCGACCGGGGGGCGCCCGGCGGCGAGCTCCGCGACGGGGCGCGGATCGGTGTCGTAACCGATGGTGTCGACACCGGCGGCGGTGGCGGCCTGGGCGAGGGGAAGTCCGAGGTGGCCGAGGCCGATGACGGCGAGGTCTGCGGGCATGGGTGTGGGCCGTCCTTCCCAATAGCCGGAGGGGACGAGTCCGGCAAGTCCTGTGGACAGAACGAGCGACAGAACGAGCGGACGCAATGTCAGACTAGGCGTAAATATGACCGTTATGCGGCATTGCGGGAGTGTGGACATCCGAGTGTTGTCCACAGGCGGCGGTCAGGCGGTGGCTGAAGTCGGAGGCCCGGGACAGAATCGACTCTGTGACCCCGACCACATGGGGAAGCGAACGCAGACGGCACTGACGGACTGACGGCACTGTCGGACTGACGGCGCTGACGGCGACGGGAGACAGCGGTGAGAACAGCCAGACTGGGGCCCGCGGAGCGCACCGAGGCGCTGGCGGCCATGGCCGAACGCGAACTCGACGTGCTCGTCGTCGGCGGCGGCGTCGTCGGCGCGGGCACCGCACTCGACGCCGCGACACGCGGCCTCGCCACCGGCCTCGTCGAGGCCCGCGACTGGGCGTCCGGCACGTCCAGCCGCTCCAGCAAGCTCATCCACGGCGGCCTGCGCTACCTGGAGATGCTCGACTTCGCCCTCGTCAGGGAAGCGCTCAAGGAACGCGGCCTGCTCCTCGAACGGCTCGCCCCGCACCTCGTCAAACCCGTGCCGTTCCTCTACCCGCTCCAGCACAAGGGCTGGGAACGCCTGTACGCCGGCTCGGGCGTCGCCCTGTACGACGCGATGTCCGTCTCCTCAGGCCACGGGCGCGGCCTGCCGACCCACCGGCACCTGTCCCGCCGCCGCGCTCTGCGCGTCGCACCCGCCCTCCGCAAGGACGCCCTCGTCGGCGCCCTCCAGTACTACGACGCCCAGATGGACGACGCCCGCTACGTCGCCACGCTCGTCCGCACGGCGGCGAGCTACGGGGCGCACACCGCGAGCCGCGCCCGCGTCATCGGCTTCCTCCGCGAGGGCGAGCGTGTCGTCGGCGCGCGCGTCCAGGACGTCGAGGCGGGAGGCGAGTACGAGCTCCGCGCCAAACAGATCGTCAACGCCACCGGCGTGTGGACGGACGACACCCAGGCGCTGATCGGCGAGCGCGGCCAGTTCCATGTACGCGCGTCGAAGGGCATCCACCTGGTGGTCCCCAAGGACCGCATCCACTCGACGACGGGCCTCATCCTCCGCACCGAGAAGAGCGTCCTGTTCGTCATCCCGTGGGGCCGGCACTGGATCATCGGCACGACGGACACCGGCTGGGACCTCGACAAGGCACACCCGGCCGCGTCGAGCGCCGACATCGACTACCTCCTGGACCATGTGAACAGCGTCCTCGCGGTCCCCCTCACCAGGGACGACGTCCAGGGCGTCTACGCGGGCCTGCGCCCCCTGCTGGCCGGCGAGTCCGACGCCACCAGCAAACTGTCCCGCGAACACACCGTCGCCCACCCGGTCCCCGGGCTGGTCGTCGTGGCGGGCGGCAAGTACACGACGTACCGCGTCATGGCCAAGGACGCGGTCGACGAGGCGGTCCACGGCCTCGACTCCCGTGTCGCCGCCTGTGTCACCGAGGACGTCCCGCTGCTCGGCGCGGAGGGCTACCGCGCCCTGTGGAACTCCCGCGCCCGCATCGCCGCCCGGACGGGCCTTCACGTCGTCCGCGTCGAGCATCTGCTCAACCGCTACGGCTCCCTGACGGAGGAACTCCTCGAACTCGTGGCAGCCGACCCCACCCTCGGCGAGCCGCTGACCGGCGCCGACGACTACCTTCGCGCCGAAGTCGTCTACGCCGCCTCCCACGAGGGCGCCCGCCACCTCGACGACGTCCTGACCCGCCGCACCCGCATCTCCATCGAGACCTTCGACCGAGGCACCCGCTGCGCCCGCGAATGCGCCGAACTGATGGCGGGCGTCCTGGGCTGGGGCGAGGACCAGATCGCGAAGGAGGTGGAGCACTACGAGAAACGGGTGGAGGCCGAGCGCGAGTCCCAGCGCCAGCCCGACGACCAGACCGCCGACGCGGCCCGCCTGGGAGCACCGGACATCGTGCCGTTGTAGATCTCTGTAGATCGGCTGCAGGTCAGCCGTAGGTCAGTGACGGGAGGCTGGGCAGAACGCGGCCTCCAGGAGGGTGGTTTCCAGGGGCGGCATGGTGGGGGTGGCGGTCAGGGTGTCCGTGTTGGTGCGGAAGGTGAGGACCTGTCGGCCGTCGCGGGTGGCGGCTGTGCGGACGTAGCTGCCGGGGATGCGGCCGTTGTGGCCCCAGACGGTGACGCCGCAGGGGAGTTCGGTGGGGGAGAGGCCCATGCCGTAGCGGCCGGCGGTGGCGGTCGTGTCGAGCAGGTCGCGGAGCTGGGCCGGCGGGAGGAGCGTGCCGTCGAGGAGTGCGGCGTAGAAGCGGTTCAGGTCGTCGAGGGTGCTGATCAGTTCGCCGGCGGCGCCCGCGATGCGCGGGTCCAGGGCGGTGACGTCCCGGCCGGCGGAGTCGTAGGCGGTGCCGTGCGGGGAGGGGAGCGTGGTGCGTGAGCCGGGGAAAGAGGTGCCGGTGAGGCCGAGGGGCCTGATGATGCGGCGGTTTGCCTCGGCGGCGTACGAGTTGCCGGTGACGTGTTCGATGACATCGCCGAGCAGGACGTAGTTGGTGTTGGAGTAGGCGAAGTGGCGCGGCGGACTGCTCGTGTGGGTGAGGAGGTGGCGCAGGGTCGCGTGGGAGGCCACCGACTGCGGGAGCCGGGTGTGGGCGGCGGCCCGGTCGTCCAGGGACAGCCTGCGCTCAGCCGCCAGTTGCAGGACGACCGTGGCGATGAACGTCTTCGTGATGCTGCCCGCGCGGAAGCGGTCGGCGCGGCCGATCCCGGGGCCCGTCGTCTCGAACCGCGTGCCGCCCGGAGTTTCGGCGAGCAGCGCGGCAGCCGGGGCGCGGCCGTCCGAGACCAGCCGGGCCAACGCCGGGGATGGAGAGGCGGTGGGGAGGGAGGGGGAGGGGGCGCCCCACAGGGCCAGGCCGCAGATGGCCAGAACCAGTGGGACGACAAGGAGCGTCCGGTACAGCGGCATGGTGTGGCTCCCTCCTCGCGCGTCATCCTTGCGGACGCCGGACCCGGGAGAAGCACCGGTGCCGGAGTGAGAGACAATGAAGGCTCTTCCAGGGCTGGTTACCGCATCGCGCGGACGCGGCAGGCGCGGGCGAGGAACAGGGATCGCAGAGGGGACGCATGTCGGGAGCGGAGCAGTCGCGGGACGTGGCGCGGGAACCCCGGCGGGGCGCCGCCACGCCGGACGCCGAGACGGACGCCCGGGCGGACCAGGGCGCGACCGGCGGCGAGGGTACGACCTCGAAGGGCGCGACGGTGAAGGGTGACGGGTTCCGGAAGGCCGGCCAGGACCAGGAACAGGATCAGGACCAGCAGGAACAGAGTCAGGATCAGGGCCAGGACCAGCAGGACCAGCAGGGCCAGCAGGGCCAGGGGCCGGAACGCCAGGAACAGGGCCAGGGCCAGGGGCCGGAGCAGCGGGGGCCGGGGGCGGTGGGTGACGCCGGCTCCGAGGGGTCGGGTGCGGATGCCGCTGAGGCTGCCGACGCCACCGCCGAGCATGCCGCGCCGGAGCCCCCGGAGCCCAAGGCCGTCGCGCCCAAGGCCGTCGCGCGCGAGGGCGGTGACGCCAAGGCCGTTCGGCGTCCGGGCGGGAGGCTGCTCGCGCGGCGGTACCGGCTGGACGGGGTGCTGGGCCGAGGCGGCATGGGGACCGTCTGGCGGGCCGTCGACGAGACGCTCGGCCGGACCGTCGCCGTCAAGGAGCTGCGCTTCCCCAGCAGCATCGACGAGGACGAGAAGCGCCGCCTCATCACCCGGACTCTGCGCGAGGCCAAGGCCATCGCCCGTATCCGTAACAACGGCGCCGTCACGGTGTACGACGTGGTCGACGAGGACGACCGCCCGTGGATCGTCATGGAGCTCATCGAGGGCAAGTCCCTCGCCGACGTCGTACGCGAGGACGGCACCCTCACACCCCGGCGCGCCGCCGAGGTCGGCCTCGCCATCCTCGACGTCCTGCGCTCGGCGCACCGCGAGGGCATCCTGCACCGCGACGTGAAGCCGTCGAACGTGCTCATCGCGGACGACGGCCGCGTCGTCCTCACCGACTTCGGCATCGCCCAGGTCGAGGGCGACCCGTCCATCACCTCCACCGGCATGCTCGTCGGCGCGCCCTCGTACATCTCGCCCGAGCGCGCCCGTGGCCACCGGCCGGGCCCCGCCGCCGACATGTGGTCGCTGGGCGGGCTCCTGTACGCGGCGGTCGAGGGCTGCCCCCCGTACGACAAGGGCTCCGCCATCGCGACGCTCACCGCCGTGATGACCGAGCAGCTCGACCCGCCCAAGAACGCCGGCCCGCTGGAGAAGGTCATCTACGGGCTCCTCGCGAAGGACCCGGACCAGCGCCTCGACGACGCCGGTGCGCGGGCGATGCTCAACGAGGTCCTGCGCGTCACCGCGTCGCCCGCCGTACCGCCGCCCGGCGCGGACGACTCGCCCGAGGCGACCCGCGTGGTGCCGCTCCCGTCCCCGTCGGCGGGCCCGGGCGGTACGGCCACGTCGGCCACGTCGGCAGCGGGGGCAGGAGGTGCGGCAGGTGCGGCAGGGGCAGCGGGGGCGGCCGCAGCCGGCGCCGGTGCGGCGGGCACCCGGTCCTCCACGGGCGCGGCCGCGGCAGGCGCCCCCGTCGCCACCACCACGCACGCCACCTCCGGTTCCTCCGGCCCCGGCGACGCCACCGCCGAGCGGCTGCGCGGCGCGCTCCGCTCCGTGCGGAACGCGGCAGCGGCCGCCACCGCCAAGCAGCAGCAGCCGGAACGTTCCGGTCCGCCCGTGCCCGTGCGGGCGCCGCTGACGGACGTCGTGCCGCGCCGCACCCTCGTCGTCATCGCGGTCGTCGCCGTGCTCGCCGTGGTGGCCACGGTGCTGGCCTTCGCGCTGAACGGCGACGACGACCCCGCCGCCCAGGGCAAGGGCGGCGACACGGCGGCCACCGCCGGCGCCACGGGCGGCAACGGCTCCGGCGAAAGCGCGGGCGGCGCCACCGCCGGCACCACCGAGGGCAGCACGGCAGGCAGCGGCGACGCCGACGACGCCGCCGACGGCGAACAGGGCAAGGAGCAGGGCGGCGGCGAACAGCCCGGCACCACCGGAGGCGCCGCCCCGGGCACGAGCGGCGGCGTCACACCGTCCGGCTCGCCCGGCGCGAGCATCGGGCCCGGCGGCCGGACGCTTCCCGCCGGCTACAAGCTCGTCACCAACGACAAGTTCCGCTTCTCCATGGCCATGCCCGCGAACTTCGCCATGACGGGCATAGCGGGCCGCGACTCCGGCGGGATATTCAGCGCCGGTGGCGGCTTCCCGCGCATCCAGGTCGACTACACGGACAGCCCCGGCGGCGACGCCGCAGCCGCCTGGAACGCCGCCAAGGGCGCCGTCGCGGCCAGCAGCAACGGCTACCGGCACCACGGCATCAAGCCCGTCGAGTACAACGGCTACCCGACGGTGGCCGATTGGCAGTTCGAGCGCAATCAGGGCGGCAAGCGGGTATGGGTGCTCAACAGGGGGTTCAAGGTCGACGCCACCCACGGCTACGCGATCATGATCACGTGCGAGTCCAGTGAGTGGAACAAGCCGGCGTGCACCACGCTCCGGAACACCGCGTTCGCGACGTTCCGCCCCACGGACTGACGCTCGGCACGTATCGTGAGAGCGCTCGGACCGTACAAGGCCGAATCAAGCGGGTAACTGCACAAGAACCGACCAGAATTGACGGCTTCGTACGTTTCGTCTCGTCGGACGGCGGAGCCGGGGGGACAGCGCGCTGGTGGGGAGGCGTCGTGGACGACTACGCGGGCAGGGTGCTCGCCGACCGCTACCGCCTGCCGCTTCCGCCCTCGGGCGAGGACGGGGACCGCGACGCCGACGATCCGTACGCCCCCGTCGCGATCCGCGCCTTCGACACGTACAGCGGCCAGGAGGTCATGGTCCGGCGGCTGCCCCTGCCGGAGACCGTGGACGCCGAGGTCGTCGACGGGGACGAGGGCTCTTACGGCGGCGGTTCGTACGGCGGCGGTTCTTACGGTGACGTGTACGGCCGTCCGCAGGCGGTCGCCGCCGCGCGTGCGGCCGACCCGGCCGTGCGGCGCGCCGTGGAAGCGGTGCAGGCCGCCGCGCAGATCCCCGACCATCCGCGCCTCGACCAGGTCTTCGACGTCTTCGCGGAGGACGGGTCGCTCTGGATCGTGAGCGAGCGCGTCGCCGCCCGGCCGCTCGCCGCGCTCGTCCGCGAGAAGCCGCTCAGTCCGTACCGGGCCGCCGAGATCGCCTCCGACCTGCTCACCGCGCTCCGCGCCCTGCACGCGCACGGCTGGACCCACCGGAACATCACCGTCCACACCGTGCTCGTCTGCGACGACGGCCGCGTCGTGCTCTCCGGGCTCGCGGCCGGCGCCGCCGAGGAGGCCCTCTGCGGCTACGCCCCGGTGCCGCTCCCGGACGAAGAGCTGTACGGGGAGCCGTACGAGGACCCGTACGAGGAGCCGTACGGGCAGGCCGGGGAGGAGGGCGCGTACGGGGACGAGGGCGATGCGCCCGGCCCCGTCGCCCCCGCGCCCCTGCCGCCCGGGCCGCCCGCCCTGCCCAGCGGGTACGAGCCGCAGTGGGTCGCCCAGGTCGCGGACCGCATCGCGGAGGACGCGTACGGGGACGAGGACGCGGACGGGGACCTGGGCGAGCGCGGCGACCCCGGCGACCGGCCGGGCTCCGGTGGCGCGCCGCGCGTGCTGCTCGCCGGCACGTGGCGGGACGGCCCCGTGTCCGCGGGCGGCGGCAGTTCGCCGTACGGGAACGTCTCCCCGTACGGCGGGGCACGCGCCGCCCTGCGCGCCGACGCCCAGCGGGCGGGCCACCCGCAGCAGCCCACGCCGCAGCTCCCGTCGCAGGCGCGGTCGCAGGAGCCTCAGGAGCCGCACGAGCCGCCCGTTCCCGCGCCGTACCGCGGGCCCACCACGCCGCTCGCCGCTGAGCGTGCCCGTCAGGCCAGGATCACCGTCGTCGGGGCGGTCACCGAGCGCTGGGCGCCCGAGCAGGCGGGCCCCGTCCACAGCACCTGGCAGCTCGCGCCGCCCATCGGGCCCGCCACCGACCTGTGGGCCCTGGGCGCCCTGCTCTTCCGGGTCCTCCAGGGCCACGCCCCGTACCCGGAGGACAGCGCGGCCGAGCTGGTCCAGATGGTGTGCGCCGAGCCGCCCGCGTACGCGGAGGACTGCGGGGCGCTGCGCCCCGTCGTCGAGTCGCTGCTGCGTCAGGACCCGACCGAGCGGCCCGACGTGGAGGAGCTGCGCGGCTGGCTGCGCTCGCTCGTCCGCTCGGCGCCGGAGCCCGAGGCCGGAATGGGCGTCGTACCGATGCCGGCCGCCGACGCGGCGCGGCTGCCGATCGTGCGCCGCCGCGGCGACCTGGAGCGCAGGCGCCGCGGCACGGGCACGCCCGCGTCCGGCCAGGGGCCGGGCCGGCACCGCCACAAGAAGCCCAAGTCCAAGGCCAAGTCCAGGCCCAAGCCCAGGCCCGAGCCCGGGCCCGGGCCCAGGCGGGGAGCCGCCACCACAGCGCAGTCGGCGGCCCGCCAAGAGGGCAGGAGCCCGCGCGCCCTCGGGCGTACGCTCCTGCTGCTCATATTCCTGGCGCTCGCCGCCGCCATCGCGTACGCCGTGCTGTTCATGCCCGAGGCCGACTCGCAGGACCGTTCGCAGAGCCCGACGGGCTCCGTCGTCCCCTCGGCGACGGCCCCTTCGGCCGACCCGCCCGCGAGCACACCGTCCGGTCGCGCGCCGAGCCCGGCTCCGGGCGGCTCCGCCCCCGGCAGTCCCGCCCCGTCCACCAACGCGGGCACGCCCACCGCCCCCGCCGTCGCGGACGGCTATGTCGTCCGCGACGACCCGGAGGGCTTCCGCGTCGCCGTCGACAAGACCTGGCGCCGCAGCCCCATCAACGACATCGGCCAGGTCCGCTACAACGGCGGCGACTTCACGCTCATCGTCGTCCCCGGCCGCGACACCGTCCGCACCTCGGGATCGGACCCGCTGGAGTACCAGCGCGGCAAGGAGCGGGAGCTCCAGCCGTGGCGCGACTCGTCCTGGGCGACGGCGTCCGGCCTTCGCCGTGTCGACGTGGGCCGACAGGCCATGGCCGAGGGCCAGTTCACCTGGCAGGACGCCAACGGCCGCCAGGTGTACGTCCGTAACCTCGCACTGCTCGTCGGAGACCGCTACCACGTCGTTCAGGTGATCGGCCCGGAGAGCGAGCGCGACAGGGTGAGCGAGATCTACGAACAGGCCACCAAGGCCTACAGGGCGACGCGTTGAGCGTTCACACGTCGCCGCGGACATCTCCCGGCGATCACTCTCAGTGGCGAAATCACGCCGATGAGAGGCGGGTGCATCACGGTGAGGTATCCGTGGCGGCCCCGAGGTTCCGCCTACCGCACACCCTCCGTAACCTTGCTCCGAAGCAGCGGGCGGGGCCGAGCGGAGACACGTGGAACACACGCATGACATGGGCGCGGGTCTCGTGCTCGCCGGGCGCTACCGGCTGGTCGAGGGCATCGGCCGCGGTGGCATGGGCAAGGTGTGGCGGGCCCATGACGAGGTGCTCCACCGGACCGTCGCCGTCAAGGAACTGACGGCGGGCCAGTACGTCTCCGAGGCCGACCGTACGGTCCTGCACGCCCGTACGCAGAAGGAGGCGCGGGCGGCGGCGCGGATCAGCCATCCGTCCGTCGTCACCGTCCACGACGTGCTGGAACACGACGACCGCCCGTGGATCGTCATGCAGTACGTCGACGGGTCCTCGCTCGCCGACGCCGCCAAGGCCGCCCCCGACGGCCGGATCGAGCCGCGCGAGGCCGCCCGGATCGGCCTGCACGTCCTGGGCGCCCTGCGCGCCGCGCACGCCGCCGGTGTGCTGCACCGGGACGTCAAGCCCGGCAACGTACTCCTGTCCCGCGACGGCCGGGTGCTGCTCACGGACTTCGGGATCGCCGCCATCGAGGGCGACTCGACGATCACGCGCACCGGCGAACTCGTCGGCTCCATCGACTACCTGGCGCCCGAGCGGGTACGCGGAGGCGACCCCGGGCCCGCCTCCGACCTGTGGGCGCTGGGCGCCACGCTCTACACGGCGGTGGAGGGCCGCTCGCCGTTCCGCCGTACGTCGCCGATCAGCACCATGCAGGCCGTGGTCACCGAGGAGCCGCCGCCGGCCCGGTACGCGGACGCGCTGGAGCCGGTGATCGGCGCGCTGCTGCGCAAGGACCCGGCGGACCGGCCGGGCGCGGCGGACACCGAACGCATGCTGATCGAGGCGATGGAGGGCCGCCGCCCTGCCGCCGCCCAGGCGTACGTACCGACCACCAGCCTGTCGCCCGCCGACCTGGCGGACGCGACGGGGGACGGGGGCCCGGACGGCGGGGCGGACGAGGGGGGTACGGAGTCGGAGGCGGGGTCGGGGTCAGGGCCGGCGCCCCGGGA
>NZ_JABWDV010000008.1 GCF_013362995.1 Streptomyces sp. TRM64462 | reverse complement strand
GGCGGCCGGCCACTACTTCATCGAGGGCGTCCACGAACCCGCGCCCCTCCCCCCGGACTTCCTCTACGTCCGCCGCTCCCCGCGCGGTCCGGGGACGTGGGAGACCGGCGCGTACGAGCGCGGCGTCTGGCACCCGATCACGCACCACACCACCGAGGCGGCCGCCTGCACCGACCTCCTCCGCCTCCTCACCGGCTGACCCCGGCCCGGCCCGGGCGGTGCGCGAGGAGTTCGCCGCAGTTCGCCGGTGAGCCGGCCGCAGCGGGACGCCCCGCTCGCGGTGGAGCCCGCGGACCAGGACGAGGAGGTCGTTCTCGCCGGTCATCGGGGCCTCTCGGGGGAACACGGCGCGGCCTGGAGGTAGTCGGTGAGCGTGCGGCGGGCGGTCCAGCCTGCCGCACGGGCCTTGCCGACGTCGAGGACCACGGAGTGGGCGAGCTGGTCGACGGCGTAGCGGGTCAGCGGCGGCTCGGCGTACGGGCCGAGCCGGTGCCGGTGCCGGTGCCGGTGCAGGGCCTCAGCCGCGCCGGCCGCGGTGTGGGCGAGCGCCCGCGGGACGTGCCCTATGCGGGCGCGTATCCCGTGGGCGCGCAGGACCGTGCGCAGCGCCTCGTCGCGGCGGTACGGGACGGGGTCGGCGATGTTGTACGCGCCCGGCGCCCAGCCGGCGGCCTCCAGGCAGGCGTCGGCGAGGTTCTCCACGGCGGTGAGGCTGAGCGTGACGTCACGGCCGGGCACGAGCAGGAGGCCCCGGCGGACGCGGGACAGCAGCCGCGGCACGAGGTGCGGGTCGCCCGGCCCGTACACGGCACGCGGCCGCAGCACCACAGCGCCCGCCGCCAGGGCCAGGGCCTCGCCCGCCGCCTTGGTGCGCCCGTAGGCGTTGAGCTGCCCGCGCACGGGATGCTCCTCGGTGATCCGGGACCGGCCCGGCACGGGCGCGTACACGCTGGCGCTGCTCACCCACACGACGGGGCGGCCGGCGGCGGCCTCCAGCAGCCGCGCGGTGCCGTCGACGTTCACGGCCCGCATCACCGCCTCCCCCGGCGACCCGGGTACGGGGTCACCGACGGCGGCCGCGCAGTGCACGACGAGATCGGCCCCGCCGAGGTCGGGCACGCCGACCGTGGCATCCCACGGGACGTGCCGCCCGACGGGCCCGGGGCGCCGTCCCACGCACAGGACGTCCACGCCGAGCGCGGCGGCCGCGACGGCCACGTGCGACCCGCAGAAGCCACTGGCCCCAGTGACGGCGACGGTGGTCATCGCGCCTCGGCGGGGTGGGACGCGGGTGCGTGCGCGGGAGCTGCGGCACGCGGCGCGGGCGGCACCGTGGGGCATGCGTCGGGCGCCTCGGGAGGTGCGACATGTGCCGTGGCGGGGGCGACGGAGGCCCCGGGCGCCGCGGTCGGCACACCGGCGGGTGCGTCGAGGTCCCCGGGGCCCGCGACCGACGCCGTGGCGGACGCGACGGGCGCTCCGGGAGGTGCGACGCGTGTCGTGGCGGGCGTGCGGGGTGGTGTCGGGGTGGTGTCGTGCGTCGGCTGGGCGGTTTCGTTCGGCTCTGCCGTGCCGGGCGTGGTCGTCGCCCTGATGGTGAGGGTGCGCCAGCTCGGGAGGGCGGCGTGGCGGTCGGGGCGGGCGTGGGTGACG
>NZ_JABWDV010000087.1 GCF_013362995.1 Streptomyces sp. TRM64462 | reverse complement strand
CAGCCGTTCGGCCTCGGCCTCGCCGTCCGCCTTGACCTGCTCGGCCTCCCTGCGGAGCCGGGCCGCCTCCTCACGCGCCTCGTCCAGGACCTCGGACGCCTCGGTCGCGAGGCGGTCCGCCTCCGTCGTCGCGTCGGACAGGACCCGCTCGGCCTCCGCCGTCGCGTCCGCGACCAGCTTCTCGGCCTCGCCCGACGCCTCCGTGACCAGCCGGTCCGCCTGGGACGCCGCCTCCGAGCGGATGCGGTTCGCGTCGCCGCGGGCCTCCGCCCGCGTCCGCGCCGCGTCCTGCTCGGCCGACGCCAGCGCGTCCGACGCCTCGGTACGTACCCGCTGCGCGTACTCCGAGCTGTCCGACTTGAGCCGCTCGGCCTCCGCGATGGCGTCCCTGACGGTCCGTTCGGCCAGGGCCTTCGCGGCCTCCGACTCCTCCTGCGCGCGCTCCCGCACCCGCGCCGCGTCCGCCGATGCCCGCTCGCGCTCCTCGTAGGCGTCGGAGCGGACCCGGTCCGCCTCCTCCTGCGCCTCCGTGCGCGTACGCTCCGCCGCGTGCTCGGCCGCCGACCGCAGCCCGGCGATCTCCTCCTCGGCCTGCTCGTGCAGCCCCGCGACGGACTCCCGCACCTCGCGCGCCGTCTGCTCGGCGGCCGCGACCATCTCCGTGGCCCGCGCGTCCGCCTCCTCGACCAGGCGGTGCGCCTCGGCCTGCGCCTCCTCGACCCGCTTGCGGGCCGACGCCAGCAGCTCCTCGCTCTGCTCGCGGGCCCGGCTGCGCTCCTGGTCCGCCTCACCGCGGGCGGCGCCCAGCGTCTCCTCGGCCTCCCGGCGCCGCCGGTTGGCCTCCTCCTGCGCCGCCGCCAGCTCCTCCGCGGCCTCCGTCTTCAGCCGGTCGGCCGCCGCCTGCGCCTCGGCCCGCACCCGGTCGGCGGACTCCTGCGCCTCCGCCTTCAGGCGCTCCGCCTCGGCGGACGCCTCGGCCCGGAGCCGTACCGCCTGGTTCTCGGCCTCCGCGCGGGCGCTCGACGCGTCCGCCGCCGCCTCGGTGCGCAGCCGCTGCGCCTCGGCCTCCGCCTCCTCCTGGAGGGTGCGGCGCCGCTCGGCGGCCTCGGTGCGCAGCCGCTCGGTCTCGTCGGCGGCCTCCCGGCGCAGCCGCTCCGCCTCCGTACGGGCGTCGGCCAGCGTCTGCTCGGCCGTGACCAGCCGCTCCTCGGCCTCCGACTGCAGGCGGGACAGCTCCTCGGCCGCTTCCTCCCGCCGGGCCACGACCCCGCGCTCGGCCTCCTCACGCAGCGCGGCCGCGGCCGCCTCGGCCGCCGCCTTCACCGACTCGGCCTGCTCCTCGGCGTCCGCGCGCAGCTGCTCGGCCTCGCCGCGTGAACGCTCCAGCGTCTCCTGCGCCTGTGTGCGCAGCGCCGTCGCCCGCTCGATGGCCTCGGCGCGGACCCGCTCGCTGTCGGCGGTCGCCGCCGTGCGCAGCTCGTCCGCGTCCGCCTTCGCCTTGGTCAGCAGCTCCTCGGCGGTCTTCGCGGCCTCCTCGATCTGCTGGACGGCCTCGCGCCGCGCCTCGGCGCGGATCCGCTCGCCCTCGGCGATCGCCTCCGACCTGAGCTGCTCGGCCTCGCCGCGCAGCCGGCGGGCCTCCTCCTGCAGCTCGACCGTCTTGGCCCGGTACTCCTTGGTGTCGTCCTTCGCCGCGCCCCGCAGCTGCTCGGCGCTGTCGGCGGCCTCCCCGACCAGCCGGTCCGCCTCGGCCTCCGCCTCGCGGCGGATCCGCTCGGCCTCCTCGGCCGCCTTGCGGGTGGTGGCCTGCGCGTCCTCGGACGCCTTGCCGAGGATCTCCTCGGCGTTCCTGGCCGCCTTGGCGAGCTGGGCGGCGGAGTCCTCGGCCGCCTTCGTACGGGCCTTCTCCGCGGCCTCCGCGATGAGCTTCTCGGCCTCGGCGCGGGCGTCGGCCAGCGCCTGCTCGGCCTCCGCCTTGAGTGCCTCGGCCTCCTTGGTGGCCTCGCCGACCAGGCGGGCGATCTCCGTCCTGGCCGTACGGGTGCGCTGCTCGTTCGCGGACTCGGCGGCCGCGAGGCGCTTCGTCGCGTCCTCCGTCGCCGCCGCCACCAGCTTGTCGGCCTCCGCACGGGCCTCGCGCAGCCGCTCCTCGGCCTCCTGCATCCGCTGCTCGGCGCTCCGGCTGAGCTCGGTGGCCTGCCGGCGGGCCTGCTCGGCCTCGGCGGCCGTGGCCGTACGGAGCTGCTCGGCGTGCCCGGTGGCCTCCTGGGCCTGCGCCGACGCCGCGTTGAGCAGCCGCTCGGCGTCCTTGCGGGCCCGCAGCAGCAGGGCCTCGGCCTCGGCGCGGGCGGCCTCCGACTCGGCGCCGACCCGCTGGCGGGCCTCCTCCGCGATCCGGGCGGCCTCCGCGCGGGCGGCCGCCAGGGACTGCTCGGCCTCGGCGCGGGACTCCTCCATCAGCCGGCGGGCCTGCGACTCCGTACGGGCCCGGAGCTGCTCCGCCCACGCCACGTTCTCGTTGACGTGCGCCTCGACGGTGCGGCGGCGCTCGGCCAGCTCCTGGTCGAGCTGCTGGCGGCGCTGCACGGCCTCCGTGTGCAACTCCGCCTGGAGGCGTGCCTGGTGCTCGGCGTGCTCCTGGAGGATCCGCTGCGTCTGGGCGCGGGCCTCGCGCAGCTCACGCTCGGCGTCCGACCGCATCTGGTCGGCCTGCATCTGGGCGTTGCGGAGCAGCTGTTCGGCCTCGTAGCCGGCCTGGGTGGCGTCGTACACGGGCCGGGACGCGATGGCGCGCCGCGCCTCGTGGAGCTTGGCGCGCAACACCTCGACCTGGTAACCGAGGTCCTCGGCGTGCTGGACGGCCTTCTCCCGCTCGGTCTTCAGCCGGTCCATCTCGGCTTCGAACCGCGAAAGGTGGTCGTCGTCAGCCCGGTGGCTCTCCTGGCGTTCGTAGCCCCGCACTGCGCGGTCCCATCCGTCCCCTGGTCGCGAACTCTCTTGGTACGAGCACCGTTCGGCGGCGAACGGTCCCCCCGGGGATGATGTCAGGACGACGCCGCGACGCGGCCCCGATCCGGCCCCGGCCCGGAGCCGCCCACTCTACCGGGCCGGGAATCCGGAGGTCAGTGCTCCGCTGCGGACGGATCGGCGGACGTGACGAGTTCGGTGAGGACCCCGTGACAGTCCTTCGGGTGCAGGAACGTGATCCGCGAGCCCATCGAACCGCGCCGGGGCTCGTCGTACAGGACGCGGACGCCCTTGCCGCGGACGGCCTCCGCGTCGCCGTCCACGTCGGCGGTGCCGAAGGCGATGTGGTGGACGCCCTCCCCGTTCTTGGCCAGCCACTTCCCGACCGCGGAGTCCTCGCGGGTGGGCTCCAGGAGCTGGAGGTAGGAGGCGCCGCCGTCGGACGTCTCGTTGATCTTGAGCATGGCCTCGCGGACGCCCTGCTCCTCGTTGACCTCGGTGTGGAACACCTCGAAGCCGTAGGTCGTTGTGTAGAACTCGACGGTTTTGTCGAGGTCGAAGCACGCGATCCCGATGTGGTCGATTCTCGTCAGCATGCGAACAGTGCAGCGCTCCGCGGGGTGGTTACGCAACGTGCGCGCCGTCACACCGACCGCCCGATGACCGGGGCCCGTACCGCTCAGTACATTGGCAGTAAACCCTCGTTCACTCCGCAGCCCCTCAGGCTGAAAGGGGATCGTCCTTCATGTCTGGAACGACCGGTACCACCTCCGTCATCGTCGCGGGCGCGCGTACGCCCATGGGCCGGCTGCTCGGCTCCCTCAAGTCCTTCTCCGGCGCCGACCTGGGCGGCTTCGCCATCAAGGCCGCGCTGGACCGGGCCGGCATCGGCGGGGACCAGGTGCAGTACGTGATCATGGGCCAGGTGCTCACGGCGGGTGCCGGGCAGATCCCCGCCCGCCAGGCCGCCGTGAAGGCCGGCATCCCGATGAACGTCCCGGCGCTGACCGTCAACAAGGTCTGCCTCTCCGGTCTCGACGCGATCGCGCTGGCCGACCAGCTGATCCGCGCCGGCGAGTTCGACATCGTCGTGGCCGGCGGCCAGGAGTCCATGACCAACGCCCCGCACCTGCTCCCGAAGTCCCGCGAGGGCTACAAGTACGGTGCCATCCAGATGCTGGACGCCATGGCGCACGACGGCCTCACCGACCCCTTCGAGTCCATCGCCATGGGCGAGTCCACCGAGAAGCACAACATCCGCCTGGGCCTCGGCCGCGCCGAGCAGGACGAGATCGGCGCGCTGTCCCACCAGCGCGCGGCGGCCGCCCAGAAGAACGGCCTGTTCGAGGCCGAGATCACGCCCGTGGAGATCCCGCAGCGCAAGGGCGAGCCGGTGGTCTTCGCCAAGGACGAGGGCATCCGCCCGGAGACCACCGTCGAGACCCTCGGCAAGCTCCGCCCGGCCTTCTCCAAGGACGGCACGATCACGGCCGGCACGGCCTCGCAGATCTCCGACGGCGCCGCCGCGGTCGTCGTCATGAGCAAGGCCAAGGCCGAGGAGCTCGGCCTGGACTGGATCGCGGAGATCGGCGCCCACGGCAATGTGGCGGGCCCGGACAACTCGCTCCAGTCGCAGCCGTCCAACGCGATCCTGCACGCCCTGAAGAAGGAGGGCCTGGAGGTCGGGGACCTCGACCTGATCGAGATCAACGAGGCGTTCGCCGCGGTCGCCGTGCAGTCGATGAAGGATCTTGGGGTATCCCCTGAAAAGGTGAACGTCAACGGTGGCGCGATCGCCCTGGGCCACCCCATCGGCATGTCCGGTGCCCGGCTCGTCCTGCACCTGGCGCTGGAGCTCAAGCGGCGCGGCGGCGGGGTCGGCGCGGCGGCGCTGTGCGGTGGCGGCGGCCAGGGCGACGCGCTGATCGTCCGTGTCCCGAGCGCTTCGGCTTCGGCGAAGTAACGACGTAAGGAGCTCTGTACGTGATGGTGGACGTCCCCGCACTGGTGGCCCAGGCACGGGAGGGCAGGCCGCGCGCCGTGGCCCGGCTGATCTCGCTCGTGGAGGGGGCGTCCCCGCAGCTCCGTGAGGTGATGGCGGCGCTGGCCCCGCTCACCGGCGGCGCGTACGTGGTGGGCCTGACGGGCTCGCCCGGCGTCGGCAAGTCCACGTCGACGTCGGCGCTGGTGTCGGCGTACCGCCGGGCCGGCAAGCGGGTCGGCGTGCTGGCCGTGGACCCGTCGTCGCCGTTCTCGGGCGGCGCGCTGCTGGGCGACCGGGTGCGGATGTCCGAGCACGCGTCGGACCCGGGCGTCTACATCCGCTCCATGGCCACCCGCGGCCACCTGGGCGGCCTGGCGTGGGCGGCGCCGCAGGCGATCCGCGTCCTGGACGCGGCGGGCTGCGACGTGGTCCTCGTCGAGACGGTCGGGGTCGGCCAGTCCGAGGTGGAGATCGCCTCGGAGGCCGACACGTCCGTCGTGCTGCTGGCGCCCGGCATGGGCGACGGCATCCAGGCCGCCAAGGCGGGCATCCTGGAGATCGGCGACGTGTACGTGGTGAACAAGGCCGACCGGGACGGCGCGGACGCCACGGCCCGGGAGCTGAACCACATGCTGGGCCTCGGGGAGTCCCGGGCGCCGGGCGACTGGCGGCCGCCGATCGTCAAGACGGTCGCCGCGCGCGGGGAGGGCGTCGACGAGGTCGTGGAGGCCCTGGAGAAGCACCGCGCGTGGATGGAGGAGCACGGCGTCCTCACGGAGAGGCGCCGGGCCCGCGCGGCCCACGAGGTGGAGACCATCGCGGTCACCGCGCTGCGCGAGCGGATCGGGGACCTGCACGGCGACCGCCGCCTGGGCGCGCTGGCCGAGCGGATCGTGGCGGGCGAGCTCGACCCGTACGCGGCGGCCGACGAGCTGGTGGCGGGCCTGACGGGCAACTGAGGCGCCGCGCGCGGGCCCGTACGCGACGACGCGGGCCCGTACACGACGACGCGGGCCCGTACGCGACGACGCGGGCCCGTACACGACGAACGGCCCCGCCCCCCTTCGTACCGGGGGGCGGGGCCGTCGTAGGTCTGCGGGTGTCCTGTGGGGGTCTGTCGGCGTGGCCCTCACCGGAACGGGCACCCCGCGGGGCAGCGCGGGGGCGTGGGGAAGGGCCGCGGCTACGGCTTGCCGCGCAGCCCGCGCAACTGCTCGGCGATGGGCCGCAGGGCGTCGTGCAGTGAGGTCAGCGCCTCGGGGGAGAGCTGGTCGATGAAGTGCCGCCGTACGGACTCGACATGATGGGGTGCCACCTTCTGCATGGTCTCCATGCCCTGGTCGGTGAGGACCGCGAACAGTCCCCGCCGGTCGGACTCGCAGTTCTCCCGGCGCACCAGGCCGGCGTTCTCCATGCGCGTGATCTGGTGCGAGAGCCGGCTCTTGGACTGCAGGGTCGCCGCGGCCAGGTCACTCATCCGCATCCGCCGCTCGGCGGACTCGGACAGGTTCACCAGGATCTCGTAGTCGTTGTTGGTCAGGCCGAACGGCTGGAGGTCCTTCTCCAGCTGGTACGTCAGCAGCCGGTTGACGTCCAGATAGGTGCGCCAGGCGCACTGCTCCGTATCGGTCAGCCACGGGATGGCCGTCTCGGTCTCCATATATGGATTCTACCTAAGAAGTTGAAAAGTGGACGAAATGGAGTGACGCCTGCTCCGCTCCCGTCCCCCGTCCTCGTACGCCCACACAGGGGTGCAGGCGTTCGAGCGCGTCACCCTCCGCAGACTACCGCTCACAGCCCGAAGCGGCGCTGGAGGTCCCCCAGCTGGCCGGGAAGGCGCGGTGCGGAACCGTGCTGACCGTGGCCGGAACCATGGCCGGCGGGCGCCCCGCCCCCGGGGACGCCCGGCTCGTGCGGAACGGTTCCCGTCGCCTGCTCCGGCATCAGCGCCTCCGACGACTGGAGCAGCACCGTGCCGGCGCCCACGAACTCGAACTGGTGCTCCTCGCCGGACGCCCCGCCGATGCCGGTCAGCGCCCGCAGGCCGCCCATCACACCGGTCATGTAGCCATGGTCGTAGTGGTGGCACGGCGACGGGCAGTCCGCCCAGCCCACCAGTGCCTGCGGGTCGACGCGGATCGGCGGCTCCATGAACACCACCTCGCCGTTCGACGCCGCCACGAACTTCCCCGTGCCGATCAGCGTCAGGAAGCCCGGCACGATCGACTGCTTCAGCGCCAGCGACGGCTGGAACGCCAGCAGGTTGCCGGCGCGGATCGTGAGGTTGCCGTCCTCCAGGTCGTACGAGTTGACGTCGAACGCCCGGTCCGCGAGGAGCATCTTGCCGCTGCCCTCCGCCACCACCCAGTCGCTCGCGTGCAGCGGCGAGTGGAAGCTGGTGCGCACCAGCCGGTCCAGGGCCCCGTGGCCGACCCCGTTGAAGCTGATGTTCCCGTAGTAGGCGATCATCTTGCCCTTCTGCAGAAACCACTGGGAGCTCTTGAGCTCCACGCAGAAGGTGTACGGATTGACGTTGTCGTCGCTCGGCAGCGAGACCGGATCGAACACCGCAGACGCGCTCACAGCTTCTCCTCCGAGGCCTGGACGTACACCGCACCACTACCGCTCAGCTCCAGCTGGAACGCCTCGCCCGAGCCGCGCCCCACCATGTCGCGCCAGCCCAGCGCGGTGGAGAGCTTGTTCCGCACGTCGCCGTGGTGCGCGACGTACGCCTGCGGGTCCACATGCACCGGCCGCCCCGGCACGACGGGCAGCTCGATGACCCCGCCGTGCGCCATGACGGCGACCGCCCCGTGCCCCTTGAGCGTGGTCGTGAACAGGCCCTGCCCGGTCACCTGGCCTCGCACCATGCCCATGACGCCGCCCTGCGAGCCCATGAACATGGTCCCCTGCTCCAGCGTCCCGTCGAACGCCAGCAGCCGGTCCGCCTCCACGTACAGCGTGTCCCCGGCGAGCTGGATGACCTGCACATGGTGCCCGCCGTGCCCGAACATCACGGTGCCGTTGCCCTCGACGGTCATCAGCGGCGTGGACTCACCGGCCACGCGCCGGCCGATCATGGCCATGACGCCGCCCTGACCGCCGGCGATGTTCGGCGTGAAAGTGACGTCCCCCTTGTAGGCGAGCATCGCGCCGCGCTGGCTGAACATCCGCTGCCCCGGCGTGACGGTGGCCTCCACCATCTTGGAGTTGATCTCCCGGAACGGCATCAGACGTCCCCTCCGATCGTGTTGCGCTCGCTCGGCTGTACGTACACGAGCCCGTCGCCCTCGAAGCGGATCTGGAACGCCTCACCGCCGCCCTCGCCCATGAACGTGCGGAACGTCACACCGGACTGGAAGCTCTGCTGGAGGTTGCCCTGGTGCGCGATGTACGCGCCCGGGTCGACGGACAGCGGGTACTGCGGCGTGACGCGCAGCACCACGGCCGGCCCGTCGGACATGACCGCCACCTGCCCGGAGCCCTCGACGGTCGTGGTGAACAGCCCGTTCCCACTGGCCCCGCCCCGCAGCCCCGTGAACGTCGTGCCGGTCCGCAGGCCGCCGTCGGCGCACAGCAGATTGCTGGCCTCGACCCACAGCTTGTCGCCCGTCAGACCCAGCACGGTGATGTCGGACGCCCGGTCGGCGAAGAAGCAGGTGCCCTGCCCCTTCACCTCCATGACCTCCATCTGCTCACCGGTGAGCCGCCGGGTCACCATGCCGCGCAGGCCCTCGCCCCCGCCGGTCATCTTCTTGAAGGCCATCTGGCCCTCGTACGCGACCATCGACCCGTTCTTCGCCTTGACGGCGTCCCCGGTCATGTCGACGGCCAGCACTTTGCTGCCTTGAAGTCGGAAGGTTGCCACGGACCGACGTTAGCCGCCCCGCCGTCCGGCACGACAGGGCCTTGAGGAGGACCCCGACCCTGATAAAGGACCGGCAAAGAGGCCCTGCCACAATGGGGGACGCCTTGTGCACGGATTCACAAGATCCGGCACGGGTGCACGAGTGACCGACCCCCCGACGCCGAAGGTGCCTTCCGTGGACATCAAGACCGCATCCGCCCTCCACCGCCTCCGCCTCGTCTCCGGCCCCGAGGCCGTGTCCTTCATCCTGCTGCTCATCTGCTCGGTCCTGAAGCGCACGACGGACTTCAACGCGGTCCCGGTCATGGGCGCGGTGCACGGCGTCCTGTTCATCGTCTACGTGCTGTTCTGGGCGGACGCGTGGAACAAGGCGAAGTGGCCGCTGAAGACGGCGGCGCTGTACTTCGTGCTGTCGGTCCTGCCGTTCGGCGGGTTCTTCGCGGACCGCAAGCTGAAGCGCGCGGCGGACGACGCCGTGATCGCGTCGCGCGCCCGGAACGAGGGCAAGGTGAACGCGTGATCGTCGCGTTCTCCGTCACGCCGCTGGGCGTGGGCGAAGAGGTCGGCGAGTACGTCGCCGAGGCGGTGCGGGTGGTGCGCGAGTCGGGCCTGCCGAACCGTACGGACGCGATGTTCACCTCCGTGGAGGGCGACTGGGACGAGGTCATGGACGTCGTGAAGCGCGCCGTCGCCGCGGTCGAGGCGCGCGCCCCGCGGGTCTCCCTCGTCCTGAAGGCCGACATCCGCCCGGGCGTCACGGACGGGCTGACGTCGAAGGTCGCCACGGTGGAACGCCACCTGGCGTGACCACCCACCACACCCACCCACCGCACCGACCGGACCAAACAGTGAGACCGGGCTGACCGGAATGTGACCTGTCGGTAAGGTCATGGGCGTGCCGAAGCCGCTCAGCCTTCCCTTCGACCCCATCGCACGCGCCGACGAACTCTGGCGGCGGCGCTGGGGTCCGGTGCCCTCGATGGCCGCGATCACCTCGATCATGCGCGCGCACCAGATCCTGCTGGCCGAGGTCGACGCCGTCGTCAAGCCGTACGGGCTGACCTTCGCCCGCTACGAGGCGCTGGTGCTGCTCACCTTCTCGAAGGCCGGCGAGCTGCCCATGTCCAAGATCGGCGAGCGGCTCATGGTCCACCCCACGTCCGTGACGAACACCGTCGACCGGCTGGTCAGGTCCGGGCTCGTCGCCAAGCGCCCGAACCCCAAGGACGGGCGCGGAACCCTCGCCTCCATCACCGACAAGGGCCGCGAGGTCGTCGAGGCGGCGACGGCCGACCTGATGGCCATGGACTTCGGGCTCGGCGCGTACGACGCGGAGGAGTGCGCCGAGATCTTCGCGATGCTGCGGCCGCTGCGGGTGGCGGCGGGGGACTTCGAGGAGCGGTAGGCTTTTGCCGGGTCAGCGCGCTTTGTTCCCCGCCTGAGCGGGGGTGGTCCGATCATGCAGGTGGTCAGGACGAGCAGCATCACGTGGTCCCCGCGTAAGCGGGGTTTTTGGGGCCGGTTACGCTCGTAGGCATGAAATCCAGCGTGCTGACCCGTTATCGGGTGATGGCCTACGTCACCGCGGTCATGCTCCTCGTGCTCTGCGCGTGCATGGTCGCCAAGTACGGCTTCAAGACGGGCGAGGACGTGACCTTCATGGTCTCCCAGGCCCACGGCATCCTCTACATCATCTACCTCGTTTTCGCCTTCGATCTGGGCTCCAAGGCCCGCTGGTCGTTCGGCAAGTTGCTGTGGATCTTGTTGAGCGGCACGATCCCGACGGCCGCGTTCTTCGTCGAGCGCAAGGTCGCCCGCGAGGTCCAGCCGCTGATCGTCGACGCGGCGCCCGCCACCGCCAAGGCGTAACGAGGCGCAGGCCACACCGCCGGGCGCACACGTCCGGCGGTTCAGCCATCGACATTTACTAGGACGTCCTAGTAAATTCGAGGGTATGGACGCTGACGCCATCGAGGAAGGCCGCCGACGCTGGCAGGCCCGTTACGACGCCGCCCACAAGCGCGACGCCGACTTCACCACGCTCTCCGGCGACCCCGTGGAGCCCGTCTACGGGCCGAGGCCCGGCGACACCTACGAAGGCTTCGAGCGGATCGGCTGGCCCGGTGAGTACCCCTTCACCCGCGGCCTGTACCCGACCGGCTACCGCGGCCGCACGTGGACCATCCGCCAGTTCGCCGGCTTCGGCAACGCCGAGCAGACGAACGAGCGCTACAAGATGATCCTCGGCAACGGCGGCGGCGGTCTGTCCGTCGCCTTCGACATGCCGACGCTCATGGGCCGCGACTCCGACGACCCCCGGTCACTCGGCGAGGTCGGCCACTGCGGCGTCGCCATCGACTCCGCCGCCGACATGGAGGTCCTGTTCAAGGACATTCCGCTCGGCGACGTCACCACGTCCATGACCATCAGCGGCCCCGCCGTCCCGGTCTTCTGCATGTACCTGGTCGCCGCCGAGCGGCAGGGCGTGGACCCGGCCGTGCTCAACGGCACCCTCCAGACGGACATCTTCAAGGAGTACATCGCCCAGAAGGAGTGGCTGTTCCAGCCCGAGCCCCATCTGCGGCTGATCGGCGACCTCATGGAGCACTGTGCGCGGAACATCCCCGCGTACAAGCCGCTCTCGGTCTCCGGCTACCACATCCGCGAGGCCGGTGCGACGGCCGCGCAGGAGCTCGCGTACACGCTCGCGGACGGCTTCGGCTACGTCGAGCTCGGCCTGTCGCGCGGCCTGGACGTGGACGTCTTCGCGCCCGGCCTGTCCTTCTTCTTCGACGCGCACCTCGACTTCTTCGAGGAGATCGCCAAGTTCCGCGCGGCCCGCCGCATCTGGGCCCGCTGGATGAAGGAGGTCTACGGCGCGAGGACCGACAAGGCGCAGTGGCTGCGCTTCCACACCCAGACCGCCGGTGTGTCGCTGACCGCCCAGCAGCCGTACAACAACGTCGTACGGACCGCGGTCGAGGCGCTCGCGGCGGTACTCGGCGGCACCAACTCGCTGCACACCAACGCGCTCGACGAGACCCTCGCCCTGCCGTCCGAGCAGGCCGCCGAGATCGCGCTGCGCACACAGCAGGTGCTGATGGAGGAGACCGGCGTCGCCAACGTCGCGGACCCGCTGGGCGGTTCCTGGTACATCGAGCAGCTCACGGACCGGATCGAGGCCGACGCGGAGAAGATCTTCGACCGCATCAAGGAGCGCGGGCTGCGCGCCCACCCCGACGGGCAGCACCCCATCGGGCCGATGACCTCCGGCATCCTGCGCGGGATCGAGGACGGCTGGTTCACCGGCGAGATCGCGGAGTCCGCCTTCCGCTACCAGCAGTCCCTGGAGAAGGGCGACAAGAAGGTCGTCGGCGTCAACTGCCACACCGGCTCGGTGACGGGCGACCTGGAGATCCTGCGGGTCAGCCACGAGGTGGAGCGCGAGCAGGTGCGGATCCTCGCCGACCGCAAGGCGGGCCGCGACGACGCCCGCGTGGGCGCCGCGCTCGACGCGATGCTGGCCGCCGCGCGGGACGGCTCCAACATGATCGGGCCCATGCTGGACGCCGTACGGGCGGAGGCCACGCTGGGCGAGATCTGCGACGCGCTGCGGGACGAGTGGGGCGTGTACACGGAGCCGGCGGGCTTCTGACCGGAGGCCTGGTCCCGACCGTACGAAATCCGTTCGCCTCAACGGATCTCGGCATGCATGCTGGCGGCATGCATGCCGAGATCCGAGAGGCCGGGGCCGGCGACTGGCCCGCGATCTGGCCCTTCTTCCAGCAGATCGTCGCTGCCGGCGAGACCTTCACTTATCCCGCGGACCTGACGGCGGAGGAGGCCCGCGGCTGGTGGCTCCTCGACCCGCCGAACCGTACGGTCGTCGCCGTGGACGCGGCGGGCACGGTCGTGGGGTCCGCCAAGATGAACCGCAACCAGGCAGGAAACGGCGCGCACATCGCCAGCGCCAGCTACATGGTCGACCCGGCGCACGGCGGTCGGGGCGTGGGCCGGGCGCTGGTGGAGTACAGCCTGGAGTGGGCGCGGGCCGCCGGCTTCCGGGGCATGCAGTTCAACGCGGTCGCGGAGACCAACAAGCACGCGGTACGGCTCTACGAGAACCTGGGCTTCCGGATCGTCGGTACGGTGCCGGGCGCCTTCCGCCACCCGGTGGAGGGGTACACCGGGCTGCACGTGATGTTCCGCGAGCTGTAGTTCACGCCGTACGGGGGGACTACGCGCGCGAGGCGGCGCCGAGCCCGCCCAGCAGCAGGGCCGTGAAGCGCTCCACCCACTCGGCGTCGACGGGCTCGCCGCTGACCAGGGCGCGGTGCAGGACGGCGCCGGCGATGACGTCGAAGATCAGGTCGTCGGTGCCGGGCGACGCCTCCTGGGCGTTGTCTCCGGTCGGCAGTTCGCCGCGGTCCTGGGCGCGGCGTCTGCCCTCCTGCACGAGGCGTTTCTGGCGCTCGACGATGGAGGCGCGGATCCGCTCCCGCAGGGGTGCGTCACGGGTGGACTCGGCGACGACGGCCATCAGCGACGTCTTCGTCTCCGGGCGTTCGAGGAGCGCGGCGAACTGGTGGACCACGCCCTCGATGTCGGCGGCGAGGCTGCCGCGGTCGGGGAGCTCCAGCTCGTCGAAGAGGACGGCGACGGCGTCGACGACCAGCTCGTTCTTGCCGGCCCAGCGCCGGTAGAGGGTGGTCTTGGCGACGCCCGCGCGTGCGGCGACGTCACTCATCGACAGCTTGGACCAGCCGAGCTCCACCAGGGCCGCGCGGGTCGCCTCCAGGATCGCGGTGTCGGCGGCGGCGTTGCGCGGACGCCCGGGCCTGGCGGGTGCGCCGGTGGGGGTGGGGGGAAGGATGTGGCGGCTGCACATGACGCTCGACCATACCGGCGAGTAGCTCCGCTGCTCCGGTGCCGCGCGTGTGGGCCAGTTCACAGCGTACGGCCGGTCCGACCCGGCGGTCGTACAGATACGCTACGACGCGTAGCGAAAGGCTGGGAGGCGCCGGGGGGGGGGCGCCGGTCGGCCCGGAGCGACAGCCACTGGGCACCGGGTGGGGACCCCGTGCCACCACGGCTTCGGCCGTGCTTGGGCCGTGACGTACCGGTTACGCGCGCGGAAGGGGGAGGATGTACCCATGCAGCCTAGGAACATGTCCATGAGCGGCGTCGTCGACCTCGCCGCGGTGAAGGCGGCCGGAGAGGCCAAGGCGAAGGCGGAGCAGGCGCGCGCGGAGTCGGCCCGGCAGGGCGGCGGCGGTGCGGTGCCCCCGTCGGCTCTGGTGATCGATGTCGACGAGGCGGGCTTCGAGCGCGACGTACTGCAGCGCTCGGCCGAAGTGCCGGTCGTCCTCGACTTCTGGGCCGAGTGGTGCCAGCCGTGCAAGCAGCTCGGTCCTCTGCTGGAGCGGCTGGCCGTCGAATACAACGGCCGTTTCGTCCTGGCGAAGATCGACGTCGACGCCAACCAGATGCTGATGCAGCAGTTCGGGATCCAGGGGATCCCCGCGGTGTTCGCGGTGGTGGCCGGTCAGGCCCTGCCGCTCTTCCAGGGGGCGGCGCCCGAGGCGCAGATCCGCCAGACCCTGGACCAGCTCATCGAGGTGGCGGAGCAGCGCTTCGGCCTGACCGGGATCACGGTCGCCGGGGACGCGGAGGCCGGCGCCCCGGAGGCGGGCGCGGAGGCGCGGACGGCGCCGGCCGGTCCGTACGACGCCCTGCTGGAGGCGGCGGTGCGGGCGCTGGACTCCAACGACATCCCGGGTGCGATCCAGGCGTACAAGAACGTCCTGGTCGACGACCCGGGCAACACGGAGGCCAAGCTGGGCCTCGCGCAGGCCGAGCTGCTCGGCCGGGTGCAGGGGATGGACCCGCAGCAGGTCCGCAAGAACGCCGCCGACGCGCCGAAGGACGTCCAGGCGCAGCTGGCGGCGGCGGACCTGGACCTGGTCGGGGGTCATGTGGAGGACGCCTTCGGGCGGCTCGTCGACACGGTGCGCCAGACGGCGGGCGACGACCGCGACACGGCGCGGGTGCGGCTCCTTGAGCTGTTCGAGGTGATCGGGCCGGATGATCCGCGGGTCGCGGCGGCGCGTTCGGCATTGGCGCGCGTGCTTTTCTGACAGCAACTGACAGCCGTGCTGTCAGCCGCTGACAGCAATGTCGGGGCAGGTCGCCGATTTGGCGACAGAGTGACATTCGGCGGCCGCGCTTTGCCAAAACTTGGCAAACGCGGCCGCTGTTACTCGCAGTAAATCAACGCCCTGCTTATGTCCGCCTATCGGCGGCGAAATCCCCTTCTGTCGAACCGGCCGGTAGCACCGTGAGTGCCCGGGCGACGGCGGCCCGTCGCGGCCGGTTTATCGAGCCGTTACTAGCGGGTAACGAACCCCCTTGTGCCCCGGCCCGGAATGCACCACGATCGGCGACGCTCGGTCCGATACCGCACCAGCCGGCAACCAGCCGCGCTCCGCGGAGGTCGGGTCCCCACCGAGTGGGCCGGAGGCAGCACGCGCCGGCCGAGGACAGGGGGGTTCCTGCCCATCCGGCAGGGCCTGTCCGAACGGGCCGCCCGGACACCTGTGCCGAGCGGCCGGTGGTTGTCGCTCGGGGGTGATCGCCGGTGAAGCGGACGCGGCTCGCGCCGCCCGATCTGCGGGCGTTCCCCTTCCCGAGGACGTAGCACTTCTCCCATCCCAGGACGGGCCCTCGGGCCCGGTCCCGGAGATGTACGTCCGAGAAGGAGGAATCTATGAAGTCCCAGGTTCGCGGTGGGACCAGATGGAAGCGGTTCGCCGTCGTCATGGTGCCCAGCGTGGCCGCGACGGCCGCGATAGGCATCGGCCTCGCGCAGGGCGCGCTGGCCGCGTCCTTCGCCGTGTCCGGCCAGGAGTTCAAGGTCAAGACCGATCGCCTTGTGGGTCACGGCTTCGCCCAGTACGGCGGCGTCGACATGGGGTACAAGAACATCAAGGGTGGTGACGAGGTCGAAGCACGGCCCGTCGCCATCTCGTCCTTCGAGGACGCCACGATCACCAACATGTGCCAGTCGGTGGTCACCCCGGACGTGCCCCTGCTCGGCAAGGTCACGCTCCGGCTGGAGGCGGGCAAGAAGGAGCCCGTCAAGGCGACGAACCTGTACCTCGACGTCACCGACCTCGACGCCGACGCCAAGTTCGAGGACATCGACATCGGCATCGCGGCCAAGCACACCGCCAAGGGCGATGCCAAGGGCTGGGGCCGGGGGCCGGCCATCAAGGACCGGATCAACCAGAACGGCTTCGCGCAGCAGGCCAGGGTGGCCACGCTCACCAACGTGGAGCAGAAGGCGTGGGCGACCACCGCCGGCACGTTCACGCTGAGCGGTCTGAGCATGCGCCTGCACATCGGTGACGGTCCGAAGGTCGAGTGCTTCTGACCGGCGGTCCGTACGGGCGGGCGTGAGCGCCCCTGGCGACCACGCCCGCCTGCCTCCCTTTTCACACAGCACAACCAGTTCCAGGGAGCTTTCTCATGAGCGCCGAGTCAGCCGGGTCCGCGCCGACGTCCGCCGAGCAGAACGAGTACTACCTTCGCGTCCTGAAGCGGCGGTTCCGCGACTGGCGGGGGAGCCGGCCGTTCTGGGCGGGGCTGCTGACCCTGCTGGGCGGTATCCCGATCGCGTACCTGCCGTACGCGAGCCTTCACCTCGGTCAGATGACCGTCACGATGGCCACGACCGGGGGCGCCGGGTCACTGATCATCGGGGTGCTGCTGGTCACCCTGGGCCTGACGATGTGGTTCCAGCCGCTCGTACGGACCTTCGCGGGCGTCGCGGCGATCCTGCTGGCCCTGGTGTCCATCCCGGTCTCGAACTTCGGCGGCTTCGTCGTCGGGTTCCTGCTGGCCATGGTCGGCGGCGCCCTGTCCATCTCCTGGGCGCCGGGCGAGCCGGAGCCCGAGGTGCCTGAAGCGCCCGAGAAGTCCGAGGCGTTGGCCTCGGCCTCGCCCTCGGCCTCGGACGAGCAGCAGCCTGACGCCACGTCCACGTACGACACCGAGACGACTGTCGACGCCAATGGCGGGAGGAACAGTGCGGGGTGACGAACCGCAGGCCACTGCGGCTGATGCCGAGGGCCCGCGGCAGAGAAGGGGACCGCGCCACGCGGCCCCGCGCAAGTCGCTGCTGACCAAGCTCCAGGCTCCGGCGGGCAAGGCCCTGGCGCTGGCGGCGATGCCGACGGCCGTCCTCATGGGCATGAGCCTCACGCCCCGGCCCGCCCTGGCCGACGACAAGGACATCCCCTTCGCGCCGGGCCCGTGCGTGACGCAGTCCGACGAGCCGGGCGAGTCGCAGGAGCCGACACCGTCGCAGTCCGCGTCGCCGACGAAGCCGTCGGAGCCCTCGGCGGACCCGACCGGGACGAAGGAGCCGACACCGGGCACGACCCCGTCGGCGACCCCGACCCCGACCCCGACTCCGAGCTCGACCACGACCACGGACCCCAAGACGGGTACGACACCGACCCCTTCGACCACCCCGACCCCGACCCCCACGCCCACGGAGACCAGGAACCCCCTGGACCCGCTGGGCGTCGGCGAGGCGGTGAAGGACTTCTTCGGCGGGCTCACCGGTCAGAACGGGACGTCGACGGAGCAGCAGCCGGCCGCCGCCGAGGCCCCCGCGCCCACGTCCACGCCGACACCCACGGCGCCCGCGGCGCAGCCGAAGACGGAAGCCGAGCCGCCCGCCACGCCCACGCCCACGGCCGAGCCCAGTTCCAAGCCGACGTCCGACCCGGCTACGAAGCCGGTGGACGACGTCCTCGACAAGACCAAGGAAGCCATCAAGGACGCCGCCGACAAAGTGGGCGCCGACGTCGAGGAGCTGCCCGAGGACGTCAAGGGCCTGGACCCGAAGCAGGACGAGGACATCCCGGACGGCGCGAAGCCCCGCTTCCCGTGCCCGACCCCGGACCCCGAGGCCCTCGCGAACGCGCAGGCCGAACCGGGCATCCCGCACGTCCCCGACGACCCGTGGAAGCTGGAGAGCACGCTGCTCACCCTGCGCGGCCTGAAGTACCACGGCATTGTGGAGGTCGAGACGGGCAGCGGCAAGGTCAAGAAGGTCCTGAAATTCACGGCGTCCGAGGTGGACATCAAGGACCTGCACCAGACCACCGTCCACAGCGAGGGCCGCACGGGCCATGTGACGTCCCGTCCGGGCTCCACGTCGACGATGCGCAACGGCACGGTGACGATGTACACGGAGGAGCTGAAGGGCAACCTCTTCGGCATCATCCCGGTCACCTTCAGCCCCGAGACCCCGCCCCCGCTGGACGTGCCCTTCGCGTTCTTCACCAACGCCAAGGTCACCCAGGCCGGCCAGTTCGGCGGCACCCTGACGGTCCCGGGTCTGCACAACTTCATCAAGGGCTGACACCCCGGGCATCAGACCGAGGGCCGCGCCCCCGCCCAGCGGGAGCGCGGCCCTCACCCTTCTGTGCGTGTTGTGACGAACCCGTCACGCTGCGGTGTCGAACGGACGTAGCGTGAAAGGGGTTTGGGCACCAGGACGCGAGGTGTGAAGGGCGGTCACCCATGGGGCAGGGGAAGCGGACGGACATCGACGGGTCGCAGAGCGTTTCGTGCTTCTACGGCAAGGAGTTGAGGTACCAGCGGGAGAAGGCGGGCCTGACCATGACCGAGCTCGTGGAGGGCAGCTTCTACGGGGCGACGCTCCTGAGCGAGATCGAGCGCGGCCAGCGCAGCATGCCGGTGGAACTGGCCCGCCACGCGGACCGCGTCCTCAAGACGGACGGCTACTTCGAGCGCGGCTGCGACGACGTACGGCAGGCTCGACGGAAGGGCCATGCCGAGTACTTCGAGCGCGTCCTCGAAGCGGAGAGGCACGCGCTGACCATCGAGGAGTGGTGCCCCACCGTCGTGCCGGGCCTCTTGCAGACCAAGGCGTACGCACGAGCAGTGGTGCGGGCGACGCACCCGCTTGAGGCGGACGAGGAGACCGACGCCAAGGTCAACGGTCGGCTGGCGCGGTCGAGCCT
This sequence comes from Streptomyces sp. TRM64462, assembly GCF_013362995.1. Taxonomy (GTDB): domain Bacteria; phylum Actinomycetota; class Actinomycetes; order Streptomycetales; family Streptomycetaceae; genus Streptomyces. Next base: position 4,220 of record NZ_JABWDV010000087.1, on the reverse strand, counting down.
CTTCGAGGACGACCACAACAGGCCGCAGTACTGGGTGGTTCTGCACGAGTCGGTGCTTCGGCAGCCCATCCTGGCGCCTGCCCGGATGGCTGAACAGTTGGACCGGGTCGCCGCGCTGGTGCGGCGGCGGAGGATCTTTGTGCAGGTGCTGCCGTGGAACTCCGGGGCTCACCCGTTCCTGCTCGGCACTGCCATGATCATGACCTTTGCCGATGCGCCACCGCTGGTGTACACGGAGTCTCTGCACACCGGCCATACCGTGGACGATCCGGGCCTCGTGGCGGCGTATCGAACGTCGTACGATCTGCTCAGGGCCGCCGCGCTGCCGCCAGAGGCGTCCCTGGCCATGATCGAATCAGCAGCTGAGGACTATCGAAATGGCAAGCAACCGGATTGACTTGAGCGCCGCCGCCTGGCGCAAGAGCAGCTACAGCAACGGGTCGGGCGGCAACTGCGTCGAAGTGGCCGAAGGCTTCGTGGGCGCCGCGCGCTGGCGCAAGAGCAGCCACAGCAACGGGTCGGGTGGCGACTGCGTCGAGGTGGCTGACGGTTTCGTGGGCGCCGCACGCTGGCGCAAGAGCAGCTACAGCAACACGTCAGGCGGCGACTGCGTCGAGGTCGCCGACGACCTCCCCGGCGTCGTCCCCGTCCGGGACTCCAAGGTGCCTGACGGGCCTGTCGTCACCGTCTCCGCCCGCGCTTGGGTGCCGTTCGTCGCGGCCGTCAAGGGCGCCGGCGCAGGTGCAGAGCGCTGTTCCTCGTAGGGGATTTCTCTTGATCCAAGGCCCTGCCCTGTGCCTATGGTGTGATCACCGTGTGTGTGCGACGCCGGGGCCTGACCAGCTCCGGCATGGCGTACACGTCTCAGCCGGCGGCCGGGGGAACAGCGCCGCCACGGGGGAGGGGTAGCTCAATCGCGGCGGCGCATGCCCTGACACAGGCGTGGCCGCGCTTCACTTCTCTGCCATGGGGTGCCCCCGCCTGCCCTTGTGCCGATGGAGGGACACCCCCTTGCGCCCCAGACCAGGGCTGTTCAGGAACAGACGACGCAGATCGACCCCTCACACCCCGTTCGTACCGCTCATCGCCTCCATGGCGGCCGCGGCCGTCCTCGGTGGCCTGGCCGTTCAGCCTGACCTGCTGGACCTGAACGCCTCGCCGCGTATGGAACCGGTGAGCAGCGACTACGACTGGTTCGAGGACACGTCCGCGGAGCAACTGCGGCAGGACCAGTGTCTGATGGCCGACGTGCTGCGACTGGGCGGGCCCGCCATGGCCGCCGTCGCGCAGGACGGTCTCAACCAGCCGCAGGACAAGCTGCACGCCCTCGCCAACAGGCAGCACTGGGAGGACACCCCGCTTGCCGTGGCGTACGAGAAGGACCGGGAAGCCGCTTCCCAACAAGGGGCGGCCATCCAGACACTCGTGAAGGCATGGGACAAGCCGCTCGAAGGGCTGGAGACTCCCGCGGGCGTCGGCCGCATCGAGTTCCACCACCCGCCCGGTACCTGGCACGACGGCAAGGAGAACTTCTACGGTCAGACCGGCCTGACGAAGTGGATCTGGGACCGGTTCTGGAAGAACGACAGCGACTTCTACGAGGATCCGACACCTGCGGCGGACGAGAAGACCGTCAAGGCCGTAAAGGATCTCGGTACTCCGCTGTACGGCAATGACCCGGCCCCGACGCTTCCCGGCTGGGACCAGGCTCTTGCCGAGCGGAGCGCTTTCCGGCGCTTGTCGGACTGGTCCTTGGAGCCGACCGGTGCGGACAACGCCCGGATCTTCCTCGCGTCGGGCGGTTTCCCCCGTACGGCCCCGCAGCCGGGGTCCGCGGAGTTCCGTGTCGCGGTCGAGGACCTGAAGACGCGGTTCGCGTCCTGTACGTGGCGCGACCCCATCGACCCGAACAAGGTGCTGCGGACGATCTCCGACACCGCTGCCGACGAGTGGCAGCAGGAGGTCGCCGCGCAGGCCAAGCAGCGTGACCACCTTCTGACGCTGAACAAGCTGGCCACCGAGAACCTCTCACGGGGCGCGAAGTCCCTGGGACAGTTGCTGGGGCACTCCTGGGTCGCCGACCACCTGGCGTACTGGCAGGACTACTGGTCCCCGGGCGGCGTCGGCTGGATCGGGGACAGCCCCGTGACCATCGAGGTGCCGGGCGCGAAGGGCAAGTGCCTCGACGTGCAGGGCGGCAAAGACGCCAACGGCACTCCGGTGCAGGTCTACACCTGCAACGGATCGGCGGCCCAGAAGTGGTTGATCGAGGGTGGCGGCAGCGACCTGCACCTGCGGAGCTACGACTCCATGAAGTGCCTGGACGTCTCCGGGGGGAAGCCCGACAACGGTACGAAGATCCAGATCTGGTCGTGCAACCAGAGCCCGGCCCAGACCTGGGACTTCAACGTCCGTGCCACCACGGAGCTGAAGAACGTCGGCACCGGCAAGTGCCTGGACCTGCACAAGTTCGACAACGGTTACGACGCCTGGCAGTGGGGCTGCAACGGCACCTCGCCGCAGAAGTTCAGGATCAAGCCGTCCGGCCACAAGGGCACCGACAGCCTCAGCTACCCGGACAAGGCCCAGTTCGCCAAGGCGAAGAAGGGCATCGCGGACGCCCAGGCGGCGGCCAAGCGTGAACTCGCCACCCTCAAGCAGGAGGCCCGCACCGCGAAGTTGACCGCCGAGACCAGCGCCGACATCGAGCAGACCGCCTACGGCATCGCCGACCGCATCGGCGCCCCGCGCGGTCGCGGGCTGCTGGTGGGCCAGCAGAAGGCGCAGGTCACCCAGGGCGCGGCCGCCGCGCTTGAGGCGATGGTGAAGGCCGGTGAGACCGCCGAGGCGGCCACCCGCGCGTCCGCCGGCGACAGCGCGACCATCATGCAGCGCGCGCTGGCGCAGGCCGCGCAGTCGAAGGCGGAGTTCCGTAAGAAGGCCGCGCACACCGCCGAGCTGCAGGCCAAGGCCGCGGCGGACGCGGCGAAGACGCACCGGGACAACGCCAAGAAGGACAAGGAGACCGCCGAGGCCAAGCTCGCTGATGCCTTGAAGGCGGAGGCGGACGCCAAGGCCGCAGCTGCCAAGGCCCATGCGAAGCGGCTCGCCGCGGAGGCCGAAGAGAAGACCGCGAAGAAGGAGAAGGAGACCGCCGACGCCAAGAAGGCGGAAGCGGCCCAGCACCGGAAGACCGCCGAGAGCGAGGCGGCGAAGGCGAAGGACGCCAAGTCCAGGGCGGAGTCGTCCGAGGCCACCGCGGTCCAGAAGCGCACCGCCGCCGAGAAGGCCCGCGACAAGGCCCGCGATCTGCGGGACGACGCGTGGGACGCCGAGCAGAAGGCGGATGCCGCACGGGCCAAGGCGGACGCCAAGGAGGCCTACGCGCAGGCACACGAGTCGGACGCCAACGCCAAGGAGGCAAGGGCAGCCGCTGACGCCGCCGACAAGCACGCCTCCGACGCCGAGGCGGCCGCCGGCCGGGCCCGTACGGCAGCGAACGCCGCGACGCAGGCGGCCGCCGACGCGGACGCCGCCGCGACCCGCGCCGAAGCGGCCGCCAAGCGGGCCCGCGCCGACGCCGACGCCGCTCACGAGGCGAAGCTGAAGGCGGACGCCGCGGTGAAGACCGCGACCAGCGCCGCCGCCGACGCCATCCAGGCCTCGCAGCACGCCGCCTCGGAGGCCAAGGCGGCGGTCAAGCTGGCCGACGAGGCCGAGGCCGAGGCGAAGACCGCCAAGTCCCATGCCGACGTGGCGAACAAGGAGGCGGCCAAGGCACTGGCGGCATCCGCGAAGGCCGCCGGCCACGCCCATGTCACCGCCCAGGCCGCCGTGGACGCCGGCAACGCCGCGGCGCAGGTCGCCAAGCCGGCCAACGACGCGATCCAGCTCGGCTCCCCGTACGTCACCACCGACTCGGCCGCGAGCCTGGTCGTGCTGGCGGGCCAGGGGTCCAAGTCGATCGCCGAGCAGCAGAAGGCCGTCGCCGACGCCCACGCCAAGAACGCGCAGCAGGAAGCCGCCACCGCCAAGGCCCTGGCGGACGCCGCCAAGGGCGACGCGAAGGCCGCGTACCAGCACGCCGCGAACGCGGCCGGACATGCGGCGAGGGCCCGTACGTACGCGAAGGAGGCGCTGGGCTACTCCGCCGACGCCGCCACCGCCGCGTCCAAGGCGGCGCAGTCGCTGGCCCGGTCGGTCGAGTACGGCCGGCAGGC
>NZ_JABWDV010000086.1 GCF_013362995.1 Streptomyces sp. TRM64462 | reverse complement strand
GGCCGTCAGGAGGGTGGGGCCCGGGTGCGGGGGGTTGGTGGTGGCGAGGTGGGTGAGGGAGGCGGCGGCCGCGCTCGCCGTCGCGACGTCGCCCGTCGCCAGGGTCACCTCCGTCTGGGCGGCCAGCAGCCGGGCCCGCCGCAGGAGGTCGCCGTCGGGCGGGTCCTCGGCGAGGGCCAGGCGCAGCGCGGCGGCCGCCGCGTCGGCGTGCCCCTGGGCGAGCCGCAGCAGGGCGAGCCCCGGCTGCGGGGTGCGGCCCAGGGCGTGGGCGCGGGCGTACGCGGCCTCGGCGGCGTCCAGGTCGCCCCGCCGCCGGTGGATCTCGGCGGCCACGTAATGCGCCTCGCCCGCCACGGAGACGTCCCCGGCACACAGCTCGGTGCACACGCGGGCGGCCTCCGCCTCTGCCCGCGGCCAGTCGCCGCGCAGGTCGAGGACCTCGACCCGGTGCACCCGGCACAGCCCGCGGAACGGGTTGTCGGACGAGTGCGCCGTGCACCACCGCATCGCCGCGTCCGTCCACTCGGCGGCCCGCCCCAGGTCGGCGGCGGCCATGCACCGGGTGAGCGCCAGGCAGTAGAGCCAGCCCGTGTACAGGGAGCTGAGCTCCCCCGCCGTGACGGCGCACATCGCGTCGTCCAGCAGCGCGAGGCCCTCCTCGGCCCGCCCGTGCGTGATGAGGATGCCGCCGTGGACCTGCCGGCTCATGGCGAGGAGGTCGGGGTTCCCGCAGTTCCGTGCGATGCGCGTCATCCGCCGGGCGGCGGCCAGCGCCCCGTCCAGGTCGCCGCCCCCCGCTGCCTCCTCGGCCTCGGACCAGGCCAGGTAGCACTTCTCGGGGCACTCGGCCAGGCCGCCCAGATGCTGCCGCGCCCGGTGCAGCCACCCGGTGGCCGTGGCCGTACGGCCGGTGTCCCCGTAGTCGTAGAAGAGCATCCACGCGCTGCGCCCCGCCGCCCGCTCGTCGCCCTCGGAGGCGTACGCCGTGTACGCGCGCAGCCGGGCCTCGATCGACTCGGCGAGGCGCCCGGTCCACCAGGCGGCGTCGGCCAGCAGCGTCAGGTCGTCGGCGGCGAGTACGTCCGGGGTCAGGCCGTCGAGCAGGGTGTACGCGGCGCCCCACTCCTCCCGGGCGGCGGCGTCCCGGGCCTTGTCGAGGTCGAGGTCGAGCGTGCCCATGGGCGGTTCCCTTCCTGCTCCTCAGCTTCAGAATAGGAGGGAAATCGCATAAAAGCGGACGGCCCGCTCTTTCCCGGACCGGACCATCCGGGGAAGAGCGGGCCGTCGGGCCACACCCGCAGGCGAGCCTCAGGAGAGCCTCAGCCGAGGCTCAGAAAACGGCCTCGTCCAGCTCCATCAGCGAGTTGTCGACGCCCTCGGCGATGAGCCGCTCGGTCGCGACACCCGGCAGGACGTTGGCCGCGAAGAACTTCGCCGCCGCGATCTTGCCCTGGTAGAAGGCCACGTCCTTCGACGAGGCGCCCGCCGCCAGCTTCTCGGCGGCCACGGCCGCACCGCGCAGCAGCAGGTAGCCGACGACCACGTCACCGGACGCCATCAGCAGACGGGTCGTGTTCAGACCCACCTTGTAGATGTTCTTGACGTCCTCGCCGGTCGCGGTGAGGTCCGTCAGCATCTTGCCGACGATCGCCTCCAGGTCCACGGCCGCCTTGGCGAGCGCGTCGCGCGCCTCGGCCAGCTCCTCGCCGCCGGTGCCGACCGCCAGGAACTTCTTGATCTCCTCGGAGAGCCTGTTCAGCGCGGCGCCCTGGTCGCGGACGATCTTCCGGAAGAAGAAGTCCTGGCCCTGGATCGCCGTGGTGCCCTCGTACAGCGTGTCGATCTTGGCGTCGCGGATGTACTGCTCGATCGGGTACTCCTGCAGGTACCCGGAGCCACCGAAGGTCTGGAGCGACTGGGCGAGCTGCTCGTACGACTTCTCGGAGCCGTAGCCCTTGACGATCGGGAGGAGCAGGTCGTTCAGGCCGTTCAGCGCCTTGGCCTCCGCCTCCTCGCCCGCGGCCTCCGCCGTCTGGATCGCGTCCTGGACGGCGGCGGTGTACATGACGAGGGCGCGCATGCCCTCCGCGTACGCCTTCTGCGTCATGAGGGAGCGGCGCACGTCGGGGTGGTGCGTGATGGTGACCTTCGGCGCGGTCTTGTCCATGAAGTTCGCCAGGTCGGGGCCCTGGACGCGCTCCTTGGCGTACTCCAGCGCGTTGAGGTAGCCCGTCGACAGCGTGGCGATGGCCTTCGTGCCGACCATCATCCGCGCGAACTCGATGATGCGGAACATCTGGCGGATGCCGTCGTGCTTGTCGCCGATCAGCCAGCCCTTGGCGGGGTGCTTGTCGCCGAAGGTCATCTCGCACGTGTTGGACGCCTTGAGGCCCATCTTGTGCTCGACGTTCGTCGCGTAGACGCCGTTGCGCGCGCCCAGCTCGCCGGTCTCCCAGTCGAACTCGTACTTCGGGACGAGGAAGAGCGACAGGCCCTTGGTGCCCGGACCGGCACCCTCGGGGCGGGCCAGCACGTAGTGGAGGATGTTCTCCTCCATGTCGTGCTCACCGGACGTGATGAAGCGCTTCACGCCCTCGATGTGCCAGGAGCCGTCCTCCTGCTGGATCGCCTTGGTGCGGCCGGCGCCGACGTCCGAGCCGGCGTCCGGCTCGGTGAGGACCATAGTGGAGCCCCAGCGCTTCTCGACGGCGATCTCGGCGACCTTCTTCTGCGCCTCGGTGCCCTCCTCGAAGAGGATGCCCGCGAAGGCCGGGCCGGACGAGTACATCCAGACCGCCGGGTTCGAGCCGAGGATCAGCTCCGCGTACGCCCAGATGAGCGAGCGCGGCGACGTCGTGCCGCCGATCTCCTCCGGCAGGCCCAGACGCCAGTACTCGGAGTCCATGAACGCCTTGTACGACTTCTTGAAGGAGGCCGGGACCGGCGCGGTGTTCGTCTCGGGGTCGAAGACCGGGGGGTTCCGGTCCGCGTCGGCGAAGGACTCGGCGAACTCGTTCTCCGCGAGGCGGCAGAGCTCGTCGAGGACGCTCTTGGCGGTCTCGACGTCCATCTCCTCGAACGGACCGGTGCCGTACACCTTGTCGCGCCCGAGGACCTCGAAGAGGTTGAACTCGATGTCGCGGAGATTCGACTTGTAGTGCCCCATGGCGACGGCTCCGTAAGGATCGGGAGGCAGGGTTCCTCGTACATCTACCAGCTAGTAGCTACGATGATGCTACCCGTCGGTAATAAGAGCAACCCCTCCACCGGAACTGTGACGCGTTACGCGTCCGCGCGCCCGCGGTTCTAGGCTGATCGCGTTCATCCGACCGTATGAACGATCACAGGGGACGACCGGGGGGTCATGCCTGTCATGGGCAGCGACGGCGGCAAGGAAAAGGGCAAGGGCCAGGGCAAGGCGCAGGGCAAGGCGCAGGGCGAGGACCAGCGCGGAGGCCAGGGCGAGGGCGTCAGCGGTATAGAGCCGCTCGCGGCGGGCGACCCGGCGCGCATCGGGCCCTACCGGCTGCTCGGTCGGCTCGGCTCCGGGGGCATGGGGCGCGTCTTCCTGGCGCGCTCCGAGGGCGGGCGCACCGTCGCCGTCAAGGTCGTGCACGAGGAGCATGCCGCGGACGGGCAGTTCCGGGCCCGGTTCCGGCGGGAGATCAACGCGGCACGGAAGGTCGGCGAGCACTTCACCGCGCCCGTGCTGGACGCGGACCCCGAGGCCGAGCGGCCGTGGGTCGCGACCGGATTCGTGCCGGGCCCGTCGCTGGAGACGGTCGTACGGGAGTACGGCCCCCTCCCGGTGGACGCGGTCCTCGCCCTGGCGGACGGGCTGCTGCGGGCGCTGGAGGGCATCCACGGGGCGGGCATCCTCCACCGCGACCTGAAGCCGTCGAACGTCATGCTCACCGTCGAGGGCCTGAAGGTCATCGACTTCGGCATCGCCCGCGCCGTGGAACCCTCGGTGGAGTCCCTGCTGACCAGCACCGGCATGGTCGTCGGCTCCCCCGGGTTCATGGCCCCCGAGCAGGTGCTCGGCGAGCCGCTCGGCCCCGAGGCCGACGTCTTCGCGCTCGGCTGCGTCCTGATGTACGCGGCCACGGGCCGGCTCCCGTTCGGGCACGCCGCCGGGAACCAGCACGCCGTGATGTACCGGATCGTCGAGTCCGAACCGGAGCTGGACGGCTTGGCGGACGACGCGCTGCGCGCGTTCATCGCCCGGTGCCTCACGAAGTCCGCGTCGGAACGCCCCGGCGTCGAGGCGCTGTCGGCGGACCCGGCGCTGTCGGGGCGCCCCGACCTGGACAGCGGCGCCTGGCTGCCGGCCCCGCTGGTGGCCCGCCTCGCCCGGCAGGCGGCGCGCCTGCTGGACGCGGAGGCGCTGGCGCCTGCGGAGCCCGCGCCCGAGGAGGCTCC
>NZ_JABWDV010000085.1 GCF_013362995.1 Streptomyces sp. TRM64462 | reverse complement strand
GGTGCGGCTCGCCCGGCAGCGGCACCGCCGTCAGCGTGGCCCGTACCGGCTCCTTCGGCCGCTGCTGGAGCCGTACGGTCAGACTCCGCCCGCCCTCGCCGCGCGCCGTCGCCGCCGCGTGCGTACGGAACGGCGCCCGGTCGCCGGGCGTGAGCAGCGCCGCCAGAGGCCGGCCCGTCGCGTACCCGGCCCGTACCCCGGTCAGCGCGGTGGCGGCCGCGTTCATGCGCCGTACCACCGTGTCCCGGTCGATCAGCGCGACCGGCAGCGGCAGCCGCTGGAACACCGTCCTCAGGAGCTGCCGTTCCCGGCGTTCCGCCGACGTGCCCTGCGGCCCCTCCGCCGCCAGCCGCTCGTAACGCGGCCACAGCGTCTCCGCCGCGTGCTGCAGCTCGAACAGCGCCGCGTCCAGAACGCCCCGCTGCTCCTCGGGCGGCAGGGCGCGGGCGCTGCGGAGCTCGGCCACTCGGCGCACGAAGTCCGCGAGCTCCTCGCCGTCGCCGTACGGGTCGGTCTCGCTCATACCGAGCACGGTAACCGCACACATGACCGCCCCTGCGCCGACGGGCCGGAGAGCGAGCACGGTGCGATCGTTTCGCCGGTCGCGCAGCGGGCAGCCGCACATCGAAAGGAGTGACACCCCATGCTGACCGAGCAGGAGTACGAAGGCCCCGAGCCCGTATCCACCGTGCGCCGGCTCCAGCAGCTCACCGAGCAGGCCGTACGCTCCGTCCCCGCCTGCTGCGGCGCCGTCGCCACGCTCGGCGACGAGCACGGCCCCGAGCACGACGAGCGGCGCACCAGCGCCACCCACCCGGACCTCGCGGCACTCGTCTCCGTCCAGCTCGCCTCGGGCGACGGACCCATCCGCACCGCCCTCGACAGCGGCGAGCCCGTGGACTCCCAGGACCTCCTCGACGACGACCGCTGGCCCGCCTACCGCGCCCTGGCGCTCCGCTCCGGCGTACGGGCCGGCGTCACCCTGCCCTTCCGCAGGGCAGGCCTCGACGTCACCCTCAACCTGTACGGCTTCCGGCCCGGCTCCCTCGGCAACGCCGCCCACGGCCCGGCCGCCGTACTGGGCGAGGAGGCCACCGCCGGGCTCGTACGCGACCGCCGCTACCGTGCCGCGCTCACCGAGGTCGGCCAGCTGGAGACCGCCCTGCGCTCCCGGCCGGTCATCGACCAGGCGGGCGGCATCGTGATGCACCTGCTCGGCTGCGGCGACGAGGAGGCGTACGCCGCGCTGCGCCGGGTCTCGCAGCTCGCCAACCGCAAGCTCGCGGACGTCGCGGCGGAGGTCGTACGGACCAGGGGCCGCGGCCTGGAGAAGGAACTCGCCCGCCTGGCCCCGTCCCCGCCGCGCCGCCCCCCGAACGGCGAACCATCAGAAACCTCCGTATAAAGGGCCTCACACCCGCAGAACCATCCGCAGCCCCCCGCAGACCCCCGCAGCCCCCCGCAGACCCCTGCAGAACCACCCGCAGAACCCACCCGCGGAGGCCCT
>NZ_JABWDV010000084.1 GCF_013362995.1 Streptomyces sp. TRM64462 | reverse complement strand
CGCGGGTCAGGGCGCGGGCGCCGGAGGGCGTCGTCGAGGCGTACAAGGCGGCCGGCGCCGCGCTCCGGAAGCGGGGCCTCACCGGGGCGCGCGCCACGGTGTACCTGGTCCTGGACCGGTCGGGCTCCATGCGCCCGTACTACAAGGACGGCAGCGCCCAGCACCTCGCCGAGCAGGCCCTCGCGCTCGCCGCCCACCTGGACGAGACGGCGACCGTGCCCGTCGTGTTCTTCTCGACCGAGGTCGACGGCACCGGCGACATCACGCTCGACAACGCCGAAGGCCGCGTCGAGGCCCTCCACAGCGGCCTCGGCCGCATGGGCCGCACCTTCTACGACCGCGCCGTCACGGAGGTGCTCGCCCACCACGAGAAGAACGACCCCGAGCGCCCGGCCCTGGTCCTCTTCCAGACCGACGGCGCACCCGAGTCCAAGACGGCCGCCACCCAGGCCCTCGCGGACGCAGCGGCGACCGGGCGCCCGGTGTTCTGGCAGTTCGTCGCCTTCGGCGAGGAGGACAGCAAGGCGTTCGACTACCTGCGCCGCCTCACCGCCGGCAACGCCGCGTTCTTCCACGCGGGCCCCGCCCCCCGCGAGGTCCCGCACGCCCGCTTCTACCGCGAGGTCCTGGCCGCCTGGCCCGCCTCGGTGTGACCCCCGGGCGGGGGTCGGGTCCACCGCCGGGCCCCGACCCCCGCCCGCCCCGTACGGCCCACCCGCCCCGTACGGCCCCCGCCCGGGGAAGGGAATCGGAGGTGAGGGCGGCTTCGCGGGCCCGATAGGATTTCGACCATGGCGGCCACTGGATCCGAGAAGCAGGGGAAGACGACGTACTACGTCTCGACCCCCATTTACTACGTCAACGACGCTCCTCACCTGGGCCACGCCTATACGACCGTCGCAGGCGACGTGCTCTCGCGCTGGCACCGTCAGCGCGGCGAGAAGGTGTGGTACCTCACCGGCACGGACGAGCACGGTCAGAAGATCATGCGCACGGCCGAGGCGAACGACGTCACGCCCCAGGCCTGGTGCGACAAGCTCGTCGAGGAGGCCTGGAAGCCCCTCTGGGAGCACCTGGACATCGCGAACGACGATTTCATCCGCACCACCGAGAAGCGGCACACGGACCGCGTCCAGGAGTTCGTGCAGGACCTGTACGACAAGGGTGAGATCTACAAGGGCGGGTACGAGGGCCCGTACTGCGTGGGCTGCGAGGAGTACAAGCTCCCCGGCGATCTGATCGAGGACGAGCAGGGCGCGAAGCTCTGTCCGATCCACAAGAAGCCGGTGGAGATCCTCAAGGAGGAGAACTACTTCTTCAAGCTCTCCGCCTACGGCCCGAAGCTGCTGGAGTTCTACGAGGCGAACCCGGGCTTCATCCAGCCGGAGTCGGCGCGCAACGAGGTCGTGAACTTCGTCAAGCAGGGCCTCCAGGACCTGTCGATCTCGCGCTCCACGTTCGACTGGGGCATCCCGATCCCGTGGGACGACAAGCACGTCATCTACGTGTGGGTGGACGCGCTCCTGAACTACGCGACGGCCGTCGGCTACGGCGCCGACCAGGCGAAGTTCGATGCGACGTTCCCGGCGGACGTGCACCTCGTCGGCAAGGACATCCTGCGCTTCCACGCGATCATCTGGCCCGCGATGCTGATGGCGCAGGGCCTGCCCGTGCCCGGCAAGGTCGCGGCGAACGGCTGGCTGATGGTCGGCGGCGAGAAGATGTCGAAGTCGAACCTGACCGGCATCAAGCCGCAGGACCTGACCTCGCACTTCGGCGTGGACGCCTACCGCTGGTACTTCCTGCGGGCCATCGCGTTCGGCCAGGACGGCTCGTTCTCGTGGGAGGACTTCACCGCCCGCTACACCTCCGAGCTGGCCAACGACTACGGCAACCTCGCCTCGCGCGTCGCGGCGATGGTCGGCAAGTACTTCGGGGGCTCCCTCCCCGAGGCCACGGCGGCGGGCGACGCCGAGAAGGCCGTACACGACGGCCTGACGAGGGCGGTCACCGAGGCCGACCGGAAGATCGGCGAGGAGCTGGACTTCCAGGGCGGCATCCTGGCGGTCTTCGACTTCGTGAAGCAGGTCAACGGCTACATCACGGAGCAGGAGCCGTGGAAGGTCGCGAAGGACGAGTCCCCTGAGGGCAGGGCCCGCCTGGCGACGATCCTCTACACGGCGGCGGAGTCGCTCCGCGCGGTCGCCGTCCTCCTGAACCCGGTCATGCCGGAGACGTCCCAGAAGCTCTGGGAGTCCCTCGGCGCGGAGCCGTCCCTCGGCGCCCTCGCGGACCAGCGGGTCCAGGACGCCGCCACGTGGGGCGCCCTCCCGCCCGGCGCGACGGTCACGAAGGGCGCGGTCCTGTTCCCCCGCCTGGAGGACCCGAAGAAGGCCCAGTAAGGCACCGGCACCAGCACCAGCCCGGCCCACGGGACGGCGTGAAGGCCCCCTCTCCTGGAGGGGGCCCTCGCATGCCCTCAGTCCGCGGCCAGCACAGCGTCGACGAGCAGGGTGTTCTCCCGGTCCGCCGCGTCGCCGACAGCGAAGCTCCGGCGTATGTAGGCGTACGCGAGACCGTGCCGCGGGCTCGCGAACGCGAGGGAGCCGGCCGCGCCCGCGTGCCCGAAGGCGCCCGGGCCCAGAGCCGGGAAGCGAGCGTCGTACAGCAGGAAGCCCACCCCGAACCGGCTCTCCCCCTTGGTCACGACGTCGAGGCCGACGGAGTGGGGCCGGGTGAACGCGGCGACCGTGTCCTCGGTGAGCAGCGGCGGCGCGCCGTCGGTGCCGCCGAGCACCGCCGCGTACGCCCCGGCCGCGCCGCGTGCGGAGGCGACGCCGCCCGCCGACGCCTGGCCGAGCTCCCGCGTGCGCCGGACGTTCGCGAAGGCGGCCAGGTCGGGCAGGTACCGCGTGCTGAAGGCGATCGCGCCCAGGTTCTCCCCTTCGGGCACGGCAGCCCCGGGCAGGGCGTCCTCGGGGACGGCTCCGGGCTCCGGGACGGCGGGCCGCACCGGCAGGTAGCGGGGCTCCAGCTCCTTCGGCAGGCCGAGGTGGAAGTCGAGCCCGTACGGGCGGCGCACCCGGTGTTCCCACCAGTCCCGCAGCGTCCGGCCGGTGGCCCGGCGCACGACCTCGCCCGCGAGGGCGCCGATGACCAGGCCGTGGTAGCCGAAGGCCGTGCCGGGCTTCCAGTACGGGGCCTGCCCCGCGAGGCGCTCGGCGAGCACGCGGTCGTCGGCCAGCTCGTCCACGGTGAAGTGCTCGTCGACGCCGATGACGCCCGCCTGGTGGGCCAGGAGCTGCCGCAGCGTGACGTCCTCCTTCCCGGCCTGCCCGAACTCCGGCCAGTAGGCGGCCACCTCGCGGTCGAGGTCGAGGACGCCGTCCTGGACGAGGAGGGCGACGACCAGGTACGCGGCGCCCTTGGACACCGAGTACACGCCGGTGAGCGAGTCGCCGTCCGTCCCGGGGCCCGCCCAGAGGTCCACCACCCGGCGGCCGTGCCGGTACACCGCGAGCTGCTGCCCGGGGGTCTGGGGCTGGGCGCGCACCACCTGGGCGAACGCCTCGCGCACCCCCTCGTATCCGGTGTCCGTCCACCCGTGCACCGGGTGGGGTCCTTCGTCGTTCACGCTGGTACGTCCCCTTCTGTCAGCTTCTGTCGGCTTCTGTCGGGTCGGTCGCCGGTGGAATTCCCGTCGGCTCAGGCCACGGTGCGTACGTGCGTGGTCAGGGGTTCGCCGTCGGCGTGGAGGTGGAACATGATGGCCGGAGGGGCCTCCGCCGAGCTCCAGGGGCCGTCCGGGTCCCGCTCCCAGGGCAGGAGGGCCGTCGGCGCCACCGCCGGGGCGCAGCGCAGCGGCACGCCGGCGAAGGACGTGGCGGCGGCGGTGTGGGCGTGACCGCACAGCACGGCGGCCACCTGCGGGTGGCGCCGGAGGACCGCCGCGAGTTCCTGCGGGGCGCGCAGGGCGATCCGGTCGACGAACGGGATGCCGAGAGCGAGCGGCGGGTGGTGCAGGGCGACGAACGCGGGGGTGCGCGGCGCGTCGGCCAGGGCGTCGTCGAGCCGGCGCAGGGTCTCCGGCTCCAGCAGGCCCTCGGGACGGCCGGGGATGGAGGAGTCGCACATCAGGACGCGTACGCCGCCGATGTCGTGGACGGTGTCGACGGGGCCGTCCCCCCGCTCCCCGTGGAACGCCGCGCGGAACTCCCCCCGGACGTCGTGGTTGCCGGGGCACAGCAGGACCGGGTAGCGGTCGTGGAGCGGGGCGAGCGCCTCCCGTACCAGCCGGTACTCCTCGGCGGTGCCGTGGTCGGCGACATCCCCCGTCACGACGACGGCGTCGACGCCGGACCGCAGGCCCATGAGGTGGGCGACGGTGCGCTCGACGCGGCGGAGGCTGTTCTCACCGCCGTCGACGTGGAGGTCGCTGATGTGGGCGAGGACGGTCATGTGGCGGCCCTCTCCTTCCCGGCGTCGTCCTCCCTGTCGACGCCGTCGTCCTTGCCGGCGTCCTCCTGTCTCCCCGCGCGCCAGCGCGCCCAGGTGCCGAGGCACATGGCGGCGGAGACCACGAGGATCCCGGCGAAGGTCTCACCGGACTGGTGGAGCCGCGGATCGAGGAACTGGGTGACATAGGTGATCAGCAGGTTCGTGCCGAACAGCATGGACACCGTGATCGGCTCGGTGCGCACGATGCCCTGCTGGAGGAGGTACAGCGAGATGATCACGCCGACGACGCTGATCGCCAGGATGGCCGCGACGTTCCGCGCGGTGTAGGCGCCGAAGCTGTCGCGGACGGCCATCAGCACGAGGGTCGCCACGATCAGCACGACGAAGCGGGACGCCATCATCTGCCGCACGGACACGCCCGCGTCGCCGAGCCGCCTCGTGTAGTAGGTGATGCCCGACAGGGAGGTGGCCGTGAGCACGCAGTAGACGACACCGACGACGAGGTCACCGCGCGACAGGTCGCCGATGGCGGACGACCCGCGGGCGGCGGCGGCGAGCAGGAAGCCCATGGCGGCCAGCATCGCGGCGGCCGCGACGAGTTCCAGCGGCAGCACCTTCGTGCCGGGGCGCAGCTTGAAGCCCAGGAGGATGGTGATGGCGGGGCCCAGGCCGATGATGATCGAATTGGCCATGGCGGGTTCGAAGACCGTGAACGCGTAGAGCACCGCGATCCAGCAGACCGCGGTGGAGACGTTCAGCATCACCATGTCGGGCAGCGTGCGCCGGACCACCGTCTTGAGGGCGGCCTTGTCGGGCAGCGTGAAGAAGTAGACGGCCTGGGCGATGACGAAGGCGTGGAAGGCGATGAACTCCGGGGACAGGCCCTGGACGAGCGAACCCTCCAGGACGGACTTCGTGGAGTTGATGACGCAGTAGCCGAGGACGAGCAGCGGGCCCACGAGGGCGGTGCGGCGGCTAGGCGACATCGTAGAAGCCCTTCCCGTCGAGGTAGCGGGCTGTCATGTAGTCGTGCGCCACGACCCCTTCGACCTCGTGGAGGAGGTGGACGAGCAGGGGATAGGTGAGATCGTTGACGGTGCGGTGGATCTCGTCGCCGGGCGCCACCTTCACCAGCACGTC
The DNA here is from genome assembly GCF_013362995.1 of Streptomyces sp. TRM64462. Classification (GTDB taxonomy): domain Bacteria; phylum Actinomycetota; class Actinomycetes; order Streptomycetales; family Streptomycetaceae; genus Streptomyces. The sequence continues at coordinate 28,881 of NZ_JABWDV010000084.1, read as the reverse complement.
GTGGAAGCTCTCCAGGGCGCGCAGTTCGTCCATCCTCGGGTATCCGGTGAGCTTGCCGCCGTCCGGGGAGATCATGTTGACGCAGACCGCGTGCCGGGCGATCTCGTAGTCGGTGTGGCGGAGCGCCTCGAACGCCTCGGGGTCGGTGTAGGCGCGTACGGTCCATTCGAGCTGGCTCTCGCCGATGGCCGCGCCGGTGAGCACCGGCAGCATCGCCCCGCACACCCGGGCGCCGGTCTCGACGAGCCGCGGGCCCTGCGGGGTGAGCTTGAGTTCGGTGTGCGCCGGGCCGTTGCGGATGCCGAGGGCGTCGAGGACGGAGAAGGCGTACGGGACGAGCTGGTCCTGCTCGGGGCCGCGGCGGGTCATCAGCTGGGAGCCGCCGAGGAGGTCCCGTACGCCGTTGACCTTGAGGTGCTGGGCCTTCCACACGTCGCAGACGTAGTGCCTGCCGTCCAGGCTGACCGTATTCACGTAGTACTCGGCGCCCACCAGGTACTCCTGGGCGACGACGGCGTCGTTGCGCAGCCCCACCGCGGTGTCGGCACCGACCAGGGCGGTGAACGCGGCGCGGACGTCGTCGGCGGTCTCGCAGAAGGCCACGCCGTCGTTGAGGGCGCTGCGGACCGGCTTGAGCACGACGGGCCGGCCGCTGTCCCCGTACCACTCCATGAGGGTGTCGAGGTCGGAGGCGAGGATCTGGTCGGCGGCGGGGACTCCGGCGGCCTTGACGGTCTCGACCATGCGGAACTTGTCGCGGCGGGCGCCGCTCAGGGCGGTGCCGTTGGTGCGGAGTCCCATCGCCTCGCTGAGCCGGTCCGCGAGTTCGACGCCGATCTCGGCCCCGGCGAGGACGGCGACGGGGCCGTACGGGGCGAGTGCGGCCACCGTGCGGTCCACGTCGCCGTCGTGCACCACGGTCGCGAGGAAGTCCTCGGGGCGCTGGGACGCCGCGAACGCGGCCGGGGGGTTCGCCACGCTGCGGACGTGGAGGCAGGCGTATCCCCGGGCGTGGAAGAGCGGCGCGAGGTGGCTCGCCGTCGAGTAGGCGTCGACGAGGGCGACGACCGGCCGGCCCTGGTGGTTGGTCATGGGTCTCCTTGGGTTCGGTGCGAGGGGGCTCAGTCGACGGCGGCGCCCGCCTTCCGGCGGTGCGGGGCGGAGTCGGGCGGGTCCGGGGCGGCCTGGTCGGGGGCGCCCTCGTCGGAGTCGGGCGGGTCCGGGGCGGCCTGGTCGGGGGCGGCGCAGTCGGCCGGGTCTGCGGTGGCCGCGTCGTCGGGGTGGGGCGGGTCGGTGTCGATCCGCCCGGCGCGCACGGCGCGTTCCAGCCACCAGCCGGCGGCCTGGGAGGTGAGGACGGCGGTGAGGATGAGGGTGGTGAACAGGGAGGCGTTGACGATGCCCGCGTCGAAGGAGACCACCGCCAGGACGATGCCGGGCCCGCCGCGCGCGTTGAGCGCCAGCGCCAGGTCGAGGGAGGCGGTCGCCGACCGGCCCGCCATCCGGGCGCCCGCGTACACGCTCGCCGCCTTCGCCGCGCAGGCGACGCCGAGGAACCCGGCGGTGAGCAGCGGGTCGAAGGAATGCACCAGGTCCAGCTTCAGGCCGACGGTGGCGAAGTAGACCGGGATGAAGAAGCCCGACGCGAAGCGCTGGACGTGCCGTGGCCGCCCCTCGTCGCCGCCGGTGCCCGCGCGGCGCCGCGCTCCCGCGAGCAGGCCCACGACGAACGCGCCGAGCATCGGAGCCACGCCGAGGACCAGGCAGCCGCCCGCCACGCCCAGCAGCACGGTCATCCGCACCGCGATCCCCTCCGACGGAGCCGGGCGCCCGTCCGCGGGGCGCAGGCGCCGGACCACCGCCCCGGCTCCCGTCATGAGGACGAAGAACCCGGTCGAGGCGAGCGCGTGGTACACGGCGGAGGCGTTGGCGGAGTGGATGCCCAGCCAGGCGGCGAGGCCGAACTCGCCGGCCGCGCCGGTCGCCACCATGCCCAGCGCCACCGACAGCACCACGTTGAGGACCACGTCCTCCAGGACCGCGACGGACAACACGATCCGCGCGAACGCGCCCCGCATGATGCCGAGGTCCAGCATGATCCGGGAGATCACGGGGATGCTGGTCACGGCGATCGCGCACGCGACGACCAGGGTCAGCGCCGCCTCGTTCCCGGCGGGCCCGATCACCGCCCGGGTGTCGATCACCCCGACGAGCAGCAGCCCCGCCGCGAACGGCATCGCCATGCCCGCCACCGCGATCAGCGTCACGGGGCGGCCGTCCCGGCGGGAGAACACGGTGCGCATCTCGGCGCCCGCCATGTACATCAGCAGCAGCATGCCGATCTGGTGGATGAGCGCGAGCCCGGACGCCACGGGCCCCGACGACGGGAACAGCCACGCCTGCGCCTCGGGGGCCATCCGGCCCAGCACGGTCGGGCCGAGCAGGAGGCCCCCGAGGATCTCGCCGACCACCGGGGGCTGGCGGAACCGGGCGAACAGCCGCCCCACCAGATGCGCGGCGGCGAGCAGCAGCGCGAGCGCCGCGAGCACCCGGAACAGATCAGCCTGCGACACGGGCGTCCAGACTGAACCGCGAGGCGACCGCGGACCGCGAGCCGGTGTACTTGCCGTCGTACCCGGCGGCCTCGCCCTGCATGGACCAGAAGGCCAGCTTGCCGATGACCATCCCGGGGTAGACGCGGACCGGGTGCGCGACCTTGATCTCCAGCGTCCAGGGGAAGATGGCGCCGCTGTGCCCGAGCGGCGCGCTGTACTGGATCCAGATGCCGAGCGTCGACGCGGACCGGCAGGCGTAGAGCGTGGCCGCGTAGTGCGGGCTGCCCATCGCCTCCATGGTGCCGCCGAGGTAGAGCCGCCCCGGCTCCAGCACCATGCCTTCGGGGCCCATCTTCACCTGCGTGGCCGCGGGCGGCTCGAAGCAGTCGATGGCGTCCTGCTCGTACCACAGGATGTCGTCGGCGAGCCGGAAGCCGTAGCTGTTCGGCTCGACGCGCTCGGGGTCGAAGTCGTCGATGTGGATGCGGCCCGCCCGCACCTCCGCGAGGATCTCCGGTCCGCTCAGTATCACAGCCAGCTCCCCAGCAGCTCGTGGACGGCGGCCCGGTACGCGTCCAGGCCCGCGCTGTTGTCGATCATTCCGTCCGGTTCGATGAGGTCGATCCCGCGCGTGGACCGGTCGGCGCGCGACGGGTCGCCCCGCTCGGCCAGCCGCTCCTGGCGCAGCCCTTCCTCGCAGGTGACGCGCAGCACGCGGAAGCCGTGGGCGCGCAGCGCGGGCGCGTCCACGTGCGGGTCGCGCAGGTCGTCGTTGACGATCAGCTCCGCGTCGGTGTCCGCCAGGCGGCGTACGAAGTCGTCGGCGAGCGACGCGGGGCGTATCCGGCGCATCGCGTCGGCCAGCGCCTCCATCAGGACCTGGTCCTGCGCCCCGTCGGCCAGCGAGGTGCCCGCCGCCCGGTAGACCTGCTCCTGGAGGTCGTACAGCGGCTTGGCGAGCTTCACCCGGGCGTGGGTGAGGCCCTTGTCGCGGGCGAACTCCTCGATGAGCGAGGCGCAGGTCGACTTGCCGGCGCCGGCCAGGCCGACGACGGCCACGCGCAGCGAGCGGGGGGCGTCGGTCATCGTCCGGCCTCCTTGAGTACGGCGTCCGGGTCGATGTCGAGGGTTCCGCGCAGCCGGATCATGTCGACGGAGCCGAGCACGGAGCGCAGTGCGGACAGCGACCGGTAGAACCCGGCGTAGTCCGGGACGAGGTACGTCTGCCAGGTGAAGAACGTCGTGTCGGCCTGCCGGTCCACGATCTTGTTGAGGTGGGCCCAGCGCTCGTTGGCGTCCGTCAGCGGACGCACGGTCAGCGGCTCCCCGGGCCTGACCTCCGGCAGCAGCAGCGCGGCGAGCCGCCTGGGCTCCGCCGAGAACTCCGATCCGAGCCAGGACTCGAAGAGATCCGGGTCGACGAGGATCTTGTGGCCGGGGTCGTAGGTGTCGATCCGGTCGTCCACGTGCTCGCGCACCAGCTCTTCGAGGCGGGCGTCGGCGCGGAGCGTGCCCACACCGACGTACGGGTAGTCCCGCCAGGGGTGGACGACGACGACGTCGCCTTCGACGGTGACGAAGAGCTTGTCGCCGGTGAAGTACCGCCAGCCGGGCCTGCGCAGCGCGGACAGCAGTGTCGTCGTCTTGCCGGCGCCCTTGGGCCCGGCGATGATCACGGCGTCGCCGTCGCGGTACAGCCCGGAGGCGTGCAGGACCACCGTGCCGAGGTTCTCCTCGTGGCGGATGACGAGGTCGCGGATGAAGTCGATCATCTGCACGGTGGAGCCGTCGGTGACGCGCATCAGGAAGGCGTTGTCGTGCGCGGTGTCGGCGGGCGCGTCGAGCAGCGTGTAGCGGTTGACGTAGCGCCTGCGTCCGCCGTCGTCGACGACGTGCGCGTCGAAGTTGAACGCGGCGGCGTTGCTGCGCCGGATGACGGACGGGGGAAGGGACCAGACCTCCGGGTCGACGTCCGTGTCCGGGTCGTAGGCGCGCACGTCGACGCGGAACGTCGGCTCCTGCGCGGCGCTGTCGCCCATCAGGTGGCGGAAGAAGCGGTGGATCGGGGCGAACGCGCCGGACGCGTCGTCGGCGACGTCGAACCGGATCGTCGTGTGCAGGAAGTTCAGGTAACAGGTCATGTTCGTGCCGCTCTCTGTCATGCCGCGCTCTGTCATGCCGCTGTCTGTCATGCCGCCGACTCGGCGACGACCCGCAGGAGTTCCTCCGCGTGGGCCTGGAAGGACTGGGACCAGATGGGGTCCAGCAGGGGCGCGAGCCCGTCGACGCCCAGGTCGAAGGTGAGGGTGAGCGTCACCCTCGCCCCGCCGGGCTCCGGCGCCACCGACCACTCACCCGACAGGTGCTCCAGCTCGCCGGACAGCTGCTCGAACCGCAGCCGGTATCCGGGACCGGCGGCCTCCCGCTGCACCCAGGAGACCTCGCTGCCGTTGAGCAGCACCGTCCACTCGTTGACCCGGAAGGCCTTGTCCCGCGCGGGACCGGGCCGTACGGCCACCACATGGCGGGCGCGCGCGGCCAGGGCCTCGGCGTTCTTCACGACCTCCCACGCCTCGTCGGCCGGCCGGCCCTCGATGAGCGTGTCCGCGTGGATCACAGGCATGTCACTGCACCTCTCCGCCGCCTCACGCGGCCTTCATGAAGGGAGCCAGGAACCCGATGTCCAGGCCCGCCGCGCGGGCGAGTCCGGCCCAGGTCCGCAGCGTCCGCAGCATGTCCCGCTGCCCCTCGGCGACGAGTCGGTCCGGCAGCTCTCCGGGGAACGCCTCCAGCAGCCGCTCCCACAGCGCCAGCACGTCGTCGACCCCGCACTCCGCGCCGCCGAACTCCTCGTGCAGCCCGAACACCTCGGCGAGCTGGGCGCCCGTGGCGTCGACGACCTCCCGCGTCCCGTACTCCAGGGCCACCGCCAGACAGTGCGCGTCGTCCACGGGGGCACGCCCGGCCAGCCGCTGGTCGATGTCGAGAAGCTGCTCCAGGAAACGCAGCTTGGCGGCCTGCTGCATCTGCGGCTGCTCCGCGCCGCCTTCGAGGTCCTCGGCGTAGGCGCGGCCCTCGGCGAGCATCAGCCACGCGGCCTGCACCCAGGCCTCCACGGCCCGGGGGCCCGCCATGGCGTGCCCGGCCCGCACCGAGGGAAAGGGCACCAGCGTCTCGGCCAGGGGCAGCCCCGGCCCTTCGGTCGTCATGGTCCGCTCCTTGTCGCGGTCGCTGTACGTGGTCAACGGCCCGCCTCCTGGCGGGTGTAGCCGATCCGGAGCCGGGCGGCGTCCGCGCGCAGGGCGCGCAGCAGGGAGCCCGCCGCCGCGGCGTCCAGGGAGAGCAGCCCCTCCAGGCCGGTGGCCTCGGTGGTGAACGGGAGGTCCGTGCCGGCGCCGGCGCCCGGGAGGACGACACCACTCCCGCCACGGCTCAGCAGCAGCCCGGCGCCGGGCAGGTACGGGTGGACGTCCCCCGTGACCTCGACCCGGACGGAGAGGTCGTCGCCGACACCGGTGGCCCGCACCGCGGCCCGTACGAGGTCGGCGTACGACGCGGCCAGGGGCTCCGCGGCGGCTTCGGGCCGCAGGGCCTGGTGGACGCCCTTGCGGAGCCGCTCCACGTCGGCGGCGAGCGCCTGGAGCCGTTCGGTGCGCCAGCCGCCGTCGGCGACCTGCCGGGCCCAGCGCAGCAGATACCACTTGCGGGTCGTGTACACGTCCCCGTGGTACGAGAGCAGGGCGTCCATCACGTGCAGCAGCGCGTTGAGCGCGTAGCCGACGCGGCCGCGCGTCTCCCCGGCGGCCTCGGCCAGCGCGGTGTGGACGACCTGCTCGACGGCGGTCTGCAGCGAGGCGCGGCTCCACACCGTGCTGAGCGCGGGGAGCGCCTCCAGGTAGGGGGCGGTCCCGTCGAGCGCCATGCCGTTGACGATGCGTTCCGTCTGCTTGCGGCGGGGCTCGCGGACCTTGTCCCAGGCCCGGAACCCGGCGACGGTCTCCTCGGGGGGCGCGGCCGCCAGCCGCTCCAGCTCCTCCAGATTGGCGGCCAGTTCGGCCCGGCTGAAGGAGACCACCTCCAGGTGGTGGCCCTCCTCGAAGATCTTGATGGAGATGCGGGGGCCTTCGAGTTCCTCCTCCTGGATGCGGATGAAGTCGAAGTCGCTGGTGTGGTTGGCCAGTCCGTGCACGGGCGAGCTCGTCAGCAGCAGCCGGCCGTCGCCGGTCCGCTCCCGCATGACGCGGGTGAGCCACTCGGGGGACAGGCCGCGGGCGGCGAGGAAGGCGGTGACGTGGGCGTGGCGCCGGGCGGCCAGCTCTTCGGGGGACAGGGCGTGGGGAAAGCCGGACGGCATGCCATCCTCTTTCGTCGTTCGGTGCGGTCAGGGGGTGTGGAGCGGGGTCGTGGGCGAGTGGTCCAGGCCCAGGTGGCGCAGGACGAGCGCGGCCGGTTCGGTGTTGTCGACGACGCCGCCCCGCACGCCGGGCGCGATGCCGGGCCCGACGGCGGCGTGGACGGCGTGGAGGCGGCTGTCGCCGGTGTTCACGACGTGGGCGCCGGTCTTCGGCGTGGGCCGCACCACCGGGCCGCCGTCGCCCGCCAGGGCCGCCGTGGGCTGGTAGTCGTCGACGAGGGCGACGTGGACCGGCGCGGTGGCGGTGTCCATGTCCGGTACGGGGCCGTCCGGTTCGAGGAAGGCGGCGACCACGGGGAGGCCGGTGGCGTCGTCGGTGAGGCCGCGCAGGGCGGCCACGGCCCGCTCCATGGCGCGGCGCGCCCGCGGCGGGTCGCCGGCGTGGGCGCCGCCCGGCCAGAGGGCGCCGTTGTTCGCCGGGTGGTAGAAGACCTGCGAGCGCTCGGGGTCGAGCGCCCCGTCGGCGGTGCGCCGGGCCAGGCCGCACCGCACGAGGGCGTCGTTGAGGTGGACCAGGTGGGTGCTGCCGACCATGCCGTGGTCCGCGCCGAGTACGACGGTGTCCTCGGGTCCTGCCCGGTCAAGGACGCGCCCGAGTACGGTGTCGGACCACTGGTAGCAGCGGCGTACGTGCGCCCAGACCGCCTGCTCGACGTCGGGGCGGTGGGCCCCGCTGCGGGGGTCGCACCAGCCGAGCAGCTCGTGCCCGACATCGTCCGTCATCGGCAGGTACACGATCACCAGATCCGCGTCGTGGGTGTCCAGGACGGCGTCGGCGGCGGCCGTGAAGCCGCGGGCCACGCACTCCACCGAGGTGAGGAAGACCTCCTCGGCCGTGCCGTCGCCGCCGTCGGCGAGCCGCGGCCCGAAGACGCCCTGCCGGTACAGGGGACCGACTCCCTCGCCCGCGAAGGGCGGGCACCGCGTGAGCCGCTCCACCGTCGCCGGGTCCGATCCGCCGATCCGGGTGCGCCACACGCCGGTGTGCACCAGCAGGAGCCGGCCGTCCACGCGGACGCAGCCGACCCAGGTGCCGTGGCCGCCGCCCAGGTCGAGGGGCCGCCACTCCTCGCCCGCCGACTGCCGTACGCGGGCGCGGCCGCTGTCCAGCCGTACCGCGTCCGGCTCCTGCCGTGTGACCTCGACGGCGTACCCGCCGATGTCCCAGACCCGTGTCCCGGGCCCGGCGGGCACCTCGTAGACGGCGTGGCGGACGATCCGCCGGCTGTACGCCTCCACTGCGGCATCGGCGTACCCGCCCGGCAGGTCGTCGGCGCCGAACACCCACGGCACATGGACGAAGGCGCCGCGCAGACCGCGTTCGCCCAGCCTCTCCCACACGGTGGGCACGGCCGGGAACCGGGCGTCGAAGCCGCTGACGTGGTCGGCGCTGCCGGGCCCGCCGTACGGCACGGTGAACCCGGTGACGCCGTGGCGCGCGGGCGGGGCGCCGGTGAACAGCGTCGCCAGGGACGGCGGTGTCTGGCAGTTGGGGCGCGGCGGGCGGGCCGCCGCCAGGGTGCCGGACGTGCGCATCCGGGTCACGGCGGGCAGCGCGCCCTCCCGCTCCAGGCGGTCGACGACCCAGTGGGCGCCGGCGTCCCACACCACCCAGTACACCGTCATCCGCGTATCCACTTCTCCAGCAGGCCCGGCAGCCCGGCCACGGAGCCGATCTCGGCCGACGCCCCGCCGGTCAGCCCCTCGGCCCGCTGGTCCCGGTACTTGCCGGTGCGCACCTGCACGGTCCGCATCCCCGCCGCGCGGCCGCCGGCCACGTCCGTCGTGGCGTCGTCGCCGACCACCACGCACGCGCCGGCGGGCACCCCGAGGGAGCGGGCGGCGAGCGCGAAGTAGTCGGGGGACGGCTTGCCGAGGACACGCGCGGTGGCGCCCGACGCGTACTCGACCGCCGCCACCACCGCCCCGGTGTCCAGGTGGTCCCCGTCCGCACGCTTGAAGTAGCGGCCGGCCTGGAGGGCCAGCAGCTCGGCCCCGTCGCGTACGGCGCGGAAGGCGCCGTCGAGGGCGGCGTAGTCCAGCGTGTCCCGGCAGTCGCCGATCAGGACGTGCGTGTACGGGGGTTCCTCGGCCAGGGTCGGCAGGGCCGCGCGCAGCTCGCGGGAGACCAGGGCCCGGGTACGCGCCCCGCACGCGGTCAGCAGCTGCGCCGCCGCAACGACCGGCGTGAACAGCTCCTCCGGGGCGACATCGAGACCGTAGCCCGCCAGGTCGGCGCGGACGCGGTCGGGGGTCTTGGAGTCCGTGTTGGTGAGGAACCGCAGGCCCAGGCCCATGGCGCGCAGCGCGGCGACCGCCTCCACGGCGCCGTCGAGCACGGTCTCCTTGGCGTACAGGGTGCCTTCGAGGTCGAGGAGGACCGCGCGGGTCTCGTCGCCGGCCATCAGCGGACCTCGCCCAGCAGCTCGGGGCGGGCGGCCACGGCGTCCTTCAGGAAGGTCCGCTTGGAGTAGTAGCCGCGCTCGTCGTTCAGCCCGTGCCCACGCAGGAACGCCTCCAGCCAGTCGGCGATCTCCTCCATCTCGGCCAGCACATCGGACTCGTCCGGCTCGACGGCGACCCTGCTGCGCAGATACTCCAGCTCGCACTGGTTGAGGGTCACGTCGCGCGCCTCCGTGAGGCTGCAGTGGTCGAAGAAGACGCCGTACACGTGGCCGGTGCGCACGGACTCGAAGTTGATGTCGTAGCGCACGCGCCGGAAGGACGGCATGCGGACGGCCTCGACGCGCAGCTCGTCGCGGACGTACCGCTCCAGGCTGCCGTCGTCGGCGAGTTCGAGCCCGTACGTGTGGGACTCGCGCCGGTCGAAGCCGTCCTCCAGGTACCACTTCCGCTTCAGCAGGTACTTGCCGTCGGTCGTGGGGATGAAGGAGGCGTAGCCGCGCTCGGCGTCGGTGGGGCCGGTCACCTCGAAGAGGTGGTTGAGGTAGTCCCACGCCTGGTACTCGTCGCGGTACTCCATGACGTAGCCGGGCAGTTCACCGGCGAGCACGCTGTGGTGGAGCTCCACGGTGAGCGTCCAGGAGTCGACCGGCGGGGTCAGCGTGTACTTGTACTCCAGCTCCTTGCCCGCGAAGCACTTGCGGTAGTAGCGCTGGTGGTTGTTGAGGAAGAGCTGCTGCTCGGCGTGGCGGCGGACCGCGTCGGGCAGCCAGTCGAGCCGCTCCACAGCGGCCGTGTCGAACGCGTCGGGCGTGATCCGGATGAAGCAGGCGTCCTCCGCGAGGAACCGGATCTGGCTGTGGGCGTGTGCCCTGTCCCCGTCGGCGGTCACGTAGAAGAGCGGGACGAGCGGGCCCGGCCGGGCGCCGTCGGTGGCCCCGCGGGCCGCGTGGACCGCGCGGAGCACCGCCTCGCCGGGGAGCATGCCGGGGAACAGGTCGCCGCCCCGTGCCGTGAGCGCGGTGCCGTGGCGCGTGCCGTCGGCGGTGAGCGGGGTCAGCGCCACGGAGCCGAGGTCGTCCCAGCGCAGCACGACCGTGTTGCTGGGGAAGGGGCTCTCCACGGGAGCGTTCAGCTCCACGAGGACCACCGGGTCGGATCCGGCCAGGGGCGCCGTCCCGTTGAGCAGGTGCAGGCCGCCCAGGACCAGCCAGGCACGCCTCTTGCGGGTGGTGCTCACGTTCACTCTCCCTTGTGGCCGGTCGTGGCCACCGTGCCGTCGCTGATCACTGCCTCCGTGCCGGTGACGCCCTCGGCGGCGACCGCGGGGACCCCCGCCTCGCGCAGGAGGATCGCCAGGTGGCCCAGCACCGACCCCTGGTCGAAGACGAAGCCGGCCACGTCGTCGATGAGGACCGACAGCACGGCGTACGGCCGCGACACGCTGATCACCGGCTTCTCGGGGCAGGCCCTGACCTGCGCGAGGATCCGCGCCAGCCCCTCGTGCTCACTGACGTCCTGCGACTTGTCGATGCTGACGGCGGGGCCGATGGACAGCCGCCGCAGCAGGGCGTCGTCGTCCAGCCTCAGCAGCGGGCCGCGCGCGGTGCCGGGCGAGATGCAGACCTCGCCTCGGGCGACCGTCACGGCGTCGTCGCCGCCGAGCACGGAGAAGTCGACGAAGTGGAGGGCGCCCCGGTCGAAGACCCACTCCAGGGTCACCGGGCCGTACCGGTCGTGCATGGCCGCCGTGAACCGGGCGATCTCGGCGAGGTGCGGGCGCAGCGGGCCGCCGGAGGGCGGGACGGTCACGTTGCCGGTGTCGTCGTGGTCGGCGGCCACGTCCCGTACGACGATCGTCTCGGCGCCCGCCGTGCCCCGGTTCAGGGCCATCAGGCCCTCGTCGGTGTACTCCACGACGAGCCCCGTGTCGCCGGCCCTGCGGGAGATGACGCCGAGGTCGCCGCGGATGAAGTCGCGGACGACGACACACGTGGGCGCGGTGTCGTCCTTCCGTACGCCGGTGGTGAGGGCGAGGCGGCCCAGCACCTCCTCCTTGGGCACGACGATCTGCCGGAGGGTGTCCCCGAAGTCGAGGACGCACTCGTCGGACCCGCCGGCCAGCGCCTCCCGCAGCGCCGTGGCGGCCGCGTCGTCGTGCAGACCGAGCCCGTTGAAGCGGACGACCCAGCCGGCGCCGACGGACACCCCGCACGCGTGCGCCAGGCGGTGGGCGGGGCCGCGCTTGGCGGTGTAGCCGCCGTACACGGCGGCGACCGCGCCCAGTTCGACGTCGGCGGGCAGGTCGTCGAAGTACAGCCGGTACGCCTCGGCCAGCGGTCCGGCCGGGGCGGTCGCGGTGCGCCGTGCGGCGGTGAGGGGGCGGACCTGGACGAGGTGCACGCCCTGGGCGTCGGCGGCCCACTCGACGTCGACGTCGTGCCCCCGGTCGGCGCGCAGCCGCCGGACGAGCCCGACCACGGCGTTCAGCACCGCGCGCTCCGCCGCGGCACCTGCCCCGGCGAGCGGACCGGTGTCCGCCCCGGCCTCCAGCGCGGCGGAGTCGGCGCGGCGCGGTACGGCCGCCCCGGCGACCAGTTCGTCGGCGAGGCCCTCGACGTACTCGATCGTCACCCGGTCGTCGTCGGCGCCGTCGAGGCCCGTGAAGGCGACGCCCGCGAGCGTGGGCCGTACGAGGCGCTGCACGATCACCGCGAGGCGCGGCTCGGGCGCGTAGTTGCCGGCCCGGACACGGGCGGCCACGGCGGGGGCCGCGTAGTAGGAACGCCAGCACCGCTCGACCGCGTCGATCACGGCGTCGGCCCCGCGCACGCCGAGGACGGACTCGTGGATACCCGCCATGCTGGAGGACTCGGTGTCCTCGTCGATGCCGGAGGACCGTACGGCCAGCTCCACGTCGTCGCCGAACACCTCGTGCAGCCGTGCCCGGAGGAGCCCCCGCGCCTCGTCCGGGAGCCGGATCGCGGCGCCGGTCTTCTCGATCCGGCCGACGGAGTCGGTGAAGAACGCGCCGACGGTGGCCTTGAGGTCGGCGAAGGCGTCCGTGAGCGTGGCGCGTTGCTCGTCCGTGAGCGCGTCGGTGAACTCCCCCGCGGGCACGCAGAACGCCTTCGGCACCGCGAAGTCGTGCGAGGCCGCCGACAGATGGGCGAACTTGGGGCCGACTTCGTTCGGCTCGATGGAGGCGCCGAGCCCGGGGAAGCGCTGGCGCGCGAACTGCTTGTCGAAGTCGACGTGGATGTCGCTGGAACGGGGCCCCACGGAGCCCTGGTACTTGCCGTCGTACAGCATGATGTCGCCCTGGGGGCGCCACCACATCATCTGGCCGATGTTGATGCCCGGGTACACGCGTACCCGGTTCATCGAGTACAGCTGAAGCGTCCACTGGCCGGTGTAGCCGATGTCGCCCAGGCTGGCCGAGAGGTTGATGAAGAGGCCGAGGCGGGCGACGGACGAGCGGGCGGCGAACGTGGGCGCGTAGTGCTCGCTGCCCAGCACCTCGATGGTGTGGGCGAGGTACAGGCGCCCGGGCTCCAGCACATACCCGTCTTCCGGGATCTCGACTTCCTCGAACTCGTTGGTGCGCCGGGCGTCGAGCGGCATGCTCTTGTAGACGCGCAGCGTTCGGCCGAGACGGAAGTTGTAGCTGTTGGGGTTGACCTGTTCCGGTGTGAAGGGCTCGATGGTGATACGGCCGTTCGCGCGTTCCCGCGCGATCTCGGACCCGGTGAGAATCATGGTGTGCCTCTTCGCTCGTCCCCGCGCGGGTGCGGCCCGGGGTGGGACGCCGCATGCGCTCTGCCCTGCGTTTCGCTGATGGATGTTCACCCAGCCGCCACGGAAGCGCCCTTGCATCGAAGCGGTCCTGCTGCATCAGCATGCCGGTTGTCGTATAGAAAACGCTCGCCCACCATGGATCATGAAGCTGCCGTGGCAGCATGCTGCCGACCCTGCAAAGCGGGGCAAATCTGAATTTATAGGGGGAACGGTATGCCTGACTGGGACAGGGCAACCGCTCAACGGGTGTATGAATACGCGATGGTGCACGAGGCGGAGCAGCCGGACCGCACCCTGACGACCACCGTGATCAGCCGGGGGACCGACCTGCCCCCTGCCGAGATCGACGCCGCGGTCGACCGGCTGCTCGACGTGGGCCTGATACGCCGGCTCCCGAACGGCGGACTCGTCACGGCGGCCCCGGACGAGACGCTGCCGGGCGCACTGGGCCCGCTGGAGCGGGAGATCAGCGAGCGCAGAGCCCTCATGGCGGAGACCAGGGAGTTCATCCTGTCCTTCCTCCCCGCCTATGAGCGGATCCATGGGCCCGAGGCGTCACAGCCCCGGTTCACAGTCGTCCGGGGGCTCTCCGAGGCACGGGCGGTCATCGCCGGCCTCACCGCGCGGGCCCGGGAGGAGATCCTCACCGCCCAGCCCGGGGGGCCGCGCGACGGCGCCGCTCTCGAAGAGGCGATGTCCCGCGATCCGGACGCGCTCCGGCGCGGCGTGCGGATGCGGATCCTCTGCCAGCACACGGCCCGGTCCAGCCTCGGCGCCAGCGCCTACATCGACCGGGTCACCGCACTGGGCGCGCGGGTGCGCACCATCGACGACCACTTCACCCGTGTCCTCGTCTTCGACCGCGAGACGGCGGTACTCGCCGTCCCGGGAGACCCGCGCGCCGCGGCGGTCGTGCGCGAGGCCAACGTCGTCTCCTTCATCAGGGAGACGTACGAACGGCTGTGGCTCTCGGCGGAGCCGCTCTCCGCCCGCGGGGACCACCGCGAGGAGGTCGTCAGCGACATACGCCAGGCCATCACGCGGCTCCTCACCGAAGGCCTGACGGACGCCTCCATCGCCATGCGCCTCGGCATGTCCGTACGGACCTGTCGCCGCCACATCGCCGACATCATGGCCGGACTCGACGCGCAGAGCCGCTTTCAAGCGGGGTATCTGCTGGCGCGGGCCCGGCAGGGCTGAGCGCCGGCGCGGTCTCCTCGCGCGCCGCGTCGGGCGCCGCCTCGGGGTTCGCGCGGTACGCCCGGGCCACCCACGCACCGCCCAGGGCGAACAGCACCATGGTGCCGGTGAGGCTCCAGAAGCCCGCACCCAGCGAGACCGTCGCGAACCGCCCGATCACCGGCATCAGCACGGCCGTGCCCAGCCCGATGGCGAGGAGCCGGAGCGAGGCCATCTTCGCCTTGTCGCCCTCGCCGGCGCGTTGCTGAAGGGACGTCAGCAGCCATGTCAGGCTGTTGAGGTTGGCGAACCCCGCCAGGAAGAAGGCCAGGAAGTGCACGGCGGTCGCGTCGGACGCCGCCAGCAGCGTGGCGGCCCCCGCCTGGCACAGCAGCCACAGCGGCAGCAGCCGCTGGGTCACGAGCCGGCTGGTGAAGAAGGAGGCGCTGATCATGCCGACGGCGAAGGTGGCCTCCAGCGCGGCGATGTACCAGCCCTGCCTGTCGTACCGGCTGTCGACCAGCGGCACGACCAGGGTGCTGAGGGCATGCGCGAAGACGAAGTCCGCGGCGCACAGCAGGATCATCAGGAAGACGACCCGGTCCGTCCCGTAGCGGCCCAGCATGCGCCGCCACTCGCCGACCGTGCCCACCACGGCCGTACCGAGCATGCGGGCCGACAGCGGCGGATTGTGCTCGTTCGCGGTGAGCCTGACCCGGGAGACGACCAGGGCGCAGGCGAGCGACATCGCGACGTCCACGAGCAGCGCGTGTTCGGCGTCGCCCCACGTCAGGATCAGCCCCAGCAGCGCCATCCCGGTGAGCGCCCCGGCCTGGAACGCCACGCCGATCATGCTGTTGAAGCGGGCGATGTGCGTCTGGTCCACGTGGTGGGCCGTGAGTTTGAACAGCGCCGACCGCTCCACGTTGTCGAACACCGCGAGGAGCACGGCCACGCCCACCATGTACGGGACGGCGCCCCCGCCCGGCACCGCCGCGAGCGCCACGACGAGCAGGACGGTGACCGCGCGGCCCAGTCCGCACGCGACGTACACGCGCTGGGAGTCGACCGCGTCCACCAGCGGCCCGCACAGCGGCAGCACGCAGAACGCGGCGAGTCCCTGCAGGGTGAGGACCAGGGCGAAGGCGCCCGGGCTGCCCGTCCGGTCGTAGAGGAGCTGGCCCATCGCCAGGGTGTGGATGCCGACACCGACGCTGGAGACGGAGATGGCCCCCAGCATCGTCCGGGCCACGGGATCGCGCCGCAGCATCAGCGGGACACCTCCAGCCTGCGGTCGACGACCGTCTTCACCTTGCCGCTGACCTCGTTGCGCGGCAGGCCGCCCTCCGCGTGGCACTCCACACGCAGCTCGTACACGTCCAGCGAGGAGTCGAAGTCCTGGAGGTCGCCCAGGACGGGGAACTCCTTCACGAGCAGCTCCCGCACGTCGGCGGGGTCCAGCGGGCGCGGCGACTCGGTGCGCACGACCAGGACCTCCTTGCTGCCCTCGCTGAACACCTCGATCTGGAGCCGCGACACGTCCACGCCCTCCAGCACGGCGAGCACGTCGCCGTACAGCACCGTCTCCCCCTTGAAGCGGATCAGCCCGTCGGAGCGGCCCAGATACTCCAGGACCCGCCCGGACACACCGCACACGCACGCATGGTCGAAGAGCCGCCCCATGTCGCCGATCCGGTAGCGCACCAGCGGCGCCTCGAACTTCTGCAGCGTCGTGACCAGGACCTCGCCGACGGTGCCGTCCGGCAGGGGGGTGCCGTCCTCGTCGACCACCTCCAGGAGGTTGTAGTCGTCGTTGACGTGGTGCAGGGTCCCGCCGAGCGCGCCGCACTGGTAGCCGATCTGGGCGCCGTCGTTCGCGGCGAGGATGCTCGACACCACCCGGGCGCCCAGCTCCTGGCGCAGCCACGTCCGGTCGCCCTCCGTCATGGGGGTGCCGCCGTAGATCACCTTCTCGATCCTCAGCTCCGGGCAGCGCTCCTTCGCGTCGCGCAGCAGCGGCAGGATCAGGGCCGGCATGCCGAGGATCGCGTTGGCGCCGAAGCGGCCGGTGAGCATCAGCAGGTCGTCCACGGTCGCGAACTGGCCGGTCGAGTACGCCTCCACCGGCATCCGCGACAACTCGCTGAACGTCGTCGTGAGACCCCCGTACATACCGCCGCCGAACAGGGTGTTGATCAGCCGGTCGCCCGGCTCCAGACCCAGTTCGTACAGCACGGGGACGGCCTCGCGGACCATGTTGTCCCAGTCGCCGCGCGCGTACACGATGAACCGCGGGTCACCGCTGGTCGCCCCCGAGCGCAGCACCTCCCCCGTGGCCGGGCCGCCGCTGCTCAGTCCCCGTCCGGCGGGCAGCGAGTGGGCCTCCAGGGCGGCCTTCTCCAGGACGGGCAGGCCGGCGAGCCCGGACACGCCGGCGACGTCCGGGAGGTCCGCGTAGTACGGGGCGCGCCGGGCGCGGGCGACGAGGAACCGCAGCCGGGCCGCCATCCGGCCGTCGCGCTCGGCGACGTCGGCGCTGCGTGCCACGGCCAGCGAGGTGCCGGGCAGATGGCGGCGGCGCAGCAGCCGGTGCACCCAGGGTGCCTGGCAGTCGAGGGCGAGAGCGGCGTCCAGGGGCAGGGCGGGGACGTCCGCCTCGACACCGGGCACCGCCGTCCCCGGCGCCACCACCCGCCCCCCGGGCAGCGGGACTCCGGCGCCGCGCAGGGCGTCCATGACGAGGGCCCACAGCCGGGGGCGCGGCGAGCGGATGACGACGTCGTCGCCGAGCGCCCAGGCGAGCAGCAGCCCCCGCAGCGCGGCCTCGGCACGGCCGTCCATGCCCTCCGTGTCGTCGTCGGTGCCGTCGTCCAGGACGACGGTGCCCACGGGCAGGGTTTCCAGCACGTCGTTGCTGTCGGTCAGTGGCTGCCAGGGGTACTGGGCGACTCCGTCGAGGAGCCGGTCCAGGCCCAGCCAGAGCTGCTCCCCGTCGAAGCGGCGCAGCGGCTCCGTGACGCCCGCCTCGCGCAGCGCGGCGGCCAGCTCCGGGAGCGCGCCCCGGGTGAGGGACCGCTCGACGTGTTCGACGGCGAGCAGCAGATCGGTCGGGTAATGCCTCATGGGCGTGTGTCCTCGTCAATCCTCGTGGTCGGTGTACTGGCCGGGCGGACCGGCGGTGAAGGCGCGCAGGACCTCCTCCGAGCGGCGGTGCACCAGCCGGGCGTGGCCGCCGCCGTCCGGCCGCCGCACGTGGAAGGCGGCGGCGTGCCGCCGGAGCACGTACGGGGCGGGCGCGGCCGCGTGGAAGGCGGCGGGGTCCCGGGCGGCCAGGGCGGCCCACTCGCGCTGCCCCTCGCCCAGGCCCGTGCGCGCCAGCTCCAGCAGGTCGGCGTCGCACAGGCCGCGCCGCAGCGACGTGAGCCTGATGCCGTCGGCACTGGTCGAGAGCGTCGCGCAGGAGGGCCCGTCGCCGCCGCCTCGCTCGCGCAGGGCGGCCAGCACGGTCTCCACGGCCCAGTCCTGCTCGGCGCCCCGGCGGGGCAGCAGCAGCGCGGTCGGCAGGGCGCAGGGCGAGACGGTGTCCGTCGACGACGTCGGCGGGGCGTCCGTGTGGTCGCGGACCCGCCAGATGGCGCAGACCCGGTGGGAGGTCCCGAGAGTCACGGTGCTGATGTGCAGGCCCGTGCGGATGGCAGCCATGCTCGTCGCCTCGGGGCGCTAGCCGCGCGTTTCCAGACGCACGACGGCCTTTCCGGTGTTCTCGCCGCGCAGCATGCCGAGAAACGCGTCGACCGCCCGGTCGAAGCCGTCCGTCACGCTGAGCCGGTCCACCGCCCGGCCCGCCCGCAGGTGCGGCACCAGGAAGTCCTCCAGCTCCTGCTGGGCGCCCCGGTGGTTGGCGACGAGGAAGCCCTCCAGGCGGATGCTCTTCTCCACCAGGTCGAACAGGTTCCGGGGCGCGGCGGGCGGGGTGGGCGAGTTGTACTGGGCGATGGCCCCGCACCAGGCGATACGGCCGAACTCCCGCATCGAGCCGATCGCCGCCTCCAGGTGGTCCCCGCCGACGTTGTCGACGTACACGTCGACACCCTCGGGCGCGGCCTGCCGGAGCTGCTCGGCGAGGGGCACCGGGGCGCTGCGGTCGAGTGCGGCGTCGAAGCCGAGCTCCTCGGTGAGCCGGCGGGCCTTGGCCGGGGACCCGGCGCTGCCGATGACCCGCCCGGCGCCCAGGAGAGGGGCGAGCTGCCCCACCGCCGTGCCCACGCCGCCCGCCGCGGCCGACACGAACACCGTCTCGCCCGCGCGCAGTCCGGCGATGCGGGTGAGGGCCACGTACGCGGTCAGTCCGGTGCCGCCGAGCAGGCCGAGGAACGACTCGGGCGCGATGCCCTCGTACGCCGGGAGCCTGCGCGCCTCGGCGGCGGTCAGCACGGTGTGGGTGCGCCAGCCGTCCCGGTGGAACACCAGGGAGCCGACGGGGAGTTCGTCGCTGCGGGACTGGACGACCCGCCCGATGGAGCGGCCCTCCAGCGGGGCGTTGAGGTCCCAGTCGCCGTCCATGCACTCCCGCATGTACGGGTCGACGGACAGCCACAGGTTCTCCACCAGGGCGCTGCCGGGTCCGAGCGGCGGCAGGGCCAGCTCCACCTCGGCGAAGTCGTCCGGCACGGGCATGCCCTGGGGACGCCGGACCTGCTGCACGGCCCGAGTGGTGTGTACGGTGCGGGCGCTCACGCGGCCTTCGCCTCCCTGGTCGTCCGGCCGTCGGCGGCCGTGTCCTCGCCGGCGCCGATCACGACGGCGTCGGCGCACTCTTTCAGGAACCGCCGGAGTTCCGACGCGTCGGGGTGGGACGCCTCGACGAACACCGGCACCTCCCACTCCTGGTAGGTGATGTGCCGCGGAGCCGCCTGGCCGGGGGCCAGGACGTGGATCCGGTCGACACAGGGGTGGTCGCGCAGCGCGTCCGGGACGGCGACGGCGCCGACGGGGCCCTCGGGAAGGTGGTGGCCGGGGAAGGCCAGCCAGCCGTGGTGACGGCCGCTGGGCGGCTGCGGTGCGGGCCGGTCGAGTCCGAGCCGGACGGCGATCTCGTGGCTGGGCAGGTGCACGCCGGTGTGGAGCTCGTGCAGCGGCACGACGGCGGCGCCTCCGACACGGTTGGCCACCTCCAGGAAGACCAGCTCGCCGTCGGGCGTCTCGAAGAACTCCAGGTGCAGCGAGCCCTCTTCGATGCCGAGCACCGTGACGACCCGCTCGGCGAACGCCCTCTGTTCGGGGGTGTGCGGCTCCTGGTGGGAGCCGAGCGGCTTGCCATCGGCGTACTCGACGGGCTTGTTGACGTACCGGCTGACCGCCAGGTCCACCAGGGCCCCGCCCTGCACGAGCCCGTCGGCGTGCAGGATGTCGCCGTCGATGTGCTCCTCCAGCTGGAACGTCCCCGGGTCGGACAGCCTCCAGTACGCGCTCAGCGCGTCCCGGGCGGTCTCGTGGACCGTGACGTCCTCGCTGGAGGCGCCCTGCCGCGGCTTCAGGACGGTACGGCCGGTCCACGGCAGCGGCCGGCAGCGGGACGGCTCGCGGACGAACCGCGGATGGCGCAGCCCGGAGCCCGCCAGGGCCTCCTTCATCCGTACCTTGTCCCGGACCAGTTCGACCTGTTCGGGTGAGGGTCCGTCCACGCCGAGGTGGCGGCGTACGGCGCAGGCCTCGGCGATCCCGAACTCGGAGAGGGCGAGCACCTTCTCGTACCCGTCGGCGGGCGAGGTGCGGGCGCAGACCCCGGCGACCAGGTCCTCGTCGGCGGCCAGGGTGAGGCGCTCGCAGCGCAGGCCCTCGGGCAGGTCGGCCATCCGGTGGGGGTGCCCGATGTAGGTCACCTCGTGCCGCTCGTGGTCGATCGCACGGTGGTAGTCGATCTTCCGGTACGGCACCTGGTGAATGACGAGGATCTTCATCCCTGATACTCCAAGGTGGTGATGCCCCAGCTGAAGCCCATGGCGCTGGTGGCGAGCATGATGAGGTCGCCGGGGCGCAGCCGGCCGGCGCGTTCGAGGTCGCCGAGCGCGATGAGCGTGTCGGCGCCGCCCATGTGGGCGAGGCGGTCGTAGTTGAACACGCTGCGCTCGGCCGGGATTTCCAGGGTGTCCAGCAGCCGGGTGTGCATGTCCCGGTCGCCGTGGTTGATCAGGAAGTGCGCGATGTCCGCCCGCTTCCTCCCCAGCGCGGTGAGCGTCTCGTCCACCAGGGCGGTGAAGTGCCGTACGTACGCGTCGGCGAGGCCGCTGCGGTGGGCGGCGCGCCGGATGACGACGCGTCCTCCGGTCAGCTCGCCGGCGTAGTAGTCGGCCCAGCTGCCGTCGGTGCGCATGGCGGAGTGGAGGAGGCGGAAACGGCCCGCACCGCCCTCCAGCAGTACCGCCGCAGCCGCATCACCGAAGTTGAACAGCGCTTTGGCATCCGGGTCTCCGTAGTCGACCATCCGGCTGAGCCGGTCCCCGATCAGGACCAGCGCGTACTCGCCCTCGCCGAGCGCGCCCGGCGGGGACAGCAGGCGCAGCGCCGTCATTCCGGCGTTGCAGAAGTTCGTGACCTCGAAGCAGTGGGCGCGGGCGGCGCCCAGCTCGTGGGCGATCTTCGCGGCGGGCGACCAGAAGGGCCGGTCCCACTCGCCGGACCCGGCGTAGACGACCTGCCGGAGGTCGGCGGCCGCCACGCCGGTCCGGGTGAGGACCGCCCGTGCGGCGTCCCGTGCCAGCTCCCACGCCGGCTCGTCGTCGGCGAGTACGGGGAAGCTCTCGCAGTGGGTGATCCGGGCGATGTCCGCGAGGGCCACACCCGAGGCGGCGTGCATGGCCCGGATGTCGGCCCTCGCGGACGGGAAGCACACGTCGTAGTCGACTATGCCGCCCACTGCCCGTCCTGCCCGGCTTCCTCGATGCTCACGCGGTGCACGGTGCGCTCCACGCCGGGCTCGATCGCGGTGGCGGCGTGGTAGGTCGTCGCGGTCTTCCAGATGAGCAGGTCGTTCTTGGTCCACCGGTGGGTGTAGACGTGCTCGGGGTCCTGGATGAGCCGGTCGATGACCGCGAAGAACTCCTCGTTCTCGTTGGCGTCGAAGCCGAGCACGCACTGCATGTACTCGGGCGCGCCGTACAGGTAGGGGCGGCCGGTGTGCGGGTCGTGCCGGACCAGCGGGTGCTCGGTCGGCGGGTACTCCTGCTCGACCAGCGCCCGGAACTCGGCGATGGAAAGACCGACATGGTCCTGGGAGATGCGCTGGCGCTTGCCGACGGTGTGCAGGGCGGTACGGCCGGCGATCTTGTCCTTCCACTCCTGGGGCAGCCGCTCGTAGACGTCGACGGCGCTGGCGTAGAGGGTGTGGCCACTGGTGCTCGGTACGTCGACGCCGTGGAGCATCGTGTACGGCGCCGGGTCCTTCATGTAGGAGGAGTCCTGGTGCCAGAAGTTGCCGACGCGGGCGACGCCGACGGGGCGGTTGGCGCGCATCGCGTTCGAGGAGATCATGATCTCCGGGTGGTCGGGGTGCCGGTATTTGGCCATGAGGAACGGCACGGGGCGCCCGACCCGGGACGCGAGCTCGATCTGCTGCTCCGGGGTGAGGCCGAGCCCGCGGACGACGGCCAGCTCACGGCTCCGGACCATGTCCAGAAGCTGGTCGAACACCTCGGGACGGCACAGGTCCTCGTAGGTCACTCCGGTCATCTCGGAGCCGATGAAGGGGGTGATGTCCTTGATCTGCATGGAGTTCATCCTTGGCACGGGTGGATAGGGGCGGTCGTCAGGCGTCGTCGAGGCAGATCCGCAGGGCGCGGACGAAGCCGTCGATCTGCTCCTGGGTACGGAAGGGTGCGACCGTCACCCGGAACCGCTCGCCGCCCTTGGCGACGGACGGGTAGTTGATGGGCTGGACGTAGATGTCGAAATCGTTCAGCAGCCGGCGCGAGACGGCCTTCACCCGCTCGCCGCCCGGCACGAGCACGGGCACGAGGTGACTCTCGGCGTCGATGAAGTCGATCCCGGCGCGGTGCAGCGCGGTCCGCATGCGGACGGCGTTCTCCTTCAGCGCGCCGCGCAGTGCGGCGCCCTGCCCGCCCTGGAGGACGTCGAGGCTGGCGCGGGTGGCGTCGAGGCTGGAGCGCGGGATGGTGGTGGTGAAGATGAAACCGGGCGCGTGCGACCGCACGTAGTCGAGCGCGGCGTCGGGGCCGGCCACGTAGCCGCCGGTCGTGCCGACCGCCTTGCCGAAGACACCCTGAACAAACGTGGGCCGGTATTCGCCGATTTCCTCGCACACCCCGGCACCGGTGGGGCCGTTCACGCCAATGGCATGCGTTTCGTCCAAGTAGGTCATCGCGTTGTGGCGTTCGGCCAGATCGCAGATCCGGCTGATCGGGGCGATGTCTCCGTCCATGGAGTAGACGGATTCGAAGACAATCAGCTTGGGCTGATCCCGGTCGTACTGGGAAAGCAGTTCCTCCAGCGCGTCCACGTCACTGTGCGGGAAGACATGGCGGCGATTCTTGGAGGACCGGATCCCTTCGATCAGGGAACGGTGGTTCAACGAATCGGAGAACACCACCATGTCGGGCACGGCCGCGAGAAGGGTGGTGAGCGTCTCGAAGTTCGCGACGTATCCGCTCGTGAAGACCAGGGCGCGCGGGCGGCGGTGCCAGGTGGCGAGCCGGGCCTCCAGCTCGACATGGGCTTCACTGGTCCCCGCGATGTTGCGGGAGCCACCGTTCCCCGTGCCATGCCGCCGGGTCGAGGCTATCTGCGCCTCCATGACCTGCGGGTTCTGACTCATCCCCAGGTAGTCGTTGGTACACCACACCTGAATGCGCCGCCCCTGGTGCATGGCGTATCCCGGCTCCGCCGCCAGATACGAGCACGGGGTGAACTCCCGGTACAGACCTGAGGACTTCAGGTCGTCGAGTTTGCCCTGGAGTCCGTCGAAGACGGTGGGTGGTCCTACGGAAATCGATTGGGCGGACATGGGTCTCCTGTCACTGGGAACTTTGTGTGCGGCAACCGGGCGTCGGCGGGATCAGTCCCACTCGGAGTCGCCCTGCCCGGTGGCGGCTGCGAAACGCTCCGTCTGGGGTGCGGGACCCGACTGCGCCGAGACTCCGAGGACCACCAGGACGGCTGCGGCGAGCGCGCCGAATACCGAGCGATGAATCCGAGTCCTCAACATGACTTTCCCCCTATTCACTTCGGACCGATCCCCCTCGGCCCGTGACCAGAATCATGCGCTGTCGCGGTCGCCTGGAACAGGGAAAACAAGCAGCATGATCGTGCAAGCGCCAGAACCAGAAGGTTGGATAGATGTGCACTAACCAGGACATAGAGGCGGATACACCCCTGCCCGAGCTCTGCGAGGAGGCGTTGACCTTCTACGGGGAAGCCCTGAAGGGACACCCTCCGGCCCGGGAATGTCCTGAATGTCTTCTCTCCCTGGGGTTCGTGCGCCAAGGGAGTGACGACCAGATCGTGCCGATCCCGCCGGCGCTCGTCGCCAACACCCTGCTGACCCCGATGGAAGAGACCATCGAGCACACACAACGCGCCCTCGTCTCGGCCCGCACCACGGTCCACCAGGTCGAGGAGGTCTACCGCGCCGTCGCCAGCGACTCCGGTGTCCGCGTCATCCGGGGCACGGATCTCATCCGCGCCACGCTCGCCTCCGTGGTGGGGTCCTGCCAGGAGGAACTGCTGACGGCCCAGCCGGGCGGCGGCCGGTCACCGGAGATCCTGTCCCGCGCCCTCCCTCGCGAACTGTCCCTGCTCGAAGGCGGCATCCGCCAGCGCACCATCTACCAGCACACCGTGCGCAGCCACGGCCCGACGCTCGCCTACATGGAGCGGGTGTCGGCGGCCGGCGCCGAGGTGCGCACGCTCGACGAGGTGTTCGACCGGCTCATCGTCTGCGACCGGAAGATCGCCTTCGTGCCCGACCCGGCGGAGGAGCGCCGCGACTGCGCGCTGGCCATCGAGCACCCCGGGCTCATCCGCTACCTCATCGGGATCTTCGACCACGCCTGGGAGCGCGCCGTCCCCGTCGACTACGCCCCCAGCGCGCACCGCCCGTCCCTGCTCGCCAACGAGACCCGCCGGGCGATCCTCCAGCTCATGGTCAACGGCTACACCGACGAGACGATCGCCGGGCGCCTGGGCATGAGCACCCGCACCGTCGCCACGCACATCCGCAAGGCCTCGGAGATGCTCGGCAGCCGCAGCCGCGCCCAGCTCGCCTACCTGATCGCCAAAGCGGCCCTCCTCGACGACGAGACCGCCCCGCCGGCCACGGCGACCACTCACGAGTGACAGGCGCCTCCGCGTCGTCCGGTCACCGGGCCAGGCTCGTCTCGTCGCCCATCACCACGACCGGGTGCTTGGACGGGTCCAGCCACAGCAGCAGTTCGCGCATGTGGGGGCGTTGGAGGGAGACGCAGCCCTGGGTGGGGCCGTCGTGGTCGACGTGGATCCAGATGCCGCCGCCCCGGTGTTCGCCCAGGGGGCGGGTCCAGTCGAGGGGGGTCGTGCCGGGGCGGCGGTTGTAGTTGATGGCGACGACGTAGTCGAAGGAGCCCTCCAGCGGTTCGCCCAGGGAGCCGGTGCCGCGTGCGGTGAAGGCGGGGCCCTGGTCGTACGGGAGTCTCGTGCCGGGGTCCGGGAGGAGGCCGCCCGCGTCGGTCAGGCCGAAGACGCCGATGGGGGAGCGCAGGTCGTTCTGGACGTGGTGGTGGGTCCAGCCTTTCACCGCGTTGTGCGAGGGCCACGCGGCGGAGGCGCGCCTCCAGCCGGTCCTGGGGTGGCGTTCGTACAGGGTGGCCCAGGACAGGTTCCCGTCGACGTTCTCGCCCCGGACGACCACCGCCTGACGGCTCTCCTGCGGAATCGCGGCGCGCGTCGCGGGGCCGAGCCCGGGGATCTCGGCCGGGGCCACCGGGAGCGGCGGTGAGGCGCGGGGGCCGGGCTTCGGCGCCTTGCCCGCGCGGTCGTCCCGGGCATGGGCGGCCGCCTTGTCCACCGGGTCCGCACGTACGTCTCCGGGGCCGGCGCACGCGGTCAGCGACAGGAGCGGGAGCAGCAGGAGGGGCAGGAGGGACAGGGGCAGCGCGGCCGCGACGAGTCGGCGCGGGCGTCGGATGACGGGCATGCGTCAGGGCCTTTCGTCTCGGTGCTTCACACCCTGTCAACGCGATGAACGGGGTTCCGGTCGCCACGCAGAACAGGACAGAGAGAACAAGCCAAAGAGGCCCCGGGACCTCTCCGGTCCCGGGGCCTCTCCCTCAGCGAGCGCGCCTACTCCTCAGCGGCGTGTGCCTACTTGTCCGCCACCGGCTTCCGCAGCGCGATGTTCAGCTCCCGCAGCCGCGACTCGTCCAGCTCGGTCGGGGCGCCCATCATCAGGTCCTGCGCGTTGCCGTTGAGCGGGAACGCGATGGTCTCGCGGATGTTCGGCTCGTCGGCGAGGAGCATGACGATGCGGTCGACGCCCGGCGCGATGCCGCCGTGCGGCGGGGCGCCGAAGCGGAACGCGCGCAGCATGCCGGCGAACTCGGCCTCGACGGTCTCGCGGTCGTAGCCGGCGATCTCGAACGCCTTGATCATGATGTCGGGCTCGTGGTTCCGGATGGCGCCGGAGGACAGCTCGACGCCGTTGCAGACGATGTCGTACTGCCAGGCCAGGATGTCGAGCGGGTCCTTCTCCTCCAGGTCCTTCATGCCGCCCTGCGGCATGGAGAACGGGTTGTGGGAGAAGTCGATCTTGCCGGTGTCCTCGTCCTTCTCGTACATCGGGAAGTCCACGATCCAGCAGAAGCGGAACACGTCCTCCTCGAAGTGGCCGGCGCGCCGCGCGGCCTCGACGCGCACCGCGCTCATGATCTTCGAGACCTCGTCGAAGTCGCCGGCGCCGAAGAACACCGCGTGACCGGGCTTGAGGCCGAGGCGGTCGACGAGCGTCTTGACGTTCTCCTCGGTGAGGAACTTGGCGATCGGGCCGCTGAAGGCCATGTCCTCGCCGACGCGGATCCAGGCCAGGCCCTTCGCGCCCTGCTCGACCGCGAAGTCGCCCATCGAGTCGAAGAACTTACGGGGCTGACCGGCGACGTCCGGCACCGGAAGGGCGCGCACGTGCTTGCCGGCGAACGCCTTGAACTCGGACCCCTCGAACACGTCCGTGATGTCGACGAGCTCCAGCCGGGCCCGCAGGTCCGGCTTGTCGGAGCCGTACTTCAGCATCGCCTCGCGGAACGGGATCCGCGGGAACGGCGAGGTGACGTGGCGGCCGCCGCCGAACTCCTCGAACAGCTCGGTCATGAGCTGCTCGATGGGCTGGAAGATGTCCTCCTGCTCGACGAAGCTCATCTCGACGTCGAGCTGGTAGAACTCGCCCGGCGAGCGGTCCGCGCGCGCGTCCTCGTCGCGGAAGCAGGGCGCGATCTGGAAGTACCGGTCGAAGCCGGAGACCATCAGGAGCTGCTTGAACTGCTGCGGCGCCTGCGGCAGCGCGTAGAACTTGCCCGGGTTGAGGCGGGACGGCACGACGAAGTCGCGGGCGCCCTCGGGGGAGGTCGCGGTGAGGATGGGCGTCGCCATCTCGTTGAAGCCGAGGGCCACCATCTTGTGCCGGATCGCGGAGATCACGGCCGTGCGCAGCATGATGTTGCGGTGCATGCGCTCGCGGCGCAGGTCGAGGAAGCGGTACTCCAGGCGCCGCTCCTCGTTGACGCCGTCGTCCGTGTTGATCGTGAACGGCAGCGGGCCGGCCGCGCCGAGCACCTCGACCTCGGAGACCTCGACCTCGATCTCGCCGGTCGGCAGGTCCGCGTTGACGTTCTCGGCGCCGCGCGAGACGACCTTGCCGTCGACGCGGACCACGGATTCCTTGTTCTGCTTGTCGAGGGCCTCGTACGCGGCGGTGCCGGGCCGGGCGACGAGCTGCGTGATGCCGTAGTGGTCGCGCAGATCGATGAAGAGGATGCCGCCCAGGTCGCGCCGATTGTGCAGCCAGCCGCTCAGCCGGACGTCGGTGCCGACGTCAGAAGCGCGGAGCTCGCCGCAGGTGTGGGACCTGTACCGATGCATCGTCGTTCATCCAGCCTTCGCTGATCGGGGGCGTGTTTCACGTGAAACAACCCCAGGGTACCGGGCAGCCGGAGATCGGTTTTCGGTATCGCGCGGCCCCCACTGAGCCGCAGGTCACAGCATTCACCCTCACCCGCACAGTGGCGTCTGATCGGTCCATCTTCTTAAAGTGGGGCAATGCGCACCGAGGACGTCCTGGCCGCGATACTCACCGGCCTGTGGCGTTGGGACAACGCGACCGGGATCGTCTCGCTGGACGCCGAGGCGGCCCGGCTGCTGGGCCTGCCCGCCGAGCCCGTGGAGCTGACGGAGCGCGCCGCGCGCTCCCGCTTCCACCCCGTCGACTGGAACGAGATCGACGGGGTCGTGAACCTGGCGGTCGCCGAGGGCACCCTGGCCGAGGCCCGGCTGCGGGTGATGGACGACAGCGGCCGGGTGCTGCGAACCGTACGGACCCGCTGCAGGCCGACCGTCGACGGTGACGCCTTCCGGCTGGTCGGGACGCTCCAGGAGGTCGCCGAGCAGGAGCCGGCCGCGGCGGCGCGGACGCCGGTGACGGGCGACTGGCGGCGGTCGCGCGAGGCGTTCCTGCTGGACGCGGGGCGGGCGCTGGCGGAGGCGCGGTCGACGGCCGAGGTGCTGCGGGTCGCGGCGTCGCTGTCGATGCCCGGGTTCTCGCCGGACGGGCTCGCGGTGTTCGGGGTGTCGGGCGACCGGCTGACGATCATCGGGCACCACGGGCACAGCGTGGGCGACGAGGGCCCCTTCACGGAGATGCCGCTGGACACGGACTACCCGGCCGCCGAGGTGGTCCGTACGGGCCGGGCGATCTATCTGCCGACGCCGGAGGACTACCGGGAGCGCTACCCGGCGACGTGGCCGCTGGCGCAGCGCTTCGAGCGGGAGTCGTGGGCGTTCCTGCCGCTGATCGTCGCAGGCCGGACGATGGGCGCGTGGATGGCGGCGTTCAAGTACCGGGTCGGGTTCACGCCGGACGAGCGGTCGGTGCTGACGACGGTCGCGCGGATGCTGGCGCAGGCGCTGGCCAGGGCGGGCGTCGCGGAGTCGGAGCGGGAGCTGTCGCTGGGCCTCCAACGGGCGATGATGCCGGTGCTGGGGCCGGCGGTCCCGGGCATGGACGTGGCCGCGCGGTACGTGCCGACGGGCGGCGGGCTCCAGGTGGGCGGCGACTGGTACGACATGATCCAGCTCCCGGGCGGCCGGGTCGCGTTCGTCATCGGGGACGTGCAGGGGCACGACGTGCGGGCGGCCGGGCTGATGGGCCAGCTCCGGATCGCGCTGCGGGCGTACGCGGCGGAGGGGCACCGGCCGGACGCGGTGCTGTCGCGGGCGTCGCGGTTCCTGTACGGGATCACGGAGGGCGTCGACGGCACGGGCGGGGGCCGGGGCGCG